>NZ_JADPEX010000007.1:0-143158 GCF_015668065.1 Ruminococcus sp. 1001713B170207_170306_F1 | reverse complement strand
AAGTGTTTGATGCACTCAAGACAACCAACTAGCTTAGTTATCTCTCGTCATTACTGTTATAAAAAGTTCATTCTTTTGAATGATGATTCGTTAAGAATTTTCGAGAATCGTATGTGTTTCACTGTTTAGTTATCAAGGTTGTTTGTCTGTCATCTCTTTTCGACAGCCTATTCACTCTATCATATCTTTCAGATCTTGTCAAGCACTTTTTTCATAAAGTTTTTTCAGACCTTCAAGAAGCTGTATAAAGTTGTTTGTTTCTGTCGTTCTGTTCAAGCGACTTGATTACTTTACCATAAGTTCAGTCGATTGTCAACAGTTAATTTGAATTTTCTGAAAACTATTTTATTTTTCAGTATTTCAGAAGCAATTCCTTGCGACAGCTTGTTTACTATACCACTGCCGCAAGGAATCGTCAAGCACTTTTTACAAAAAAGTTTATATTTTTTTGTTCAAATTATTTGTCGAATCATGTCGAACTCTTTTTCTTGCATTTTAGCCCGCCATGGGCTATACTATAACAAAGCATTTCATTTCAGTAAGTCTATTTAATATCATCTCTGGTATCTTCGGCGCTCTGCCGCTTCAGAAATCTCATGCTTTTCCCATATAGCAGCAGGAAGGTTTCTGACCAAAATGTAGAGATTTACATTAAGAGGCCTTCCACCATCTTTATAAGGAGGTCTTCTATGAACAATGTATCTTTACCTGTAAACCGTATTTACAAGGATCGACTCTACAAGATGATTTTTAATGACAAATCAGAATTACTGAAACTTTACAATGCAATTAACGGAACTCATTATGATGATCCTGCAATGCTAACAATTACTACATTGGATAACGCAATCTACATGACAATGGAAAATGATCTTTCCTTTATTATTGATATGCGCCTGGCACTTTATGAACAACAGTCCACGGTAAATCCCAACCTACCTTTACGCTTTCTCATGTACATAACAGATATTTATTCAGCCTATACGAAAGACATGAACATATATGGTTCCAAGAAAGTGCAGATTCCGCTGCCTTCCTTCGTAATCTTTTATAATGGTGTGAAGTCGCAGCCAGACAGGACAGAATTTCTTCTTTCAGAGTTATTTCATCCAACAACCGACCAACCAGCGTTGGAATTGAAAGCGGTTATGCTTAACATCAATAAGGGGCATAACCAGGAATTAATGAATGCCTGTCATACCCTTCGTGATTACTCCGAATATGTTGCTCGCATTCGTACCTATTCTGCTGAAATGCCACTGACTGACGCAGTTGAGAAGGCAATTACCGAATGTATCCATGAAAACATCCTGCGGGATTTTTTACTAAAGAACCGAGCGGAGGCGAAAGCTATGAGTATTTATGAATATGATGAAGAGAAAACCTTGCGTATGTTTCGGGAAGAGGGTTATGAAGACGGAGAACGGAATGGAAAAATCCAGGCAACTATTGAAATGTGTTTGGAATTTAACCTCTCTTCAGATGCCATTGTTCAAAAACTAATGACGAAATTTCAGTTTTCTGAAAACCAGGCACAGGAATATCTAGACAACTATATAGCTCAAAATTCTTAAACTAATTTTTTCTATGAATAATTGTAATTTCATAATATCCTTGCGCAAAACTGGCGGAGGATAAATACTTCCTTCATCTGGAAGCATCTCCCCCGCCGCCTTATTTCCTACAGAAATTCCTTCAGCTTCTCCACATTCTCCTCTTCGAATTCCTGCAGCCGTTCCATCAGTTTTTTGATGTCTTTCTCCACGTCATTTTCGTACTGATGAAGCTTTTTCACGGCTTCCGTAATTCCCATGCTGCTGCCCTGGATCAGCATTTTGGCGATGTGGGAGGTGGAGTCGTCGGCCATGGTCTGGAGGTTAACCATAAGGTAGGTGCGGATTTTTTCGAAGGTGCCAAGACCTTTTTCGTCATATCCGCTCCGATTCAGAATATCCCTGGCTTCGTTATGGAACTTTCGATAGCCCTCAATCTGCTTTTCCAGACATGTCTGCAATTTTTCGTCTTCCGAGATCTCAAGCAGCTGCTCCAAAGTGTCTATGCCCATCTGGGAATTCTGATACACATAATTTAGAAATTCTACATCGGCATTCATAAGCGTATCTCCTTTACTGTAAATCCATTTCTTTACATATGAAATAATAAAACTATCCTCTATGTCTATTGTAGAATTCCCATTTTTGCCGTTATTATTCCAATACACGCCCATATTCTGCCCTTCTTTTCGCTAAGTATAATTTCCAAATCAACCCATAGCCTGCTTGCGCCATTTTGTTATTTTGATAAAGATTCCCTCCAAGCCATGCTTACATGGACAAAGAAGCCACAAATATTTGAAAGGCTGGACAGTATGAACAACAGAAGCAGACCATGCAAAGCCTCAACTTGCAGCTATTCACTTTTACTCATACTTCACAATTTCCTTCTTCAATCTCTTCATGATCCTTTTTTCCAACCTGGAAATATAAGACTGTGAAATCCCCAGAAGGTCCGCCACTTCTTTCTGTGTTTTCTCCCTTCCCTCCTGTCTTCCAAGCCCGAACCGCAGTTTGATAATCGTCTGCTCCCTTGGAGAAAGCTTGGAAATTGCTTTTCCAAGAAGCTTGATCTCCACCTCGTTCTCCAGCCTCTGGGAGATCACATCATCATCCGTTCCCAAAATATCAGAAAGCAAAAGTTCGTTTCCGTCCCAGTCCACATTCAGTGGTTCATCTATGGAAACCTCCATTTTCGTCTTACTGTTACGTCTGAGATACATAAGAATTTCGTTTTCAATACATCTGGATGCATACGTAGCCAGCTTAATATTTTTTACCGGGTTAAAAGTATTGATTGCCTTAATCAACCCGATAGTACCAATGGAGATCAGATCCTCCACACTCACGCCTGTATTATCAAACTTTTTGGCTATATAGACCACTAGCCTGAGATTGTGCTCGATCAAGGTAGACTTAGCTTCTTTCTCTTCTGGTGTACCCAGTTTTTCAAGGATCCTCGCTTCTCTTTGTGTTTCCAGTGGCGGCGGCAGAATATCACTTCCACCAATATAATAAACCTCTCCCTGTCTGCCGAGCAGGAATCTGGGCATTACCTGAAATGGATAATAAGCTGCACTTGCTGATCTGTTCATGAATAAGTCCCCCTCCTAATGCAATATTCTGGAATTCAACAGTACCTGGTACTCTTTTCCCAAAGCAGAGGGTTCCACGGCCAGCGCCAGCACCGGATTTGCCACATGAATCACCTCCCTGGGAGTGTGAATACAAAGGTCATCTAACACCACTGCCAACAGCACGCCTTCCTCCCCGATTGTCTTATAGGGCAAAAAGTGCGGATGCAAGTCAGCCGGCTCTGTACCTTCCAGCTCCCCTGGGTTCTCCTTAAGGTGTTTCAGCCTGTCTGCATTTTCCTGAGGAAGCAATGCTTCCAGAACCTCCGGTTTTATAATAAAAACCTCCTTCTGGCTGATGGGGTCTACAAGAAAATTTCCTGTATCCAAAAGCCCGAAAAACGGTTGTACATTTCCCCGATAGGACAGGGTAACTGGATAAATATTTTTCCATCTGGCACGGAAAGAATCGCTAAGATAGATCAGTGCACTAAGTCCCATGTAGGCTCCTGCGGCAACAATCAAAAAACGTATGGGTGTCGCCTTTTTTACAGGTGCCGCTTCCATAAGACCTCCCATGAAAAAAGCCATCAGGTAAACAGTCACCAGAGCTTTTACCAGAAGTCCGTTTTTCTTAAGATCCAGTCCAAGAACCAGCATGCCCCAGGCACAGCCGCCATGGAGCAGTACCTTTGCAGGAAAAATCATATCCGGCAGTACATATAAAATGAGGCAGGAAAACAGAGCGCCAACGGCTGCCGCCAGCAAAATCCTTCCACGATTTCTTTTTCGCAGGAAAAGCTTTCCTACAATGCGAAGAAGAACGTAATCCATTAAAAGATTCGTCAGAAAGACGATGTCTATGTATACATCATAATACATAAAAAGCCCCCTGTGGCCTGTCGTCCGTTACCTTTTGCGGTAACGTCAATCCTTCACTTTGGTAAGTGAACCCATTATACGGTCACAGAGGGCGCAGATTTTGTCAAAAAGGGGCGGGAAATCCTAAGAATTTCTCGCCTCAAATCGACAGCATGATCTGTCATTTTTCGTTATTTTGTTCTAAATTAATTCTGTCAATATTATTTTCAATTAAAGCAATTCATTTTTTCATGCTTCGTGCAAAATTAATTCTACTGCTTTAATTCGTCTTCTTCATTTTTCTCATGTAAAGCATCCAGAAGACTTCTCAGTTCTCCAATCGGAAACTGTCCCGGTGCAGATGCGGCGCCAACTGTTCCAAAGGTAATGCCAGAGCCGAAGTTCTCTCCGGAAATTCGGGTAATAGAACCAATACTTCCCATTGCCATGGATACCAAAGGCTTTTCGCACTCCTGTCTCATAGCATTTGTTGCCTCCATAATTGCTGCCACGTCTTCGAAACCATGAGGCATTACCGCCATTTTCAAAATATCAGCGCCTGATTTTTCCATTTCGCGGAAGCGGTTTAAAAGAACCTCCTGGCTGTCTGTTTTGTGGAAATCATGGGAAGAAGCGATCACTTTGACTCCTTCTTTTTGAAGCTCTGCCACCAGCTTTTTCTTCTCTTCCGAATTACTCATAACTTCCACATCAACCAGGTCTGCCTTTTTGCCTTTTGCAATATTTATATTGCAGGCAGCGTAATCCTCCAGAGAAATGGTAATATTTCCGCCTTCCTCACTTGTCCGGATTGTAAAAAGCAGTGGTGTTTCACCAAGAATTTCTGCCAACGCTTCAAGCACATTCTGGCAGGCTTCCGGATTCATCAGTTCTTCAAAGAAATCTGCACGCCATTCCACCAGATCTGCAGCCGCTTTTTTCGCATCCTCTGCTTCCTGGCAGATTTTTTCTCTGGTGGTTCCAGTAAGAGGAACGCAGATTTTCGGAATTCCTGCTCCAATGGTCAGGTTCTTTATCTGAATAGGTTTTGTCATTTCTTGACATCTCCTTTCTCATAGAATAATATATACTTAGTAATACTTTAATGATTTCCAGTTTTAAACTAAATGAAAGTTCATGTTCCAATATCTTAAGGCTGTTCATACTAGAGCGTGTTTGAAAAAGGCTTTCTGCAAGATGTGCGTCACAATTTGTGGGAGATTTCGCTCGGATGAGGGCGCCGTAGCGGGCTACGGCAACCGAATTCGGGTGAAATATACCGCAAAGTGGGGCGTGCAGATTGCGGGAATGATTTTTCAAACACGCTCTACCCCAGATCAGTCACTGCTATTGCCTTGGACTTTCAAAATAATAGAAACTTCAGGAGGTACCTTATGATCCCAATTACCGGTCACACACAGCTTACCGCACTTCTTGGAAGTCCGGTGGCACACAGTATTTCACCACTTATGCACAATGAAGCATTCCATCTTCTTGATCTTGATTACACTTATCTTTGCTTCAATGTAAACGAGGAAAATCTGGAAACTGCTGTCATGGGACTGAAAACTTGCGGAATTCGTGGCTTCAACCTTACCATGCCAAACAAAAACAAGATCGTGGAGCTTCTGGACGAGCTTTCCCCTGCTGCCCGACTGATCGGCGCTGTGAACACCGTAGTCAATGACAATGGACGCCTTACCGGCTATAACACTGACGGTGTAGGCTACATGCAGGCTGTCAGAGATGCAGGATATGATGTGATCGGAAAAACCATCACCATCATGGGAGCCGGTGGTGCAGCTACTGCCATCTGTGCACAGGCTGCCCTTGACGGGGTAAAAAAAATCCATATTTTTGCCCGTGAGACCAGTCGTTTCTGGAACCGCACACAGAAGCTGGTGGAAAATATCAACGCCACTCTTCCCTGCCAGGCCATTCTTCACGAAAACAAGGATAAAGAAGAACTGGCACAGGCTATCTCCGAGAGTGCGCTTCTTCTCAATGCCACCTCAGTGGGGATGGCTCCTGATACAGAAGGGTCCATTATTGAAGATACCAGTCTTTATCATCCGGATCTGATCGTGTCAGATGTGATCTACAATCCCCGTGAGACGCGCTTCCTGCGCGAAGCAAGAGAGGCTGGCTGCCGTACCTTCAATGGTATGTATATGCTGCTTTACCAGGGGGCTGAAGCTTTCCGTCTGTGGACAGGGAAAGAAATGCCAGTAGATGAGATCAAGGCGAAATACTTTTCCGAATAATGTATTCATCTGCTATAATTCACAAGATTATATATTTTCCACCTAATCCAGCTATATTTTATAACAATATTAATATTTTCAAGAAAGGCGCCGCATCTCACAGCAGCGCCTTTCTTTTATATGGAAATCACTTTCTTATTTATTCACTTAAAACTTTTTCAGGAAATCCGGCTTATTTCTGCTCTTCCTGAACCTCTACCTTACGGTTCTCTCTGCTCTTGATCTCAGCTTTGATAGAAGTAATGAACTCCCCAAGATCCTTCGCACCTTCATCTCCCAGGAAACGGCTTCTTACAGAAACTTTGCCCTCTTCCTCTTCTTTGGCACCAACAACCAGCATATAAGGAATCTTCTGAAGTCTTGCCTCACGGATCTTGTAACCGATTTTCTCAGCACGGGTATCAATTTCGACACGAATACCAGCCTCTTTCAGCTCGTTTACAACCTTTTCTGCATAATCCATATATTTATCAGAAATCGGAAGCACCTTCACCTGTACAGGAGCAAGCCATGTTGGGAATGCACCTGCAAAATGCTCGATCAAAATACCGATAAAACGCTCGATGGATCCAAAAGCAACACGGTGGATCATGATCGGACGATGTTTCTCGCCGTCAGCACCAACATATTCACAATTAAAACGGAGCGGAAGCTGGAAATCAAGCTGGATAGTACCACACTGCCAGGTTCTTCCGATGGAGTCCTCAAGATGGAAGTCAATCTTCGGTCCGTAGAACGCTCCGTCTCCCTCATTTACTACATAATTAAGCCCGAGGTCGTCAAGAGCTCCGCGAAGAGCGTCTGTAGCCATCTCCCAGTCCTCATCACTTCCCATGGAATCTTCCGGACGTGTGGAAAGCTCTACGTGATATTTGAAACCAAACAGCTGATATACCTCGTCAATCAGTTTTGCAACCCCTTTGATCTCCTCACGGATCTGCTCCGGCATCATAAAGATATGGGCATCATCCTGTGTAAAGCAGCGTACACGCATAAGTCCGTGAAGCTGTCCGGATTTTTCATGACGATGTACCAGACCAAGCTCACCCATACGAAGCGGCAGATCACGGTAAGAACGTGGTTCTGACTGGTATACAAGAATACCTCCCGGACAGTTCATTGGCTTGATTGCAAAATCCTGATCGTCAATTACAGTTGTATACATATTTTCTTTGTAATGATCCCAGTGTCCGGATGTCTCCCAAAGATGACGTGCCAGCATGATCGGTGTGGAAATCTCAACATATCCTGCTTTCTGATGGATTTCTCTCCAGTAATCAAGAAGAGTATTCTTCAGAACCATTCCCTTAGGAAGGAAGAACGGGAATCCAGGACCTTCGTCGCTCATCATGAACAGACCAAGCTCTTTACCAAGCTTTCTGTGGTCACGTTTCTTCGCCTCTTCCATACGGGTAATATATTCTTCCAGATCTGCTTTCTTTGTGAAAGAAGTTCCGTAGATTCTGGTAAGCATTTTATTCTTCTCACTTCCTCTCCAGTAAGCACCTGCAATGCTGGTAAGCTTGAATGCTTTTACCGGTTTGGTTGTCATAAGGTGAGGTCCTGCACAAAGGTCAACAAACTCACCCTGCTGATAAAAGCTGATCTCAGCATCTTCTGGAAGATCTTCGATAAGTTCCACTTTATATGGCTCATTTTTCTCTTTGAAGAATGCGATCGCTTCTTCTCTGGATTTGGTAAAACGGGTAATCGGAAGTGCTTCCTTTACCACTTTCTTCATTTCAACTTCGATCTTTGCAAGATCCTCTGTGGTGATCGGGTTCTCGCTGTCAATATCATAATAAAATCCGTCTGCAATAGATGGTCCGATTGCAAGCTTTACATCCGGGTACAGTCTCTTGATTGCCTGTGCCATAATGTGGGATGTGGTGTGACGGAAAGCGCCTTTTCCACCCTCATCCTCAAATGTCAGGATGCTTAACTCGCAGTCCTTGTCAACTACATGTCTAAGGTCAACAACTTCTCCGTCAACCTCTCCTGCACATGCAGCTCTTGCAAGGCCTTCGCTGATATCAGATGCAATGTCGATAACGGATTTTGCTTCTGCGTATTCTTTTTTAGAACCGTCTTTTAATGTGATAATCATGATTCGTGTCTCCTTTTCTTTTTCTGAAACTGTATCCGGCAGGAAACTGTCTGATACGAAAAACGTATGGTAACGTTTGACTGAGCACTGAAAACCAAACATTTTCTGTACTCCCATGCAGGGACGAGACGAGCTGCAGTCTCCAAGGTCACATACAAACGTGGACTTTAACTCATTGCTCGTGAAAAACAAAAGTCCCTTACAATGCTCTCACACTGTAAGGGACGAATATACTCGCGGTTCCACCCTGCTTGCCATAGCATACGTATCTGTAAACCAGGCCACTTATTTGATGGTAACGGAATCACCGGACCGGATTAGGGCCACTCGGAGGTAGTTTTCAACTGTTTCCTGATAAGGCATTTCCAGCCGCCTGCCTCTCTCTGAAACATTCCACAGTTTACTCTTCTCGTCAACGTGTTTTCTTATCACTGTGTCCCATTATAGCCTTGGGTTTTGGGTTTGTCAATAATCTGCAAAATAAAGATGATAAAAAATTAGATATTTCCCCGAAGTTTTTCTTTTACAAGTGCTGCTACTTCCCGCACCACATAATGCACCTGCATAATAGGATCTGATACCGCCGCAATTCCATAAGGATGTTTATATCCCAGCTTTTCCGCCAATTTTACTGCCCGGTACACGTGAAAATTATTTGACAATATTCCCGTATTTTTCTTACTGCACCCGGTAAGCTCATCGGAAAATTTCAGATTTTCTTTCGTGCTTGTAGACTTCTCTTCCAACACCAGCCGCTCCTGTGAAATACCATGCGCTGTCAGATAATTCTCCATACATTTTGCTTCCGTAATATCCTCCCCAAAGCCCTGTCCGCCGGAAAGGATCAGCGTGGTATCTTCATTCTCCCTGGCATATTTCAGTGCCGCCTTCAGACGAAGCTCCAAAGCCTTGGATGGTACATCTCCTTTTACATGAGCACCTAACACAACTACATAATCCAGGTTCTTTTTCCCGGAAGACTTCATTCCGGAAATTACACGGCTGCAGATAAATCCAAAACAGACACTTCCGATCAGCACAGCCACCATGATCACAGTTCCCAGCCATCCAGGGAAAATTCCCGGATGATTTCTGCCATAGCGGATCAGTACTGCGCTGCCTTCCAGAACCGCTGTAAGCAGTACCCAGAACCAGGCAAAATCAGCTGTAATGCCAGCATATACCACGATCAGCACATAATAAGCCAGGCTTAAAATCCCGGCGCAAAAACAAAATAAACTCAAATTCTCTTCTCTCTTTCTAAATTCAAATCCACTCTGCGTGTTTCACTCATTACTCGCACAAAGCAAACTGATTCATACTTGTAGAACTCATAAATCAACTAATTTTCCTATAAATATACACGAAACGGATTGCCTGGCAGTTATCCACCATTGCAATCCGTCCCCACAGCCGGAATCCACCGGATCCCGGTCAGTATTCACATTCTCTTATTTATTTCTTCCGCAGCAGAATTTATATTTCTTTCCGCTTCCGCATGGACACGGATCGTTACGTCCGATCTTGTGTGCCTTAACAACAGTACCGGATTTCTTCTGCTCAAGATAAAGCTCTTTACGTTTCTCCGGGGTAAAGATCTTGTCCCACTGTGGAAGATTATAAAGCCAGTCAGCTTTAGCGTCTACCATATTCTTGTAAAGAAGCTCTTTGTCAAAGCAAAGACTTACGGTAGTATTCTCATCCATAGTCTCGATCGGATTCTGAACCTTAAGGCTGTCATTGATTCCATCAAGGAAACCAACCATGGTGAGCACTTCCTGATTATATTTCTCAGCCAGCTCTTTAACTGTACCAGTAACTACTTCGTCCGGATTCTCAAGAAGCTGTGCATAAATGTTCTTCTCAATGTTAAAATATTTTGCCCAGAACTGCTGAAGTTTATTACGATCTGCCTGCTGGTCATAGGCAATGGCACGCCACTGCTCTAAAATGGTCTTGTCGCTCATTTCTTATTCCTCTTTTCAACAAAATTTCGTAATTATGCCGTTTTACAGCTGAAAATTATTATACCATCTTTTGCTGAAAAACACAAATCTTATTTTTTCTCCAAAATTTTCTTCCAGATTTTTCATAAAATTCATACTATTTTTCTGTAACATATGTATAAAAAGACTGCAACAGGTTCATACTATGAGTGTTCAGTAAAATGAACCAACAAATTCATTGAACCCCCTTCAATGATGATGCAATACAAAAGATAAGCGAGATTAACTTATATCCTCCCCGAAACGCCCCGGCTTCTGAAGTACTAGCTGAAGCCGGGGCGTTAACTTTCCTGTTTTGCTGTTTTTTTCTATTTTACTCCAAGCTTCTCCAGTTCCTTTGCAGCCTGCTTCAGATCATGGAATTCAATGGCATGAATACCAAGCTTTCTTGCAGCCTCGCAGTTCTCCGGGCGGTCATCCAGGAAAACGCTCTCCTCCGGTTTTAAACCGAATCTGGAAAGAAGTGTCTCATAAATATCAGCCTCCGGTTTGATCTGCTGAACCTCACAGGAGAAAATCACACCATCCATATTTTTCAGAAAAGGCATTTTACCTGGTCTTGTCTGATCCAGCATGAATTGGCTGTAGTTTGACAGAATGTACAGATGATAGCCCTGGCTTTTCAGATAGCTGGTCCAGGTTTCGGCGTAATCCTTAATTCCAATTGTTTTTCCTGATTCTTCGATCACACGCTTTACATCCGCTTCGTACTCGGCCGGAAGTTCTGCGATAAACTGTTTCCGGTATTCTTCTTCAGGAAACAGGCCACGGTCACGCTCATTCCAGATCTGGCTCTTAAAAACCTTCTCAGCAATCAGCTTCTCTTCTTCTGCCGAAAAGTGGAACGCTTTCAAATAGCTTTCCCAATCATAGGAAACCAATACCTGTCCCACATCAAAAATTATGTTTTTCACTTCGCCTGCGACCTCCTTTTCCTCTTTCTTCAAAAGTTTATAAACCATAAGAAATACATAAGCCAGCACTGGCACCAGAATTACAGTACCTACTGCTGCCTTAAAATTCCCCTGTGCGTTGTCGCCGCTGCCAAAAGCAAAGATCATAGGCAGACAGCAAACTGCCAGTAAGACTACCACTCCCAGAATGGCAGCTGCACGTTTAAAATTTTTCATTCTTTATTCCTTTATAAAATCCGTTTTCTTTTTTGTCATCTAGAGCATCGAAAATTAAGTTTCTGCTATATTGGCGCAGCAAATAAAAATCAGACAAGTCAATATGGCAGTTACTTAATATTCGATGTACTAGATACAAGATACGCCGGAGAGAACCTCCGGCGCAGTCACATTTCAATTACCGATCACTCTGTAACCAGTAATGTATTCTTACTTACAAGCGTCTGATACGCAGCCGCTTTTTTCCAAATTATTTATTTCTGTAAATAATATCGTTTCTTCCTGGTCCGTTGGAAACCATGGTGATCGGGTATCCGATCTTCTCCTCGATGAATTCGATGTATTTTCTGCAATTCTCCGGAAGATCCTCATAGTTCTTTATTCCACGGATATCGCATTTCCATCCTGGAAGCTTCTCGATCACCGGTTTTGCTTTCTCAAGTCTGGCTGTGGTCGGGAAGTCTGTGGTAATCTCTCCGTCGATATCGTAAGCAACACAAACCGGGATCTCATCCAGATAGCCAAGTACGTCAAGTACTGTAAATGCCACATCTGTAGCCCCCTGAAGACGGCAGCCGTATTTAGATGCAACACAGTCATACCATCCCATACGTCTCGGACGTCCAGTGGTAGCGCCGTATTCTCCGCCATCACCACCGCGTCTTCTAAGCTCGTCAGCCTCTTCTCCGAAAATCTCGGAAACAAATGCACCGGCACCTACTGCGCTGGAATAAGCCTTGCTTACAACAACAATCTTCTGGATCTCATATGGAGGCACACCTGCTCCGATTGCACCATATGCTGCCAGTGTGGAAGAAGAGGTAACCATTGGGTAAATACCATGGTCAGGGTCTTTCAAAGTTCCAAGCTGTCCCTCAAGAAGGATCTCCTTGCCCTCTTTCAGTGCATTATTCAGATACAAGGAAACGTCGCATACATATGGTGCAACCATCTTCTTGTATTCCATCAGCTCTGCAAAAAGCTCATCAACGTTCAGAAGCGGTTTGTGGTATAAGTGCTCAAGAAGAACGTTCTTAGTTTCACAAACGCTTGCCAGTTTCTCCTTCAGGCGATCCTCGTCAAAAAGCTCATTTACCTGAAAACCGATTTTTGCATATTTGTCAGAATAGAAAGGTGCGATACCGGATTTAGTAGAACCGAAAGATTTGCCTCCCAGACGCTCTTCCTCATACTGGTCAAACAGAATGTGGTACGGCATAACCATCTGTGCTCTGTCAGAGATCAGAATCTTCGGTGCCGGAACACCTTTGCTTACAACCTCATTGTATTCTTTGAAAAATACAGGGATATTCAGTGCAACACCGTTGCCGATCACACTTGTGGTGTGTCCATAAAATACACCTGACGGCAGAGTGTGAAGTGCGAATTTACCATAGTCGTTTACAATGGTATGTCCTGCATTTGCACCACCCTGGAATCTAACGATAATATCAGCTTTCTCAGCGAGCATGTCGGTAATTTTCCCCTTACCTTCATCTCCCCAGTTTGCTCCAACTACTGCTTTGATCATAACTCAAATTCCTCCTGTGTCTGATCTGAATTTCATTAAAAAAGAAAACAACAACCTTTTATCATACATTAATCTCAGCTGTCATTCCAAGCATTTCCTTGTGGGAATCCAGAACCGGATTTACAACTTTTGCAATAAAGCTTTCGGTCTGCTCTTTGGCACGTCCCACATATTTCTTCGGATCCATGGTTTTCTGAAGCTCTTCCAGAGTCAGGTTAAATGCCGGATCGGCTGCGATCAGCTCAAGAAGGTTGTTGTCCTTACCTTCTACCTTAACATTCCTGCCTGCTTCCATGGAAAGCTCACGGATGCGCTCATGAAGCTCCTGACGGTCTCCACCTGCTTTTACTGCGTCCATCATAATGTTCTCAGTTGCCATAAATGGCAGCTCAGCCATCATGTGTTTCTCGATAACCTTCGGATAAACCACAAGGCCATCTACAACATTCAGGCACAGATCCAGGATTCCGTCAATTGCAAGGAAGCCTTCCGGTACGGAAAGACGCTTGTTGGCGGAGTCATCCAGGGTTCTCTCAAACCACTGGGTAGCAGAGGTGATGGCTGGATTCAGGGCATCTACCATCACATATCTGGAAAGGGAAGCAATACGCTCACTTCTCATCGGGTTTCTCTTATAAGCCATAGCGGAAGATCCGATCTGGGATTTCTCAAATGGCTCCTCTACTTCTTTCAGATGCTGAAGAAGACGGATATCGTTTGACATCTTGTGTGCACTTGCTGCAATTCCTGCCAGAACATTGACAACACGGGTATCAACTTTACGGGAATAGGTCTGTCCGGATACCGGATAGCATTCCTTGAATCCCATCTTGGCAGCGATCATCGGATCGATCTTGTCGATGGTCTCCTGGTCTCCTTCAAACAGTTCCAGAAAGCTTGCCTGTGTACCTGTAGTACCTTTAGAACCAAGAAGCTTAATGGTGCCAAGAACATATTCAAGATCTTCAAGATCCATCATAAATTCCTGTGTCCACAGTGTGGCACGCTTTCCAACGGTAGTTGGCTGTGCAGGCTGGAAATGGGTAAATGCAAGTGTAGGCTGATCTTTATATTTGTCAGCGAACTTGGAAAGCTCTGCAATTACGTTTACCAGTTTCTTCTGAACCAGCTTCAGAGCTTCTGTCATAACAATAATGTCTGTATTATCTCCTACATAACAGGATGTTGCTCCCAGGTGGATGATTCCCTTTGCTTTCGGGCACTGCACACCGTAAGCATATACATGGGACATAACATCGTGACGTACTTCTTTCTCACGTGCCTTGGCAACATCATAATTGATATCGTCTGCATGAGCTTTCAGTTCATCAATCTGTTCCTGGGTGATGTTCAGTCCAAGCTCCTTCTCAGTCTCTGCCAGAGCGATCCAGAGTCTTCTCCAGGTGCGGAATTTCATATCCTGTGAAAAAATGTACTGCATTTCCTTGCTGGCATAACGCTCAGACAAAGGGCTTGTATATCTGTCTGTACTCATTCTTTCTCTCCTGTTTCTAAGTAAGTTTTTATCATTTACTTTGCGGATCAACTGTTTTTTTCCACATACAAGGGGATTATATAACATCCAAAGATTTTAAGCAAGCCCCTGATGGAATTTCCCAAGGAATTCCTTCATTCTTACATGTTCTGATGAAAATACCTCTTCCGGGGTGCCTTCCACTGCGATCAGACCGTCATCCATAAAGATAATCCGGTCGGAGATGTCACGGGCAAAGCTCATCTCGTGGGTAACAATCACCATGGTGATATGCTCGGCTGCCAGGTCTTTGATTACTTTCAAGATTTCGCCAGTGAGCTCCGGATCCAAAGCAGATGTGGGCTCATCGAAGAAAAGAATATCCGGGTTCATGCAAAGGGCTCTGGCGATGGAAACTCGCTGCTGCTGTCCACCTGAAAGCTGGTATGGATAATAGTTTTCTTTATCTGAGAGTCCCATTTTCTTCAGCAGTTCTCTGGCCTGAGCGTAGACTTCTTTTTTGTCTCGTTTCTGGACTTTGATAGGAGCGTCTGTAATATTTTTAATCACGGAAAAATGGGGAAAAAGGTTAAAATTCTGAAAAACCAATCCGATTTTTCCGTTTTTGATGATTTCGCCGCCGTCTGGTGTCTCCAGACCAGTGGCACAGCGAAGCAATGTAGACTTACCAGAGCCGGAGGGACCGATAATACTAAGAACCTCGCCCTTGTCTACTTCCAGGGAAATGTCAGGGAGAACGTCCAGGGCTCCGAAACTTTTCTTTATGTGTTTCATTTCAAATAATTTCATATAGTGACTCCTTCTGGTTACCCGCACACAGTTTTACAATGTATATTCACTGCAGGTTGATGATAAATTATTAGCGGTAATAGTTCAGTTTTTTCTCTACTTTATCCATAATCACTGCTACCAGCAGGTTAAATACATAATAAAATACAGCCGCTACCACAAACGGCACCATCGTGGTCTGAGAGCTGGCAATCTGTTTCGCCAAAGTGAACATTTCAGCTACCGCTACAACAAACGCCAATGAAGTATCCTTTACCAGAGTGATTACTTCGTTGGTAATAGATGGCAAAATCCGTTTAAATACCTGGGGAAGAATGATGCGGAAGAAGGTCTGTGCTTTTGAGTAGCCAAGGATTCTGGCTGCTTCATACTGACCTACTGGCATGGATTCAATTCCACCACGGTAGATTTCTGCAAAATAAGCGGCATAATTAATTGCAAAAGCAATAAATACAGCGATCAGGCTGTAACCCATGGAAATTCGGATTCCAAAAATAAAATATGGTCCGAAATATACTACCATCAGCTGCAGCATAAGAGGTGTTCCGCGCATAATGGAGATATAAGCAGAAACGATCCATCTGATTATCTTTATTTTGGACATTTTACCCCAACAGACCAGAAGGCCAAGTGGCAGGGAAAATATAAGGGTTACAAAGAAAATTTCCGTAGTTACGGTCATTCCCTTTGCAAGCTGGCTTAACATTACACTAAAACTCATAGTTACTGTGTTCCTCCTGTTGATACTTGTGTTCTAAGGGATCGCATTTCACGTTTCATTTCATTCTATAATTCACATTCTGCGAATCAAGCTCCTTCTTTTGGAGCAGACCCCTTCTCGCTAAGAAAAGAGGGTGCGCCAGGTACCCTCTTTTTTACATATATTCTTGTTTATATTCTATGTGAATTATTCAGCCTCATCCTCAGCAGCATCTGCATCAGCTGCCTCATCAGAATCTGCATTTTCTTCTGCCGCATCTGTGCTCTCTTCTGTCTTATCAGCTGCTTCCTCATCTCCCAGGCAAAGCATGTCAACCACACCATACTGTTCAGCCAGCTTATCAATCTCACCTTCGTCGTACAGCTTCATAACCTCAGCCCATACGGTATCACGAAGCTCCTCATTTCCCTTGGCAAAGCCAATGCCGTACTGCTCGCTCTGGATCGGCTCGTCCAGAATCTTATATTTGCCCTCTTCTCTCTGAGCCAGCTGATATTTGGCAACTCCGATATCAACAGCAACAGCATCAGCTGCGCCAGAATCAATATTCATAAATGCGGTATTGTAATCCGGATTCTCTGTAAGGGATGCAAAACTGTCTGTCAGTTCTTTGTTATCCTCGCTGTTCAAAGCATCAAGTGCTGCAGATGCAGCCTGTACTACAACATTCTTCCCTGCCAGATCTGCCAGTGTCTCAATTCCGGAATCGGAAGTGACTACCATAACCTGCTCGTTATTCAGATATGGATCAGACCATGTATAATCATCCTCACGTCCATTGATGGTAAAGCCATTCCAGATACAGTCAATATTTCCGGAATTCAGCTCCATATCCTTGGAATCCCAGTTAATCGGCTTCTTTACAAGCTCCCATCCAAGATTATCACATACCTTCTGCGCCACATCCAGGTCAAAACCAACATATTCGCCACTTTCATCCATATAACCAAAAGGCGGGTACTCTGCATCAAATCCAACAGTCAGGGTCTTACTGTCGGCATCTGCATAAACAGTCACACCAGAGCAGATACCTGCTGCCATCAAGGCACTCATCATAATCGCCAGCATTCTTTTTTTCATAATATCTATCCTCCTGAAATCTAATTCTCATTATTTTAGTGCGTTTTCACTCTACCATGTTAAAGCATGGTTGTATGGTAGCATACGAAAGTAATTCTGTCAATATAGTTTTTTAGAAAAAGCACAGGTTCATCACGAACCTGTGCTCCTATGATACTCTCCAGTCAGCTTCTCCAGCATTTCATCCGCCTTCCCTGGTCTTATGCTGACCTCCTTTTTCTGCGCAAACTCATCCAATGCCTTTTTTAAAGTATCCTTCACTTCCTCCGATACATTCAGCTCTTTCAGCCTGTTCTCATACTCCTGCGGCTTCTTCACGCTACGATAAGCAAGCAGATAGCAAACCAGCTCCTTAGGATCGCTCTGGGTAAGGAACGCCTCCCAGAAACACTCCATTGCTTTCTCCATCTGAAAAAGATAGCTGTACGCACATCCAAGGTTATGCCACACACTCATGGTCAGTCCCGGTCTTATCTGCTCCAGCCCTTCTTTTTTCAGAAGCTGCTGATACACCTTGATGGCACTTACATACATCTTATTCGCTACCAGGGCATCCCCTTTTCTCTTTTTTCGAAGAAGAGGTGCCTCCTGATCCAGCTTGGCAAGCTTTACATTCAATGCCTTCAGCTCATCGTAAGTAAGATAATTGATCTCCTTAAATACCGGATAAAGCACATCCTCCGCACTGGCAAATTTACCAAGATGAGGACGTAGCTTGGCTGC
Organism: Ruminococcus sp. 1001713B170207_170306_F1; assembly: GCF_015668065.1. NCBI lineage: Bacteria > Bacillati > Bacillota > Clostridia > Eubacteriales > Oscillospiraceae > Ruminococcus > Ruminococcus sp. 1001713B170207_170306_F1. The sequence continues at coordinate 125,324 of NZ_JADPEX010000007.1, read as the reverse complement.
CAGCCTTGGCAGATCCAGTTCCTCGCTGATCCAGATACAGAGATTTTCATTTATAACAGAAGAATCCACCAGATAAAGATTGTGGTACAGAAAGTAGCAAAGCTCCTCCAGTGAGTAAATATTGGTATTGATACTCTCCACAAAAAACGGCTTGTCCGCCTTTTTTGTCTGACATAAAATATAACCGCTCATTTCCAGCCTCCTTTACCACTCTACCAGTTCGTCCCAGACCTTGCCGCTGGAAGGGAACATTTCTCCAAATCCAAGATCTTTTACAACAACGCGGCATTTCTTCTGTGACACATATGCAAGGGCCAGAGACAGTCTTGTAGTCTTATTGGGACGCTCAGGAAGTCCGGGCAGTCCCATAATTACTTTCTTCTTGTGCTTCTCGCCGAAGGTTCCAACAACAAAAACGAGCTCTGTTATATCATCCATGATCAGCTCACAGCCAGCTTTACACTCATACCAGTTCTTACCAGCCTCAATAAGCGGGTAATATGCCGGTGCACCCATCACCCGCATTTCCATTCCCACATCTTTCAGCACAAGAGCAGGACTCATATAACGGTACCCCTTCAGGATCTTATCCTCAAGGCGCTCCTTTCCAGCTGCACATGCACCTTTTGCAAAAAGGTTATTTCCATAATAAACCTTTCTTCGCTGCATGCAAAGGCTTCCAATGGATATTTTCGCCCAATCCGGGCTGAATCCATATCCTGTGATCTGAATGCTGGAAAAAAGACCGGTTCCAAGAGTCTCCTTAATAAAATCACGGAAAGCCTCATCTCTGGCTTCCACGGCCTTCTCTCCCTCTTCTTCAGGTGCTGTAAGAGATGGGAGGACCGTCTTCTTCGGCTCCTCAAGGCGTACCAGCACCGGCCTTGTGCTGCTGTCCATAGTCAGCTGCTGAAACTTCACTTCATCCTGGTGAAAAGAATACCAGCCGATACTCCGGTTCCAGGTCTCTCTTTTCTGGGTAAGGGAATAATAATAAAAGCTCTCTCCATGGTCTATCAGCATGTACTGATTCTTCGAAAAACCAATGGCCTGGCAGGCTTTTTCCATATTTTTCACCTGGGGGTCCTCAAGCTCAGGACTTGTGATCACCAGGCATTTTGTATTTTTTACAAGATCTGCAACTCCCAGAAATTTCAGCATACCCTCCAGAAAAACCTGAAGCAGCTCCCATGGCTCCACCTGTTCTCCCAGAATCTGCACACTGTCTTCTTTCTTACAGATTCCATACAGGTCATCCACCATCTGTCCCCCTTTTTCCCGGGCAAAATAAACTGCCTCAAGACCAATGGTGTACTCTTTATGCTCTCCGCGCCTGCAAATACAGGTAGGTGCTTCAAACTCCTGGGCACCAACTTTCATGGACACAGAGCAGGGTTCCTCCCCTTTCCGGTCATAATAGCAGATCTGGGAATAATCTTTTCCAAAATCAATTCCTATGATCAAATCACGAATTTCATTCATATATTCAGTCCTCTTCTGTAATGACAAACATTTCTTTTACATACTGTTCCTGGCGGAAATACTGCTTCAGTCCCTGTTTCACCTCATGATGCTTGTCCAGTTTCCGCGCAGACAAAATCTGATTAATCATCTGGTACTTGCTGAATGGTGTACCTTCCACCTTGCTCATTCCAAGTACCCGCTCTGGCGTTCTTTTGGTCTGTCCATTACATTCCTCTGAAAAATAATAATGCAAAGTTTCCCCATAAAACATGGTAAACGGCTTGGTAAAAATACCCTCATATACATTCTTAAGAGGCTCTGTCTTATATTCCAGCGCACGTCCAAGTCCGGTATCCAAAGCATATACAAGGGTTACCTTCGCCTCCGGGCTGGTGTGATATTCCACACATGTTTTATCATCCATCTGATACAGGCTCAGAATTTCCGGTGGAAGTCTGTGGAAGAAAGAAAATACCATTTCTTTGTCCATGCACATTTTCAGAAGCTCTTTTTCTATGGAAAGAAGAGCTTCTTTTCTGCTCTTTTCCCTGGAAAGCTCTTTAAACAAAGCCAGATAGCATACTTCATTTACCATCCATTTCTGCATATATGCATTCAACAGACAGTTTTTCACAAAAGGACTCATGGTGTATTCTTTTACAAAAATGCCATAGGAAACATGGGTCAGATATCCGCTTACGATCCACTCCCTTCCGGAATGGCGAATGTAGGATTCCAGAACATGCTCTCCCTCCTTGCGGTAATCCGTGGTAAACATGAGAAGCTGAAGGATTTTTTCCTCCAGATCATAGGTATCCATTTCAAATCCCACAGCACTTTTCCAGATGGAAAACATTTCATCCACAGGTCCAAAACGATATTTCATAAGATAGGTGAGGATCACCTCATCATAAAATCCATTTCTGTAAACATCAGATGCCAAAGCCAGAAGTTCCTCATCTTCCAGCATATCGCATCGCACGATCATGCGGCTCACCAGTTTCAGAAGGCTTCGCATGTCCACGCCCTCATAGCCGAATTCCTCCACAATGGCCTGTGCCTGGGAAAAAAGGCCGCGGCTTATAAGGACCACCAGAAGCTTCTGCCTGTCCACACGGGCATATTCCCGGTAATCCATCTGCTTTAAATACTGATCCAGATCTTCGCCAAATACATGCTCTGCATAATAATCCAGAATCCTGCGACGTACCTTCTGCTTATACTCCATGCAAAAAGCATCGGATTTGACCAGTCTTTGAAAAATATCCAGATTATCTTTGTCCAGTTCATGGCTTTCGCAATAATGAAGAAGCACACCTGGCTCGTCCACGCCAAGGGCAAGAACTTTTCTCACTGCCCCATCCTCATCCATGGTCTTCTTCAAACTGTAATCTACAGTAGCACTGTATCTGCGCTGCTTGTCATCCTGAAAAAGGATAGCAGCATCTTCTGTATAAATTCTTGGATAAGCTACACCCTGAACACAGGTATAAGTCTCCTCTGATTCCATCTGACTGTGGCGCACGATCACATAGCGGACTTTTTTATCATCAAAATAAAGGCGGTGGGTAAACATTTTCTGCGCAATGGAATCTGCCGCCTCTTTTGTGCGAGGCTCCATCAGAAACTCCTGATATAAGACGGCATAGCTCTCATTCATTTTGCCCTCAGCCAGTTTTTTCCTGGCGAAATCCCGCATACCTGACATATAGCGCTGGTATGCTGCCGGCTCTTTTTCCTTATTTGCAATAATACAGGAATAAATAAATGCCCGCTTGGAATCTCCAAGAGAATCGCTATTGTAAGTAAAATACATGAGAAGAGCCTTTGGAAGCTCAATCCGTCTGGAAGTATCCATAGTCTCCACATAATACTCATAAAGTCTTGTAAGACGCAGCCCATGCTCCACTGCCAGGGAAAACCAGCGGAAATATTCGGTCTTTCTTGGGTTTCCCTTCATCACATATTTGCAGATGGCTTCCAGGGTATCCTCCGAAGAATACTGATCATAGCCCTTTGCCAATGCCTGATAAATACTTTCGTTATAATCTTTCTCATATCCGGAAAGGTATGCAAGGCGCATTACCAGCTCCTCTGTAAGAAGGTTTCTTCTTGCCGCGAAACGGAATACCTGTCCCCAGAAGCTGTTCAGCCTGTGAAGAAGAGTCATGTCCTTGCAGATGATCTTCCATGCTTCCAGATAGAGGAACGGACTCCTGCAGCCCTTGCCAAACTGCTCTTCCAGCACAAATAATGCCTTGGACGGAGTCTCCTTGTATGCAGGATCCAGCTTCAGCAGAATCCATAAAAGCGGAAAACTGTCACTTTTCTGCATGTAAAAATTGCGTATTCTGGACAGGGCGTGAACCTTGTCCTTATATAAACCGGTAAGCGTGCACAGATACAGATAAATTCCAGCAAACTCCAGATCATCTCTTGTATAGGATTTATCCTGATAGCTTTCCAGAAGAGCTCTTGCTTCCTCATGATGGTTCTCCATGTAAAGAAGAAAGGCCTCATACATCTGGTATTCCGGATAATCACATCCGGACTGGTGAAGCTGGTTCAGAATATAGTGGCTGCTTGCACTCCAGGTGGAAAAATCCATCCAGCTGTTGACCCCTGGATTCTCCTTTCCCGCAAGACAGCTTGCCACAGCAGTCTCATAGCACAAGTAGGCCAGACAGTCTTTTTGAAGATCCAGTTTACTCTTCTCCTGAGTCAGACGGATATCTACATCCAGTTTACCACTTGTGGATGCAACAACGGTATAAGTAATCTCCTGATAAGGGCTTTTTACTACAATTTTGCCAAACTGATTGCCTTGTCTTAATTTCTCCTTGTGTACCAGATATTCCACTTCATAATGGCTGCCAATAAAATCTTCGTCTGTTACCACCTTGCGGGGAACTTCCAGAAACTCTCCAACAGCTTCCACATCAAGGCGCAGATGCCCCCATCCGCTTCTCTGAATATAAAAAGATTCTTTCAAAGAGTCTTTCAACTCATAGTATTCTTTGCCCACCTCTCTGGCACTTATGGTTACTTTTTCCTTCTTGCCTGCGGCAATGAGAAATTCTTCCAGATGCTGATATGTCACCGGCTGTCTGGACAGACCATAATAAAGTGTCTGGATCTTTTGATCCTCATTTTCCAGAATTCTGGTGAAGCTGGCATCTTTAAAAATACGGAATGCCTCTTTAAAATCATCCCGGGCAACTTTTACAAATTCGTCCAGATTCCCTACCACACCTGAAAAACTGCGTATTTCCTCTTTTTCGATCTCAATTTCAAAAGGAAGACGGGCCTCTCCAATATTTGTAGTAAAGCACAGCCATCCCTTCAGGTTTTCTCCGGGAGCAAGTCCTACCGTATCAATTCCAAGCGGGAGACGCACAGTAGTTCCTGAAATATGGTCCATTCCCGGTACCACCCGGCGGCTGGAGGAAGTAACATAACCGCGGATCTTCTGATTATCCTCTGTTCCAACGTACACTTCCCCTCTCTTCGTCTCCCCTGCTTTCATGGTCAGGGAAATCTTCTCCTTGGAAAAAAGGAGCTGGGGCTGTTCATATTCAAACTTTCCGTTTAAAAGCTGTTCGATCTTTTTTTTCAAAATCATTCACCTTACGTCTTTCGTGTTCTTGTTACTGTCCACAAACTTCACAGCAACACGCTTCTCAGAACATTGCTGCGGAACAGTAATCCTGTTACTCGCTGTCACTGCCTCTTTCGAACCAGAGCCTTTTTCAAACACGCTCCAGGCAGTTACTCTGACATTATTATAATGATTTTCACCCTTTATTTCAATGTAAAATATAAAAAGAATCCTGCCACGATTTTTTCGCAGTAAAAAAAAGGCAGCCAGGCACTTAAAGCCTGTATTTTTCATAGACTATATAGAAATCCCCTTTGAGGTAGCGATTTGAAGACATTTTTGAAACCTTTGACAATGGCCGAGGAGCAGTATTATCTTCAGCAGTACCAAAGGGGCGATATGGAAGCAAAAAATATTCTCATAGAACGTAACCTGCGGCTTGTTGCCCATGTAGTAAAAAAATATCAGGGAACAGATGTAGAACTGGACGATCTGATTTCCATTGGCACCATTGGATTAATGAAAGCCATCTCCACATTTGATTCCACAAAAGCAGCCCGGCTGTCCACATATGCTGGAAAGTGTATCAACAATGAACTGCTTATGTTATTCCGCTCCCGCAAGAAGCATTCCCGGGAAATCTCGCTGTATGAACCCATTGGTACAGACAAAGAAGGCAATGAGATCAGTCTTCTGGATGTAATGGAAGGACCGGCAGTGGACGTTGTGGAAGAGTATTCCACCAGAGAAGATATCCGTCATGTACTGGATTCCATGAAGTCTGTACTGTCTTCCAAAGAATATGAGGTGATCTGCTGCCGTTTCGGTCTCTTTGGGCAAAAGGAACAGACGCAGCGGGAAATCGCCAGGCACCTTCACATCAGCCGCTCCTATGTATCCAGAATTGAAAAAAACGCCCTGCAAAAATTGCGGACGCTTTTTCCTGAAAACGGGTAAAACACGCTCTGCGAGTTTTACCTCTATGATTATTTGTTACTGTTCATTCCGTGACCAGTAACGATTATTTTTCTGAATTACTCTCAGACTTATGCTTCACTACGGCGGAGGATATCATAAACCTCTGCCTCACCGCCAAGATCTACAAACAGCTTCTGCTGCGGATGGGGAGCGCTTTCTACGGAATTGCCCTCCTCATCATAGATAGCTTTTACAGGAACCAGAAGATTGGTTCCATCCGGTTTCATGATCTCGATCATCTCTCCTACTGTAAACTTGTTTCTCTGTGTAATCTGCACATAGCCTCTCTCATCTACAGCTTCTGCAAATCCCAGATACGTATACCCCTTCTCATAGGTATTATTGTCATAGATCTGTGCTTCCTCGCTTGGTTTGCCATAAAAGAAGCCAGTTGTAAATTTACGGTAAGTGCAGCCTGCGATCTGCTCCTGATACCAGGACATGTTTGCCTGATATTTGGCCGGATCTTCCAGATAATCATCAATAGCCTTGCGGTAAGTACGTGCGACAGTTGCTACATAAAGAGCTGTCTTCATACGACCCTCGATCTTCAAACTGTCGATTCCGCTTGTGAGAATGTCATCCATGTGCTCGATCATGCAAAGATCCTTGGAATTGAAAATGTAAGTACCACGCTCATTCTCATAAACCGGCATATACTCCCCGGGTCTCGACTCTTCCACAATGGAATATTTCCAACGGCACGGATGTGTGCAGGATCCCTGATTGGCATCTCTTCCTACCAGGAAATTGCTGAGAAGACAGCGTCCGGAATAGGAAATACACATCGCTCCGTGAATGAAAGTCTCAATCTCCATATCATCTGGAATATTGGCACGGATCTGGCGAATCTCTTCTAAAGAAAGCTCACGGGCAGTTACCACACGCTTCGCTCCAAGCTTGTACCAGAAGCGATAGGTTTCGTAATTAGTGTTATTTGCCTGGGTACTGATATGACGCTCAATCTCCGGACAGATTTCCTTGGCATAGGTAAAAATACCAGGATCAGCGATGATCAAGGCGTCCGGTTTTAATTCCTTAAGCTCTTTCAAGTACTCTCTTACACCAGCCAGATCATAGTTATGCGCAAGAATATTCACTGTCACATAGACTTTTACACCATGCTCATGGGCAAATGCAATTCCCTGCGCCATCTCTTCTTTTGAAAAATTGCGGGCCTTGGCACGAAGCCCAAAAGCCTCTCCTCCGATATAAACAGCGTCTGCTCCGAAAACCGTGGCAATCTTCAGAACCTCAAGACTGCTTGCCGGAACTAATAATTCTGGTTTACGCATATGACTCCTCTTTCTTTACACTGATGGAGGCTCCGTCTCCTAACAGAAGGATGGAGGTCTCCAGCAGCGGATTGTGCTTCAGTTCATAGAGATACTGACGCATACGCTTATAAATGGTACGATTGCGTCTCTCTACAAGATAATGGGATTCGATAATGTCCCCTTCTTGAAGAACATTATCAGAAACAAGAACGCTGCCCTTATGCATTAATTGAAGCACATCCGGCAGCCAGTTCATATACTGCCCCTTGGCAGCATCCATAAAAATAAGATCATAAGTTCCAGTAAGTTCTTTCAGGATCTCTCCTGCATCCCCGGTAAGGAACTCTATCTGGGATTCCCGTCCTGCCTTCCTGAAATTCTCTCTGGCAATAGGGATCCTTTTTTCATAATTCTCAATTGTTGTTATTTTCAGATTCTCAGGTCCATATTCGCACATCAGCAGAGTGGAAAAACCTACTGCAGTTCCGACCTCCAGTATTTTCATCGGCCGGGTTGCTGCAAGAAACATTTTCAGAAAGCTCTGCATTTCCTTGCGGATAATGGGAACCCTTCCTGCAAGTGCTTCTTTTTCCAGTTCTTCCAGAAAAGGAGTATTCCCCATATCAAGAGAATTGATGTAAGTGCGCATTCTCTCCTCTACGATCACTGTCCGGACTCTCCTTCCCCTGCAGTTCCATCAGCTGCCTGAGTATCTGCTGTACCATCTGCACTCTGGGTATCAGCTGTATCAGTTCCTGCATCTGTAGTCTGAGTATCTGTCTGGGCCGCTGTATCAGCTGCTGTGGCACTATCCTGCGTAACACCAGTCTGCTCCTCATCACCAGCAAGAATACCCATAATACGTGTAGGAGTGTAAGCTGTACTTAACAGATAAGTTCCAGCCTGCATCTGTCCCTTATATGTAGAAAGTTTCTCCTGTGCAAAGAACACCAGACTGTCGTCGATCAGTCCCTTGCTTTTCAGGATCTTGGCTACATCATACGTGGATGAGCCTTCCGGAATCACAACTGTCACTTCCTGACCTGCTCCCGGGCTGACTGCCTGCTGGTTAAAAACATTGTAGCCAAACTGATAGGCCGACTTTCCAATCCAGAAAATCAGCACTGCAACACAGACGTAAAAAGCAGTACGGAAAATTCCACCAGCTACAAAAAGCCCTGCTTTTCCCACCTGATCTCTTGTATTACCCATGTTTCCTCCTTATAACTCAGGAATGTCCAGATCGATTCCCTCTGTAAGTGTCCTGCATATCTTCTGCATAAGTTTACAAAGAGCAAGCTCCGCATCAAGAAATGCGTTTACAAGGGGATCTCTGCGCAGCTCCCTGGATTCTCTGTTGAGCTGCTCCGTTCCCCGGAACAGCTCATCTCTGTTTGCTTCATTCTGTAGTCTGAAATTGTTTCCTCTGAATGCATTCACACGGTCCATAAGCTCCGGGTTCTCCTTCAGAAGATCTCTGTATTTCTCAAATTCCTGATATTCTTCACTGTTCTGTACAGCTGCAAGAAGTGCATCTATACAGTCTTTTATCTCGTTCATCGCGCCTCAGCTTATGCCTCCATAATGATTGGAAGGATCATCGGACTTCTCTTGGTACGTTTCCATACGTAGTCGCTGAGTGCATCCTTCACTGCTGCCTTAATCTTACTCCAGTCTGTGATACCTTTATCCAGACATCCGTCAAGAGCCAGCTCCACCACTTCTCTTGCATGATCCATAAGGTCTTCTGACTCTCTTACATACACAAAACCTCTGGAAACAATATCCGGTCCTGCCAGTACCACATTGCTGTGTCTCTCTAATGTCATGACAACAATCATAATACCATCTTCGGAAAGATGCTGTCTGTCGCGAAGTACAATATTACCAACATCTCCGACTCCAAGACCGTCTACAAGAATTGCACCTGTGTGTACGGAACCAGTAACAGCCGCACTATTCTCATCAATCTCCAGAACATTTCCGGATTTCAGAATAAAAATATTGTCCTTGGAATATCCAAGTTCCTCTGCAACAAGCTTCTGGGCAGTCAGATGACGATATTCACCATGTACCGGAATTGCATATTTCGGCTTCACAAGGGAGTAGATCAGCTTAATCTCCTCCTGGCAGGCATGTCCGGATACATGTGCATCCTGGAAAATAACCTTTGCACCTTTCATGGAAAGCTCGTTGATAACCTTGGATACAGCCTTCTCATTACCTGGAATCGGATGAGAGCTGAAAATAATTGCATCATTAGGTTTAATGGTAATCTTCTTGTGGATATTAGCAGCCATACGGGAAAGAGCAGCCATGGACTCGCCCTGACTTCCTGTAGTGATCAGAACAAGCTGCTCATCCGGATAGTTCTTTACCTGGTCGATCTCGATCAGAGTCTGGTCAGGAACACGCAGATAGCCAAGTTCTGCGGCAGTGGTAATAACATTTACCATACTGCGGCCTTCTACTGCCACTTTACGTCCAAAGCGGTATGCGGTATTGATGATCTGCTGTACACGGTCTACATTGGAAGCAAACGTTGCGATAATGATTCTTGCAGTCTTATATTCATTAAAAAGATTGTCAAAAACATGACCAACTGTGCGCTCAGACATGGTAAAGCCCGGACGTTCCGCATTTGTAGAATCACACATAAGGGCAAGAACGCCTTTTCGTCCGATTTCCGCAAATCTCTGCAGATCAATGGCATCTCCAAATACAGGGGTATAGTCCACCTTGAAGTCACCTGTGTGTACGACGATTCCCACAGGAGAATAAATAGCCAGTGCAGATGCATCCTGGATACTATGGTTCGTCTTAATAAATTCAATAGCAAAATCACCAAGATTGATCACCTGACCGTGTTTTACTTCTTTTAACTTGGTAGTCTTAGTCAGATTATGCTCTTTCAGCTTGTTGCTGATCAGCGCAAGAGTCAGTTTGGTGGAGTAGATCGGTGCATTTACTTCCTTCAGTACATATGGAAGCGCACCAATATGATCCTCATGACCATGGGTGATCACAAATCCTTTCACCTTGGAAATATTCTCTTTCAGGTAGGTAATATCCGGAATTACAAGATCGATTCCCGGCATATCATCTTCTGGAAAAGCAAGTCCGCAGTCTACTACCACTATACTGTCTTCATACTCAAAAGCTGTAATATTCATTCCAATCTGCTCCAGACCACCAAGTGGAATGATCTTCAGCTTGGAGCCATTGTTAGTTTTACGTGGTCTCTTTAAGGCAGGCTTGCCCTGACCGCGGAACTGAGGTTTATAATTCCCCTTAGTCTGCTTATCCTGTCCTTGTTTCTGACCATCTTTTCCTTCCTTTTTCGGCTGTGCCTTATATCTGTAATTTTTATGTCTGAAATTTGGTTTTCTTGTTCCGTTTCCGGCTGCCGGAGTCCTTTGCCCGTTGTTGTTCATTTCATTTTCCGTCTTCAATCAATCTATCCTCCATTTTGCGCACTTTATCCTCCAAACTCACGCTACCAGGATAAAGCGACTTTATTTTGTTTCGGCTGGTAACTGTTCAGTAACTTCACAGTTACACGCTTCACGATGCACAAAATAACATGCAAAGCATGATTTCGCATCACTGTTCACGATCTGCCCAGCAAATTATTACATTTCAAGATCTACGTCGTCCAACATCTGTTCAAATACTTTGGAAATTGCCACCAGTTCTTCATCATCTTCTACCATCTCATAGCTGGCTTCTTCGCTTCCCTCTTCTGAAACATCTTTCATAATATAGGCATTTGCCTCATCGTCCTGTGAATCGGAAACCAGAAGATAAGTGATTCCTGCAACTGTAGTCTGTTCTTCCACAAAAAATTCTATAATCCCATCCTCAGATTGAAATTTAATTTTCTCCATTATTTTCGTCCTTATTCATATTCATTCGGTCTAAGTATCCCTGTAAGATCAAAACCGCAGCCATCTGATCGAGAAACTGCTTCCTGTTCTCACGTCTGACACCGGTCTCCATCAAAGTACGCTCCGCTTCTGCCGTAGTCAGTCGTTCATCCCACATCACAACAGGCAGGCCAGTCCTCTTCTCCAGCTTTTCTTTAAACTCAAGAGATTTCACCGCCCGCTCGCCTACAGTATTATTCATGTTCTTCGGATATCCAAGTACAATACGCTCTACCTGATACTCCGAAATCAGTTCTTCAATCCGTGCCATCGTCTGGCGAAGCTTATTCTCCTGCTTGCGCCAGACAGTCTCCACACCTTGTGCGGTAAGTCCCAGTGGATCACTGACGGCAACGCCCACCGTCTTGGAACCGTAGTCTAATCCCATTAATCTCATAATCAGTATTCCCAGGATCTGTTCTTAATATACTCGGTCAGCAATTCCTCAACAAGTTCGTCACGCTCAACCTTCATGATCATGCTTCTGGCACCCTTATGGCTGGTGATATAAGTCGGATCACCGGACATAATATAACCTACGATCTGATTCACAGGATTATAGCCTTTTTCTTCCATTGCGTTGTAAACCAGGTCCAGGATTTCTTTTACTTCAAGCTCCTGATCTGGTTTTGTTCTGAAATATTGTGTACTTCCCAGATTATTTTCTGCCATTTTTCTCACGTCCTTACGATTATTTCTTTTTTATTTTAATATAATTACGTGTAAATTACAATCCTAATTTTGCATTGCCTGTCATTTCCGCAATTGTGTGGTTACTGGTCACGACCTGCCCAGTAACCCGCTTCGCGATGCACAGAAATCATGCATTCGCATGATTTCGCGCTGAGATTCTCGGGTTTTCTGTGAACTTTGTTCACAAAAAACACCTCGCGGAACGTTACCAGTGAACAGTAATAATTATGTTACTGGTCACGCCCTACAGAACCTGTATTTCTTCTCCCTGCAGAATATGTGGCTGCAAAGTTTTTTCCACTTTCACCGCCAGAATATCATTTACACCGTATTTCTCCGTTTTCGGCACCGCCACTTTCACATATTCTCTGGAATGTCCCAGATAATATGCTTTTCCATCAATTTCCACTTCCTCCTCCAGAAGTACCTCCAGAGTCTTTCCAAGAAGAGAAGTCTCATATTCTGCTGCACGCTTCTGGTGCAGCTCCAGCATTTTGTCACTTCTCACAGCTTTTTCTGCCTCTGTCAGCTGACCGGACATAGCCGCAGCCTTAGTTCCATGGCGACGGGAATATTTAAAAATATGGGTTTCATAAAAATAAATATCTTTCACAAAATCATAGGAAGCCTGAAAATCCTCTTCTGTTTCCATTGGAAAACCAACGATCACATCTGTTGTCAGTGCTGGATTTCCGAAATATTTGCGAAGAAGTTCACATCTTGCTTTATACTCCGCGCTTCTGTATCGTCTGTTCATTCTCTCCAGAGTCGTATCGCATCCGCTCTGCAGAGAAAGATGAAAATGAGGGCAGACTTTTGACATAGAAGACAGCTCTTTTGCAAATTCTTCTGTGACGATTCCCGGTTCCAGGGAACCAAGGCGGATTCTCTGAATTCCTTCCACTTCATTTACTGCCTGAATAAGAGAAAGCAAAGTTTCTTTTTTGTCCTCAGGAAAATCCACTCCATAGGAACTGAGATGAATTCCTGTAAGCACCACTTCTTTGTAGCCGGCTTTGGCCAGCTTGTGCACTTCATTTAAAATATTCTCTTTTTCCCTGCTTCGCACGCGGCCTCTTGCGTAGGGAATGATACAATAGGTGCAAAACTGGTTGCAGCCATCCTGCACCTTAATATAAGCACGTACATGCTCAGCTGTACGGCTGATTTCCAGTTCTTCATATTCCTTTGTCTGGTTAATCTTAATAATATGAGCCTGACGCTGGTGTTCTTTTTCAAATTCAGCCAGAACTTCCACAATATTTTTTTTCTGGTTATTTCCAAGTACCAGATCTACTGCTTCGTCCGTTTCCAGTTTTCCCTCGTCAGTCTGTACATAACATCCTGTTGCTACTACCACCGCATCCGGGTTCATCTTTTTCGCCTTGTGAAGCATCTGACGGGACTTACGGTCTGCAATATTTGTTACCGTACAGGTATTTATTACGTAAACATCAGCACCTGGTTCAAAAGGTACAATTTCATACCCTGCCTGTTCCAGAAGCTGCTGCATAGCTTCCAGCTCATAAGAGTTTACTTTACATCCAAGATTGTGTAATGCAACCTTTTTTTTCATTTTTTCCTCCAAAACTAGTACTGTCCACACCATGCAGGATAATTTCTCCGCGGTGCACAGAATTCATGCAAATACGTGATTTCGTGCCGCACTTCCCGGATCTTCTGTAAATTTCATTCACGAAAAGCATCCCGCGGAATATTACCAGTACACAGTAATGTTGTAAATTTTTTATACATTTTCACTAATTCTGCTGCCATTTTTTCTCTTTTTTCACCTTGACTTTTATCCTGCCTACAGGTAATATGAGTACTGTAAAGCAAACTACTAACAATCCAAGGGAGGTTATATCACAATGAAAACAGCAAAAATCTCACTTAACTCTATTGATAAAGTGAAAGCATTTGTAAACGAGATCAGCAAATTTGACTGCGACTTCGACCTGGTATCCGGAAGATATGTGATTGACGCTAAATCTATCATGGGTATCTTCAGCCTGGATTTATCCAAACCGATCGACCTCAATATCCATGCTGACGGAGCTGCTCTTGACAGCGTTATGGAAATCATCGACAAATATACAGTTGAATAATTAAATATTCGATTGTCAGAGGAACTGTTCACAGTTCCTCTTTTTGTTTTTTCGATGACTTCATGCAGTCTCTGAGTACTTTTCCACTTTTTTACTGGATTTCAATCACTTCTGCAGTGCTAAGTGCCGCTTCCATCAGTTCATCAATTTTCTCAGCCAGTTTCTCCTCTGACTTGCGGATCACATTCAGATTCGGCTTTGTAACCGGATGCTTTGCGACAAAAATAGTACAGCAATCTTCATATGGAAGAACAGAAGTGTCATAAGTTCCAATCTCCCAGGAACGCTCTACAATTTCCTGTTTATCAAACCCAATCACCGGACGATATACCGGTAATGTACACACTTCATTTGTTGCTGCAAGACTCTGCAGGGTCTGGCTTGCAACCTGTCCAATGCTTTCACCGGTAATAAGTCCAAGACAGTTATCCTTCTTTGCAAAATGCTCTGCAATTCTCATCATATAACGGCGCATAATGATAGTAAGCTCATCATGTGGACACTGATCGTAAATGTACAGCTGAATGTCTGTGAAATTTACTACATGAAGCCTGATCGGTCCACTGTATTTTGCCACCAGCTTCGCCAGGTCCACAACCTTCTGTTTCGCACGCTCGCTGGTATACGGCGGAGCATGGAAATAAACGGCTTCAATCTTAACTCCTCGCTTTGCGATCATATATCCGGCCACTGGGCTGTCAATTCCGCCGGAAAGAAGCAGCATTGCCTTTCCATTGGTTCCAACCGGCATTCCGCCAGGTCCCTTGATGCTCTTGGAATATACATAAATTTTCTCACGGATCTCAACAGAAACGGTAAGTTCAGGCTGATGTACATCCACCTTTGCCTCCGGAAAAGCATCCAGAATGCTTTCACCGATTCTTGCACTTACTTCCATGGAATTTACCGGATAGGACTTCTTTGCACGTCTTGTATATACCTTGAAGGTGCCGTGATAATCCGGATGTACATTCTTCATGTACTCCACAACGTCAGAGCGCATCTGCTCAAATCCTTTGTCCTCGTAGATCACTACCGGACAGATATAAACAATACCGAATACTGTTTTTAATGCAGCTACAGCCTCCTCAAAATCGTATTCCTCCGGACAGAATACATAAACACGGCCCTGCTCCTTCACAACGCGGTAATCGCCCTCTATCTTAGAAAGAGCAATATTCATCTGCTTCACAAGGGCATCTTCAAACAGATATCGATTTTTACCCTTGATAGCTATTTCTGCGTATTTTATTAAAAATGCGTGAAATATCATTTGATTTCCTCCTGTTTCTTTATGTTATGCGGCTGCCGGACTTTCCCCGGCGCTGCATTTCATTCTTCTTTTCCTCACTGCATCAGTGTCTGGAATATCTCCGAAGCATAGGCAGTACCTGCCCGATCACTTCCAATGCATAATCCACTTCTTCAAATGTATTTTCCTCTGAAAAACTGAATCTCAGCGTACTTTCTCTTTGGGCTGCTTCCATTCCCATTGCACTTAAGGTTCCGGCAGCTTTTCTTTTGTGGCTGGAGCAGGCGCTTCCGGCTGAAACATAAATGCCTTTTTCTTCCAGAGTATGAAGCAGCACTTCGCTTCTCACGCCCAGAAAGCTGGCGCTTAAGATCTGAGGTGCACCTTCTCTTATCTCCATTCCGTTGAGACGAACATCAGGAAGTTTCAGAAAACCTTCTGCAAGGCGTTCCTTCAGCTGATACATATGCTCAATTTTCTTATCAAAATCCGTGTAGACCATCTTTGCAGCAACACCCAGTCCTGCAATTCCAGGTACATTATCTGTACCGGACCGCATACCGGCCTGCTGGCCGCCGCCTAAGATCTGAGGCTGAATCCTGGCTTTCTCATTGATATATAAAAATCCTACACCTTTAGGCCCGTGAATCTTATGGCTGCTCACAGAGAGCATATCAATTCCTGCCTTTTTGGGATAAATACGGTATTTTCCAAATGCCTGGATCGCATCTACATGATACAGAGCCTTCGGGCTTTTCTCATGAACCAGTTTTGCAATCTCTTCCACTGGCATCACAGCACCAACCTCATTGTTTACATACATAGTAGATACCAGAATCGTATCCGGGCGCAAAGCTTTCTCTAACGCCTCCAGCTGAACCACACCCCTGTGATCTACAGGAACTATCGTCACCTCATATCCCATCTGTTCCAGGCGCTCTGCAGGCTGTCCTACAGCTGCATGCTCCACTGAAGTGGTGATAATATGGTTTCCGCTTCTTTTATTTGCATCCGCTCCGCCAAACAAGGCCAGATTATTTGACTCTGTTCCGCCAGAGGTGAAAATGATTTCTTTTTCATTTACCTTGAGAATTTTGGCAAGTATCTGTGCAGCTTCACGGACATACTTTTCCGCTTCCACACCTTTTAAATGCATGGCAGAAGGATTTCCAAAATCCTCTGTCATTGTTTTTACTACAATCTCTGCCACCTCAGGATAACATCTTGTGGTAGCAGAGTTATCAAAATATGCTTCCATTTCTTACTTTTCCTCTTTTTTCCAGAGCATGTTAAAAAAAGGCTTTCTGCAAGATGTGCATCACAATTTGCGGAAGCCTTTACCCGGATAAGGGCGCAGCAGCGAGCTGCGGCAGCCGAATTCAGGTGAAGCATACCGCAAAGTGGGGCGTGCAGATTGCTGAAATGATTTTTCAAACAGGCTCTGGCACGTCTTGCAGATTGCTAAAATATTTTTAAACAGACTCAAGCGTATACATCAGAATAGACAGCATGGTCATACCTGCTGTCTCTGTGCGCAGGATTCTTTTTCCCAGGGTCACCGGTTTCCCTCCGGCTTCCATGGCATCTCTCACTTCTTCCTCCTCAAAACCGCCTTCCGGGCCAATAAAAATCCCCACAGATTGTCCAGGCTGAATTGCCGCCAGGATTTCCCGGGTCTCTTTCATACCTTGGGCAAGCTCATAAGGAATCAGAACCACATCCAGTCCTTTTGCAAAGGCAAGTGCTTCTTTCCAGTTCATTACATTTTTCACTTCCGGGATTAGCATACGCTTAGACTGCTTAGCTGCGCTCTCGGAAATCTGCTGCCATCTGGTAACCTTCTTCTGCGCTTTCTTTGCGTCCAGCTTCACCACACATCTCCTTGTTTCAACTGGAACAACAGCGTAAGCGCCAAGCTCCACAGCCTTCTGAATGATCAGTTCCATTTTATCCCCTTTAGGAAGTCCCTGGAACAAATAAATCCGGCTTGGGAGCTCATACTGGGATTCCTGGGCATAAAGGATATGAAGAACTGCGCTGTCCTCCTGAAATTCTTCTATGGTACAGTGATATTCCTTCTCACTGCCATCGCTGATCCAAACGTCCTCACCAATGCGCATGCGAAGAACATTTTTCATATGGTTCAGATCCGGGCCGGTAAGGGTAATCCTGTGTTCTTCCTCAAGGACCTGATAAGGCTCCACAAAAAAGCGCTGCATAATTATTCCTTTCTGGCTGTGACAGATACCCATTCTCCCTGATGGGTTACCTCAACCAGCTGAAGCCCGGCGTCTTTCACTGCCTTTACCACTACTTCTTCTTTCACATCCAGGATTCCAGAGGTGATATAGTAAGCACCCTTTTTCATCTGATTTACGATAACCGGTGTGAGAGGCACCAGTACATCTGCCAGGATATTAGCCGTTACAATGTCATATTTCTCATATCCAACCGTGTCCTGAACTTCTTTATCATCAATGATGTTTCCAATGAGCATGTCAAAAGTCTCATCCTTAATATCGTTAGCCTCTTTATTGTCTGCCACTGCCGGAATTGCACAGGGATCAAGGTCAGTTCCCACAACATGAGCAGCGCCCAGCTTCAAAGCTACAATTCCAAGAATACCGCTTCCGGTTCCAACATCCAGCATCTGGGTGTCTTTTGTCACAAATTTCTTCAGCTGACGAATTACCAGCTGGGTTGTCTCGTGCATACCAGTTCCAAAAGCTGTACCTGGATCAATGTGAAGGATCATCTTATCTTTATCTTCTTCCTTCACTTCTTCCCAGGATGGAACAATAAGAATGTCATCTACATAGAACTGATGGAAATATTCCTTCCAGTTATTGATCCAGTCTTTGTCCTCTGTCTGGGATTCTGTGATGGTGCCTTCACCGATATCCATGTATCCGCGTACTTCTTCAAGGACAGCACGTACTCTCTCGAGAACAGGCGTAGTTTCTGTGTCCTCTTCCAGATAAAAATTCAGATAGGCGATTCCATCATCCGCTGGACCTTCCGGCATAATATCCACAAACATCTGCTCTTTATCTGTCTCGGTAAGAGGCTGTTTGTCCTGAATCTCTACGCCCTCAACTCCAACGTCTGCAAGGGCAGAGATGATAACGTCTTCTGCTTCTGTTTTTGTTTTGATGGTAAAGCGATTCCACTTCATACTATTTCTCCAATCTTTTTATTGAAAGCTGTTTCTTCATAATCACAATATGGTATTTTTTTACATCTTTCGAAACGGTTGTTATCTGTTACTTTATTCTGATTTTTCAATTCACCTGACCAATTACTGGTTTTTTATGTCCATGTTACTTCTTTTTATGTGCAAAAATATGCACAACCCACTTATGTCGCTGCCCTTTCTGATAAAATCTCCAGAAAAACTCTACCAGAAGCAACGCCGCTGCTGCATCCACAATGTAATGCTGCTTCAGCACCTGGGTAGAGATAATGATCAGAATTGCAAATACCAGAGAAAATCTCTGATACCATTTCGGCACCTTCTCTGAGCCTTCCACACCTTTCCAGCACATCCAGCTCACATAGCAGTGGATAGAGGGAAACAAATTAGAAGGACTGTTCCCGCCATCCAGGGAATATACCAGAGCGAGAATCTTTTCCGAAAGGGTATTTCCTGGGATCTCCGGTCTTATATTGGTGGTCGGTATTAAAATAAAGCAGATAAAGCAAATAAAATGTATGGTCAGATCTGTGGCAACAAACCGGTAAAACATATCCTTACCACGCCTTGCCACCAGCAAATACCCCACCGCCCAGAATGGAAATGCCAGAATATAAAACCACACAAATACAGGCAGTAAAGGAACTTCCCTGTCAAATGCCATCGTAAAATCAAAGTGATACCTGCCAGCTGTAAGCGCACTGCTTCCCCAGTAAATCAGACAATTCACTGCCATGATGGTCACAAGAGGTACAATAGACCACAGGGGAATATA
The DNA here is from genome assembly GCF_015668065.1 of Ruminococcus sp. 1001713B170207_170306_F1. NCBI lineage: Bacteria > Bacillati > Bacillota > Clostridia > Eubacteriales > Oscillospiraceae > Ruminococcus > Ruminococcus sp. 1001713B170207_170306_F1. The sequence continues at coordinate 106,060 of NZ_JADPEX010000007.1, read as the reverse complement.
TCGGTTTAACAAATCTCTTTTCTTTGTTTTCAAGGCAAAACTCCTTTCCGGACTCTTGCGATGTTACTGCTCATTTCCTGACCAGCAGCACGGACAGTAACGTTGCGGCTACCCTTTAATATACAATAAGTAACAAAAAAAGAAAAGAGGATATCTCCCCTTTTCTTTATTCTTTTATGGAAAAACTGATTTTTTACTCTTCAAAGGTCTCTTTTAATTTGTCCATGAAGCTTTTTTTCTTCTTTTCGGACTTTTCTGTGCTATCGCCGGCACTGCCTGCAGGACGATTGCCGCATGCCTCGTCAAATTTGCGGAGAGCTTCTTTCGCGTCCTCATTCAGGTTGGTTGGTACCTGAACAACCAGAGTTACGTAGTGATCACCACGAACATTCTTGTTTCGAAGGGACGGAACACCTTTGCCCTTCAGACGGATTCTGGTATCTGTCTGAGTTCCTGGTTTCACTTCATAGAGAACTTCTCCATCTACTGTATTCAGTTTGACTTCGCCGCCAAGCGCTGCCTGTGCATAAGTAATCGGTGCAGTAGAGTAAATATTCATATCCTGTCTCTGGAAAATCGGATGGCGTGCTACATTTACTTCTACCAGCAGATCGCCTCTCGGACCTCCATTTGTGCCAGGCTCACCTTTATCACGGATACGGATACTCTGACCATTGTCAATACCAGCCGGAATAGATACCTTAATTTTCTTGCGATTGGAAATGTATCCGGTACCACGGCAATCCGGGCATTTATCTTTGATGATCTTACCTGTCCCATGACAATCCGGACACACCTGAACGTTACGAACCATGCCAAACATGGACTGCTGGGTGTAAACGATCTGTCCTTCACCATTACATTTCGGACAGGTAACCGGTGAGGTACCAGCCTTAGCTCCAGAACCGTGACAGGAAGTACATTCCTCTTTCAGAGTAATCTCAAGTTCTTTCTCACAGCCAAATACAGCATCCTCAAAGGTGATGTTCACGCGTGCACGCAGGTTTGCCCCCTTCATAGGTCCATTATTGGCACGTCTGCGGCTTCCGCCGCCTCCAAACAGATCTCCGAAAATATCTCCGAAGATATCCCCCATGTCTGCGCCGGAGAAATCAAAGCCGCCGAAACCGCCTGCTCCGCCACCGCCGCCGTTTTCAAAAGCGGCATGACCAAACTGATCATACTGTCTTCTCTTGTCCGGGTCACTTAAGACGCTGTAAGCCTCTGTTGCCTCTTTGAATTTCGCTTCAGCTTCCTTATCTCCCGGATTTACGTCGGGATGATACTTCTTGGCAAGCTGACGATATGCTTTTTTTAATGTAGCGTCATCGGCGCTCTTATCAACGCCTAAGACTTCATAGTAATCTCTTTTATCAGCCATGATTTCTTTCTTTTCCTAACTTTTTGTATTTGGTTATCTTATGGAAGACGCCAGCGGCGCATTTCCTGTAATATGTCTTTCACCACCACTGCCCGGTCATGAATCATGACCGGGCTGTAGTTTCATGTTCCGAAATATTGGAACTTATTATTCAATTAAACCTCTTTGTAGTCAGCATCTACAACATCATCGCCGTAACCAGCCTCGTTACCGCCCTGGGAAGCTCCTCCCATGTCCGGTCCAGGGCCTGCCTGACCAGCACCACCCTGTGGGTTCTGTGCTTCATACATTTTTGCGAAAAGCTTCTGAGCACTTTCCATCATCTTCTCCTGAGCAGCTTTGATCTCAGCGACCTGAGCATCTCCGATCTCATCTGTATTTGCATATTTAGCAAGGATATCTTTTAATGCATTTAAGTCAGCCTCTACGGAAGCTTTGTCATTTGCATCCAGTTTATCGCCTGCTTCTTTCAGTGCATTCTCAACCTGGAATACCATGGAGTCTGCATTGTTCTTTGTATCAATTGCCTCTTTACGTTTCTTATCCTGAGCTTCGAACTCAGCAGCTTCTTTAACAGCCTTGTCAATATCAGACTCGGACATGTTAGAACCAGCTGTGATTGTAATGTGCTGCTCTTTACCTGTTCCAAGATCCTTAGCAGATACATTTACGATACCGTTGGCATCAATATCGAATGTAACCTCGATCTGCGGAACACCACGACGTGCTGGCGGGATTCCATCCAGACGGAACTGTCCAAGGGACTTGTTGTCTTTCGCGAACTGACGCTCACCCTGTAATACATTGATATCTACAGCGGTCTGATTATCAGCTGCTGTGGAGAAAATCTGGCTCTTCTTGGTCGGGATTGTTGTATTTCTCTCGATCAGACGTGTTGCAATACCACCCATTGTCTCGATGGACAGGGAAAGTGGAGTAACATCAAGAAGAAGGATGTCACCTGCACCAGCCTCACCGGAAAGCTTACCACCCTGGATAGAAGCACCAAGTGCAACACACTCATCCGGGTTCAGGGCCTTGCTTGGCTCTTTGCCAGTCAACTGTCTTACTTTATCCTGTACAGCCGGGATACGTGTAGAACCACCAACCAGAAGCACCTGTCCAAGATCAGAAGCAGTAAGTCCTGCATCAGAAAGTGCACGGCGAACCGGCTCTGCTGTTTTCTCAACAAGATCGTGTGTAAGTTCGTCAAATTTAGCTCTTGTAAGGTTCATATCAAAATGCTTCGGTCCTTCAGCTGTTGCTGTGATGAATGGCAGGTTGATATTGGTTGTTGTTGCGGAAGAAAGCTCTTTCTTAGCTTTCTCAGCAGCTTCTTTCAGTCTCTGAAGAGCCATCTTATCGTTGCTTAAGTCAACGCCCTCTGTTCTCTTGAACTCAGAAAGCATATAGTCTGTAATTCTCTGGTCAAAGTCATCACCACCAAGACGGTTGTTACCAGCTGTTGCCAGAACTTCGATAACTCCATCACCAATCTCAATAATGGAAACATCGAATGTACCACCACCAAGATCATAAACCATGATCTTCTGCTCTTTCTCATTGTCAAGACCATATGCAAGAGCTGCTGCTGTAGGCTCGTTGATAATACGTTTTACATCAAGGCCTGCAATCTTACCAGCATCCTTGGTTGCCTGACGCTGAGCATCATTGAAATATGCCGGAACAGTGATAACTGCTTCTGTAACAGACTCTCCAAGGTATCCTTCAGCATCTTTTTTCAGTTTCTGAAGAATCATAGCGGAAATTTCCTGTGGGGAATATTTCTTATCATCAATTGTTACACGGTAATCTGTACCCATCTCTCTCTTGATGGAAGAGATTGTTTTCTCTGCGTTTGTTACTGCCTGGCGTTTTGCAGGCTCACCTACCAGACGCTCACCTGTCTTTGTGAATGCTACAACAGATGGTGTTGTTCTGGATCCTTCTGTATTTGCGATAACGGTTGGCTGTCCACCTTCCATAACAGCTACACAGCTGTTTGTTGTACCTAAATCAATACCAATGATTTTTCCCATGATAATTTTCCTCCTGTTTAAAAATTCATGGTTGCTGTCCATTACACGAACAGTAACATTTATACTTTGTTTTTAGAAAATGTCGATGAAGTTTGATTCTCCAAGCTGCTTTCTGTTAATTAGCAACTTTTACCATACTGTGTCTTACAACGAAATCCTTGTAGGTATATCCCTTCTGGAATTCCTCTACGACGATGTTCTCGCCAACGGATTCGTCCTCCACATGCATCACTGCATTATGCAGATTCGGATCAAATTCCTTACCTACAGCTTCGATTGGCTTCACACCCATCTCATCAAAAGCTGTCATCATCTGCCTGTAGATCATCTTCATGCCTTCTGCAAATGAATCATCCTCCGGTGCCTGTGCAAGACCTCTTTCGAAGTTATCCACGATCGGAAGCATTTTTTCAACGATGTCCCTGGCGCCGATGATGTACATGCTGGATTTCTCCTTCTCCGTTCTTTTACGGTAGTTATCGAATTCAGCCATGCTGCGCTTCAGTCTGTCTGTAAGCTCCTCGACCTGCTGTTCAAATTTATCTTTCTCTTTTTTCTTCTTACCGAAGAAAGAAGTTTTTGTCTTGGTTTCCGGTTCCTTCTGAGATTCGGTTTCCTGATCTGACTGCTCAGTTTCTTCTGTCTGTGCAGGTTCCTCGGAAGTCTCCTCTTCTGCTGTCTGGGCTGTATCTGCTGCCTCTTCTTCGCTTCCGTCTGTTACCGGAATGTCAACTGCTTCTTCCTGTACTTCGGCTTCTTTATTCATTTCTTCTGACACGCTTTCAACCGCCTTTCTAGGTTTTCTTATTTACCATTTCGTCAAGCTGGACTTTTAATTTCTTTAAGCTGTCCACTACATTCTCGTAATCCATTCGCTTGGGACCGATGATTCCAATAGTTCCACGCATTCCATCTCCCAGCTCATAAGTAGCTGTGACCACACTGCAGTCTTTCATGGTACGTACCGGAACTTCATCCCCGATGTATATCTGAACTCCTGTGTTCTCCGAGTCTCCCATTTCCTCACGGACCATATCCGCAAGTTCCTGCTTATCCTCGAAAGTAGAAATCAGCTCACTGGCTCTGGATGTATCTGCAAGCTCTGGATACTTAAATATGTTGGTCGCTCCCGACGTATATACTTTCATATCTTCTTCGTCCACGTGAATTGTAGCTGCAACTGCGTCCAGCACATCTGCAACCACACCGCTGTGGCTACCCGCCTGTTCTTTTAATCTAGCAATCATGCCCAGATTAATATCCTGGATGGGTACGCCGTTCAGGTTCGTGTTAAGAAGAAGATTCAGCTTCAGGATCGTCTGATCATCCATCTCCTCATCAATATTAATGATCTGGTTCCGAATGACATTACCCTCACATACAACTACGGCAATCAGCTGCCGCTCATTGACTCGTGAAAGCTGAATGAACTTCAGGGTGCTTCCCTTATACTGGGGAACCGCAACCATAGCCGCATAATTGGTATCCGTGGCAAGAACCTTCGCCACCTGCCTGAGCACCTTATCCATCTTATCTGATTTCTCAATCATCAGATCACGGATTTCTGCGATCTCGGCTTCCTTCTCCCTGGTAAGCTCATCTACATAAAGGCGATAGCCTTTATCTGATGGAATTCTTCCGGCTGAGGTGTGGGGCTGTACGATGTAGCCCATATCCGTCAGGTCGGACATCTCATTTCGGATAGTAGCAGAGCTGACATTCAGATCCGGATACTTGGAAATAGTTCTGGAGCCTACAGGCTCACCTGTTTCCATATAAGTTTTGATGATTGCTTTCAGTATTTTCCGTTTGCGCTCATCTAATACTTCATCCATGAAATATCTGCTCCTTCCTGAAAAGCAGACGGTCAAACCTGATTCTGATTTCCGTCTGGCTTCTTCGAATTCCTTTTGTTAGCACTCATTATTTAGGAGTGCTAACATCTATGTTCTTAAGATACACCTCAGTATTCCTTTTGTCAATATTTTTTACAAATTTTTTTCATCTTTTTTGATAGTTTTTACCCTATACTTTACCATTCTGGCTAAATTCTCCTTACTGCAATACTTTTTTTGGACAGCAAGGATACTATCAGGTATCTGCCAACGCAGTCTTATGTTTGCTGCCGCATAAATGAAAAAGATGCCTTGAGAAAATTTTCCCTGGCATCTTCTTTCCTATATAGGAATACCGCCCATAGGCGACATGTCCGTTTTGTAACTGTTCAGCACCTTCACAGTTATATGTTTCGCAAAACAGCCCCTGCTGAATAGCAGCCTCTATTTTTTATAATTTTCCAGATAGTCAAGAACTGCTGTCGGCTCATCCAGAAAGACTACCAGATCCAGCACGGAAAAATCCATGAATTTCTCTTCTGCTGTGTACTCCAGCAATGCTTTCATCTTGTCATAATATCCGTCAATGTTATACAGCACAATTGGGCGGTCAATACGTTTCAGGCTTTTCAAGGTAAAAATCTCAAAAAATTCCTCGTAGGTACCAATTCCGCCAGGTGCTACGATCGTAGCATCTGATTTTTCTTCCAGAAGTTTTTTGCGCTCTCTCATATTCTCTGTGAAAATAAATTCCGTGCATTTCTCATACAGAACTCCAGGCTGATCAAAAAATCGGGGAGCAATTCCAAGTATGTAACCATTTTCTGCTGCCACGCCTCTGGCTGCTGCTCCCATCATTCCGGTAGCCCCGCCGCCAAACACCAGACCGTGACCTCTTTTTCCCATTGCTCTTCCAAGCTCTTCTGTTTTTTCATAATAAATGTTTTTAAGCAGTGCACTTGAAGCGCCATATACACATATGTTCAATCTGTTATCCCCCTTATTTTTTCTTCTAAACACAGGTGCAGCCTACCTGCGGCAGCACCATATACGAAAGTCAGCTGGCATATCTTTTCCAGTCAGCTTCCGGCAGCCGCGCAAAACACCATATTTGCCACACCGCACAAAACCATCACCAGAATAGGATTCATTTTAAATTTTCTTAAAAGCACCAGTGCGGCAGTAAAGAACACCACCATTCGAATGCATATGTTTTCCCGAAACAGTTCCACTGCACCATTTATAAAAAAAGATGATACTAAAATGGTAACTCCTGCCTTGGCGATCATGGCCACAACCGCCGGGCGAAGGGATGTAAGAGTTCCCTGGAGAAGGGACATTTTCCGGTATTTCGTGTAAATATATGCCAGCAGGGTTACAATTATACAGGAGGGTAAAATACAGCCAAGAGTAGCCACCACTGCGCCACCAGGACCAGCAATCCTGGTTCCTACAAAGGTTGCGGAGTTTACTGCAATAGGACCAGGAGTCATCTCTGCAATGGTCACAAGATTCGAAAAAGTTTCCATGGAAATCCAGCCATGCATAGTCACTACCTGTTCCTGTATAAGAGGCATTGCTGCATATCCACCTCCAAAGCTTAATGCACCAATTTGAAGGAAGCTGAAAAAGAGCTGAAGATAAATCATTTTTTGCTGCCCTCCTTCACAAGTGTACGCGCAAATCCAAATACAGCCACAATAAGTATTATATAAATAATGTTTACCTTCAGAAAATAGCTTACACAAAAACTGATGACCATAATAACCACATTTACCCAGTCATTTGATTTCGCCACGTTTTTCCCCATGTCGTATACCACAGAAATGATCACAGCACCTACGCCGGCAGTCATGCCTTTCAAAAGAGCTGCTATATAATAATTAGAGCAGAATGCATCATAAAACAAGGAAATCAGGGACAGGATCACCATTGGCGGAATAATAGCCCCCAGAACCGACAGCAGCATTCCCGGTATTCCCCCAAGCTTGTATCCCACCACAATTGCTCCGTTTACTGCAATTGCTCCTGGAGATGACTGTGCGATTGCCACCAGATCCAGCATTTCTTCCTCATCGATCCAGTGATATTGATCCACAAATTTCTCTTTCAATAAAGTAACGATCACATATCCGCCGCCAAAAGTAAACGTACTAAGATATAACGAGGCAAAAAAAAGCTTTCTCAGCACATATCTTTTATTCTTTTGTTTTTCTTCCATTTCCAGCACTCCTAATAATTCTGCATGATTTCTGTGCATCGCGAAGCGTGTTACTGGTCAGGTCATGAACAATCACGCTTTTCTTTTTTAAGATAACGCACTATAGGTATGTCTGTCAATTAAAGTTTTGGAATGCTTCTGGCATTTCAGAAGGCAGAACAAATATTCGATTCTGCTGTACTTTTATAAAAAAGGATGCTATACTGAAAACAGTTAAAGCGTGTTTGATTTTATAAAAGAAAGGACTCATATGGATCATTTTGAATTACATTCCGAGTATAAACCAACCGGCGATCAGCCACAGGCTATTGAGAAACTGGTAAAGGGATTTAAAGAGGGAAATCAGTTTGAGACGCTGCTTGGTGTCACCGGCTCTGGTAAAACTTTTACTATGGCAAACGTTATTCAGGCGCTGAATAAGCCTACTCTGATCCTGGCCCATAATAAAACTCTGGCAGCACAGTTATACGGTGAGTTTAAGGAATTCTTCCCGGAGAATGCGGTGGAGTATTTTGTTTCCTATTACGATTATTACCAGCCAGAAGCATATGTGCCTTCTTCTGACACTTATATTGCCAAGGACTCTGCGATCAATGATGAAATTGACAAGCTCCGTCTTTCTGCCACTGCCGCCATGTCAGAGCGAAAAGATGTTATTATCATCTCTTCTGTGTCCTGTATCTATGGATTGGGTTCTCCTCAGGAATTTCAGGACATGATGATTTCCCTGCGTCCTGGCATGACTAAGGATCGTGATGAGGTTATCCGGGAGCTGATCGACATTCAGTACACCCGAAATGAAATGGACTTCCACCGAAGTACCTTCCGCGTCCGTGGCGACACTCTGGAGATTTTTCCGGCTAACAGCTCAGATACCGCTGTCAGAGTGGAGTTTTTCGGAGATGAGATTGACCGTATCTCTGAGATTGATGTGCTCACCGGAGAAATCAAATGTCAGCTTGCGCACATCGGTATTTTCCCTGCTTCCCATTATGTAGTACCAGCGGAGCAGATTCAGAAAGCAGCCATTGCCATTGAAGAGGAATTAAAAGAACGGGTAGACTACTTTAAAAGCGAAGACAAGCTTCTGGAAGCCCAGCGTATCTCCGAGCGTACCAACTTTGATATTGAAATGATGAAAGAAACCGGCTTCTGCTCCGGTATTGAGAACTATTCCCGTCATCTTTCCGGACTGGAGCCAGGGCAGCCGCCTTATACTCTGCTGGATTATTTCGGGGATGATTTTCTTCTTATTATTGATGAGTCGCACAAGACAGTCCCACAGGTTGGCGCTATGTATGCTGGCGACCAGAACCGTAAACAGACATTGGTAGACTATGGTTTCCGTCTGCCCTCTGCTAAGGATAACCGCCCTCTGAGTTTTGAAGAATTTGAGAATAAACTTGACCAGGTTTTGTTTGTATCTGCTACCCCGGGAGATTATGAATACGACCATGAGCTTCTCCGCGCCGAGCAGATCATCCGTCCTACCGGTCTTCTGGATCCGAAAGTGGAGGTGCGCCCTGTAGAGGGACAGATAGACGACCTGATTTCTGAAATAACGAAAGAAACCTCCAGAAAAAACAAAGTGCTGATCACAACTCTCACCAAACGAATGGCCGAGGATCTTACCCAGTATATGAAAGATGTGGGAATCCGTGTCCGTTATCTTCATTCGGATATTGATACCCTGGAGCGTGCAGAAATCATCCGCGACATGCGTCTGGATGTATTTGATGTGCTTGTAGGCATTAACCTTCTGCGAGAAGGACTTGATATTCCTGAGATCACTCTGGTTGCTATTCTGGATGCAGACAAGGAGGGCTTCCTTCGTTCTGAGACTTCCCTGATCCAGACCATTGGCCGTGCTGCCCGAAACAGCGAAGGACACGTTGTCATGTATGCAGACGTGATGACGGATTCCATGAGAAATGCCATTGAGGAAACCAACCGTCGCAGGGAAATCCAGGAAGCCTATAATAAAGAGCATGGAATTACTCCTACTACTATTAAGAAGGCAGTCCGTGATCTGATTGCAGTTTCCAAGGCAGTTGCTGAAACTGAAGTGAAGCTGAAGAAGGATCCGGAATCCATGAGCAAAAAAGAGCTGAAGAACCTGATCTCCCAGTTGGAAAAACAGATGCGCCAGGCTGCTGCAGACTTGAATTTCGAGCAGGCAGCAGAGCTGCGTGATAAAATGATAGAATTGAAGAAAAATCTTGCAGATGCGGAAAAGTAATCCTTCGATTTCCCCATGCATTTTGCCAGTCAGATTTGGCACTATTTATCAGCTTCAAGAGAGCGCTTCACGATCTGATTAAAGCGTGTTTGAAGAGTGAAAAGCCTAATTTTCAGGCTCATCACCCTTGCATATCATAGAAGAATCTTATTTACAGACTTTTTCCCACAGTCTTTGTTTGAAAAGGATTTCTGTAAGATGTACGTCACAATTTACAGGATTCTCTGCCTGCAGCGGATCGCCTCCGGCCACATTTATATTTGCGCCGCAGTGCGATCCCGCCCGGCAGGGGGTTCCGTTAACCTTGATTATTCAGCAATTAATTTTTATTTATCTTCACTGAAAAATTTCTAAAATGCCCTTCCGCCTTTTCTGAGAACATTCCGATATAAGTTCCGGTAAAACTCATGTACATAGTTCCTTCTGTAGCCAGCCCTGCAGTAGAACCGCTGCCCAGCTTCTCATAGTATTTTCCATCTTCGCTGTACCAGAAATCATATTCCAGAGGATTACCGATAATACGAAAATGAATATTTTCCCCAGAGGATACTACCTTCTCAGCTGTTCTTGCAAACATATCATGAATATGCCTGGAAAAACAAACCTTGTACTGTCCGCCCTCTCTGGTTAAGTAAATTTCATAATGATAAAATTGATTGTAGAATGTACCCAGTCCCACTCTTTTATTTAGACCTTTGACGTTGCTGTCTTGGGAAAACGGACAGGCATCTGAAAAATTTCCTTTCAAACTCACCACAACATCTGCCTCAACATCAAATTCCTTCTGCCTGATTCCGACCCATGTCGGAGTATCCGTGTCATTTAAAGTTACGCTTGTTCCTTTCAAAATAAGCCGTCTGGCAGCGGTATCACGCACATAATTTTCCATATGCGGAGTTCGAACCCAGTTATAATGCAGGCTGAATTTCTCTTCCGAAAAATCATCTGTAAAATCCCGGCATATCGGCTGCACCTGGTCGCCTGGAAGTGGTCCCTTCATTTCCAAAGCGATTCTGCCATCGTTTCCAACAACCGGCCAACCCTCTTTATCCCAGATTACAGGGCTTAAAAAGGTCTCTCTTCCAAGATGATGAAGTTTCAGACCTCGCTGCGGAGTGCAAGAAGGCCGGATTCCCAGACAAACCAGCCACCAGTTTCCATTCTGATCTACTTCCAGATCAGCATGTCCAGTGCAGGAAATAGAGCCATCCGGATTATCCCGGTGACTGAGAATCGGATTATGGGGACACGCCTCATACGGTCCAAATGGAGAATCTGCTCTTTGCATGGTAACCATATGTCCATATTCTGTGCCACCCTCTGCAAGAAGCAAATAATATTTTCCATTCAGCTTGTAAATATGAGGTCCCTCCGGACAGATTCCGCCGCATCCATGACTGATACATACACTTTCGGACAGCTTTTCTCCTGTGTATGGATTGATTTTACACATAAAAATTCCATCCCTGTCATCTTTATCTCTGGAAGTAGAGGCGAAGTAAACATCTTCACCATCAAACAGCAAAGTAGGATCAATCCCTCCCTGATCAATCCATACCGGCTTTGACCATTTCCCATAAATATCGCTGGTATGTACGATCAAATGCCCCTTATGTGACACATTGGTAGTGGTCATAAAAAACTCACCGTTATGGTAACAGAGCATCGGCGCATAAATTCCGCCTGACGGCCGAACACCGTCCAGATAAAGCTGCTCTTTATCTCTCAGACAGTAATTGATCAATTCCCAGTTCACAAGATTCTTACTGTGGTAAACCGGCACTCCGGGATAGAATTCAAAAGTTGAATTTACAAGATAAAAATCATCCCCGACTCTGCAAATCGACGGATCTGGATTGTAACCAGAAATAATGGGATTTTTGTATTTTTGTATTCTGATATCTGGCATATTTTTCCTCCTGACCTGCAAACCGACAAATGCGGTTCTCTTCATAAGATATCTATAGATTACTATGATTCAGAAAGAATAACAACCCTAAAAACTTTTGCTGTATTATAGGAAAAATTGTATAAACGGCACTGCAAATATGGGTATATGAGGTTCTTTCAAAAATACCAGGGATACGCCTTGGTTATATAGTTTCTGGTACATTTCGTACCCTTCCTGTGCAGTACGGCTCATACGAGATACTGAATCAAAGACCAGCGTATCATCAGTAGAAACTATTTTGAGCAGCTTTTCAAATTCTTTTCGTCCCTGTATTATCGTTCCTGTGTATGTTTCTTTTACAATAACTGCGTCTGGATATGCCAGCTTAATATTTCTGATCTGCCGCTCCATTGACTGCTTGGATGTAGAAATCCTGCAATACCCATAGACTTTCATTTTATTATTTCCTTTCTGCTATAAACAAAATTGGAGCAGAACCATTATAGATTCTGCTCCACATACACTTCTGATTATATTTGATTCCTACCAGTATTTCTCCACGTAATCTCTTGCCTCGTCCTCTGACAGTGAAAATTCTTTCGCAACGTTCTTGATTGTGTCTGATTTGCTGATCTTAAACGTTTTGCAAGTACGAATATTGGCATGGATTCCCTCCAGTTGTCCTTTCAGAATTCCTTCCTGGAGACCTTCGATTCTTCCTTCCTGTCTGCCGCGCTGAACGCCCTCGTTTACCAATTCCTCTAATGCACCACACATATAAATCTGCCCTCCTTTTTTCTCTGATTGCAAAGCATGGTTAATCAGTCTCTGGGATTCTGTGATTGCTCCGATCACGACTCCGAGTTCTGCAGGGATTGCCTTTTCTTTATACACAGTATTGATCTTCTGAAAATCCTTTTCATAAATAGAACGGCTTACATCAAATACGGTATCCACATCTGCATTATGAAACCGCAGTGATCCGCTTTTCCTTAACTGAAGCAAGTTCATTTTATAGTCGGATACCAAAGGTTTCAGTCTTTCCGGGATTTCCAGCATATCTGCCAGACAGAACGGTCCGTCCCATTCTTTTTCCCCATAATATACGCACAGGCTTATCACTGGATGGAGCCTGTCTGTCCTCTTTAAGTTGGAAAGGAATTCGTCAGAAGACTCACACCCTTTCTCAGCCTTGTTCCTGGCTGCGATTTCGTTGTATTCCTTCAGATACGAAAGGGAATCCCCGATCATATGCCGTAAAGGCATTGCATAGTGGATTTTACTCTGGTTCTCCAGCCCCCAGATTACAAAATCCACGCCATAGGCTGTTTTCTTCACCACGTCCAGGACTTTCTGAACCGTCTCTGCATGGTTGTTAAATTTCACCATGGAGGAAACATCTGTATCTACTTCCATGAGATCAGCAGGGTTCAGTACCTGTTCTCCATCAAATAACGCTGCATTAAATAAATCTGCGAAATGATCATTATCCCGCCAAAATGTCTTTAGTATGGTATCCGGTTTTATGTTGTTTTTCTCAGCCGTTTTCGACACCTCCTATATCCGTTTCTTCTATATTTAATATATCATAATCCATACGATATTTCCATGAAAAGAAATTACCTAAATCTGAAAATTTTATAAACCTCAGTGCTACATCTGTATCAAAACTGACGTTATCAAAAAAAGTATCAAAAGTAACCCATTCCACTAGCTTTGCCACGGTATATACCGTTCCAGATCTAACGACAGTTAGATTTGATACCGTTTCGTTCTGACAGTACCTGCTGGTGATCCCGGTCATCCCAAAATCACCAGCCAGAAACTAATTCACAACACTATGCCGCCATCATCTCAATCTGGTCTGATTTCAGATCATAATGATAAATATGTCTGGTAAGCACATCCTCTTCCGGAGTTGCTTCTTCTATAGTAGCCTCCAGAATTGTTTTCAGTTCTTCAGGCTCCACACTTTCCGCATCATGGAGCATTACCTCATGAACGCTTGTAAATGCCAGATACAAGCCTTCTGCCCCAACGATCAAAAAACTGCCGAAGTATATCTATATTTACTCAAACAAGCAAAAATACCTCACCGTTTCAATATTGAAAAACGATACAATCAGAAACAGAAAAGAAATACTCCAGAAGCCTTCGCCATTACAATCAGTTGTAAAAGCTATGAGCTTTCAATATATTTGAAATATCCTCAGTTACAGATTAAACATGCTCAAGGTTACTTGGACGATCAACAAGAACTCAACAATGCCCTTGGACAGCTCCGAATAGAATTACGTGAACGACGTCCAAAACTGTTAAGCGATAAAAAGAAATGTCATTGTACAGAGTCAGAACTATTAGACGGCTCAAATATACGTCCTCGTGAAACGATATGCAAACTTCTGAAGCGAATGTACGGTACTGGTGATTTTCTACTGTATAACGATGCCCATGAACAAATTGCGAACAGCCGTTACTCAAAGAGAGTAAAACGTAAAATGTTAAATGTATTATGTGCAATCAAAAAAAGACATGGACTTGATTCACAAAAAAATAACCTTGATCCAGATATGCTTTCCGCTGTCATGCCTTATTTTAATGAACTTGACATTTCTCCAATAACTCTCTCAGAGAAAAAAGCAAAATATTGCAGTGAAGAAGTATTCCCAAATCCGTTAAAATATGTCCAGGGTGAAACAATAGATCTGTTGATGGACACAGATGTCCTGCAAGTAGATCAGCTGGACAATAATTAACGCATAGTATTTGAAATTTCAAAAATTACAACTTATTGTTAGATTATATATTGCAACGTCTCCATTTTTATTGCAAGTATTGGTTCTTAATCTCACATATAATACAGTAATTCAATATATTTTCATAGAGTTCATTGATTTTTCTCACAATTACTGTTATTATTCTCACATGGAGGTAATAATATGAACGGTGAAAGACTAAAAAAGGCAAGAAAAGCTTGTGGATATACTCAAGTTTCTCTTGCAAAGGCCCTAAATGTTTCAAAGGGTTCTGTAGCAATGTGGGAAACAGGAAAACGGAATCCGGAATTTGAAACTCTGGAAGCATTGCTTTCTTTGTTAAATGTATCTTATGACTATTTGACTGGTAAATCAAAAGAAACTGCTCATAATACCTTAATAACTGACGAAAAGAAAAAGCTTTCGGCATGGACGGTTGAAGATGAACTGTATGATACCTTCCGCAAATTCCTGGCACTGGATCCTTATGGCATAAACGCAGCAACACAGGTAATCATGAGTGAATATCAACGGTGTTCTGCTCAAAAAACATTGGTGCAAAATAGTGCCTATACCCTCTCGATTGATCTTAATAAAAGCACCTCCAATGCCGAATAAATAATAAAGGAGCATTCTACCATGCCAACATTAGACTGGATTGGCAAGAGCAAAGTAGTAAATCATCATTTGGATGTACCTTACTGTGTTCTTGACCGCAAATATAGTTTTGACGAAAACGGACAACATGAAGAAGATAATGGCAGTGAAAATATGATTATCCATGGAGATAATCTGCTTGCGCTAAAAAGTCTTCTGCCTCAATATGAGGGACTCATAAAATGTATCTATATTGATCCGCCTTACAATACTGGAGAAGAAGGATGGGTTTATAATGATAATGTGAATGATCCACAAATAAAAAAATGGCTCGGTGAAACGGTTGGCAAACAAGGTGAAGATCTGAGTCGTCATGATAAGTGGCTATGCATGATGTATCCGCGACTAAGATTATTACAAAAATTACTAGCTGAAGATGGAGTTATCTTTATAAATATAGGTGAAGACGAACATTCAAATCTAAAATTGATATGCGATGAAATTTTTAGTGCAAGAAATTATATAACTGACTTTAGTAGACAAATGAAATCAGGCGGTGCAAAAGGGCATTATTATACACCTAGCCTTGACTATATTCTAGCATATGCAAAGAATATTAATGTTTTACCATACTTTAGAGCTGTCATGACTCAAAAACAAATTAAAACCTTCTATAAATTTACACAACAAGAAGGTTCCAGAAAAGGAGAATTGTACGGTGAAGAGAGGCTGTTTAAATCCAGTCTTGAAGCTCGTGCTAATCAAAGATATTATATACAATGTCCAGATGGAACATTTGCAATCCCTCCTGGGAATAGTCTTCCTAACAAACTTGAAGAAGGATTAATAGTAACACCATTAAAAACTGATAAAGTTTGGAAATGGATTTACCCACGATATAAAAAAGAGCTTGAAGCTGGAAATATTGTATTTAAAAAGACTTCAACTTCTGGATTAGTAGATCAAAATGGCAATAAAAGTACATGGAATATCTATAACAAACTTTGGCTGAGTGAGCAACAACAAAAAGGAGTAGTTCCCTCAAATTTAATTACAGAATATGAAAATCGACAAAGCGCAGCTGAATTAAAGAATTTGCAATTAAATTTCAACTATGCTAAACCAGTAAGGTTAATCGAGTATATGTTAAGAATTTCGCAACAAGACTCTAATTCCATTATTCTCGACTCCTTTGCAGGCTCTGGCACTACTGCTCATGCTGTTCTAAACATGAACAAAATAGACGGTGGTAACCGCAAATTCATTCTGGTGGAAATGGGTAATTATGCTGATACCATCACCGCTGAGCGAGTAAAACGTGTAATAAATGGCTATGGAACCGAAAAAAATGCTACTGAAGGCACGGGTGGAAATTTTAGCTACTATGAACTTGGTGAATCCATCTTTGATGGAGAAGCACTGAATGCTTCCATTGGTCTTGATGACATTCGCAAATATGTATATTTTACAGAAACCCAGCAAAAGCTTGAGCCACTCCACACTGAAGAGCCTTGCTATATGGGCACACATAT
This sequence comes from Ruminococcus sp. 1001713B170207_170306_F1, assembly GCF_015668065.1. Lineage (NCBI taxonomy): Bacteria > Bacillati > Bacillota > Clostridia > Eubacteriales > Oscillospiraceae > Ruminococcus > Ruminococcus sp. 1001713B170207_170306_F1. The sequence continues at coordinate 89,569 of NZ_JADPEX010000007.1, read as the reverse complement.
GGATGTCGCTTATTATTTTAATTATGAAAAAGGAAACACTACCACACTGAACAGAGATTTCTTACACACAATACAAACAAAAGCAGATGAATATGTAATTTATGCTGATCTTTGTACACTCAGTCAACGTGAACTAGAAAAATGGCATATTTCATTCAAAAAAATACCACGCGACATCAAAAAAATGTAAAGGAGAGATGGATAAATGAAATTAAAAACTTATCAAGAAACTGTTTTACAGGATTTATCCTCTTTTATTGATGCAGTAGATTGTGAAAATGATATTATAAAGGGTTGGAAAAAATACTGGGGGAATAAAGATATTCCTGTTGGATTTAACGGTGTTCCATACTATCAGAATAAAATAGAAAACACACCTCATGTGTGCATAAAAGTTCCTACAGGCGGCGGTAAAACTTTTATAGCCTGTTCTGCCGTAAAAACAATATTTGAACATTTTCCAGTCAACAAACCAAAAGTAGTTGTATGGCTCGTGCCATCCGATTCAATTCTTACCCAGACACTCCGTACTTTATCAGATGTAAACCATCCATACCGCCAGCGTTTGGACATGGATTTTGCAGGACGTGTAGGTGTTTATACTAAAGAAATGCTGCTGAACGGACAAAATTTTTCCCCAGATAGTGTCCGTGAAATGCTGACAATCTGTGTATTGAGCTATTCCTCTCTGCGTATTGACAGTAGAAAAAAAGATGTCCGCAAAGTCTATCAGGAAAACGGAAATCTTTTCCGCTTTGCTGAACAATTCGATGACGAATCCGTATTACTTGCGGATACCCCGGATACTGCACTAATTCAGATTCTGCGATTCCTCTCTCCTGTAACTGTAGTTGATGAAAGCCACAATGCAGGATCTACTCTTAGTGCCGAAATGCTCAATAACCTAAATCCATCTTTTATATTGGAATTGACAGCAACACCTCGTAGCACCAGTAATATCATCTCTTATGTGGATGCCAGGGAACTAAAAAAAGAAAATATGGTTAAACTGCCTGTTGTTGTATTCAACAGAAACAGCAGACAGGCGGTTATTCAGGACGCAATTCAGCTTCGCGGTAATCTGGAAAAACAAGCCAACGCCGAACAGCTTTCTGGTGGAAAATATATACGTCCAATTGTGCTATTTCAGGCACAGCCAAAAATCAATGAAGAAAGCGATACCTTCGATAAAATCAGAGAACTTTTAGTTGAGATGGGCATTCCAAAGGAACAAATTGCTGTTAAAACTTCAAAAGTAGATGATCTTGGAAATATCGATTTGCTTAGTCCAAACTGTGAAATTCGATATATCATTACTGTTAATGCGCTCAAAGAAGGCTGGGATTGCCCATTTGCATACATCCTTGCTTCTCTTGCTAACAAAACCTCCAAAGTAGATGTTGAACAGATTCTCGGTAGAATCCTACGTCAGCCATATGCAAAGCAACATACAGCACCGCTTTTAAACACCTCGTATGTACTAACCTGCTCGAACGATTTTCATTCTACTCTGGACAGCATTATTGTGGGGTTGAATAAATCCGGTTTCAGCCGGAAAGACTACCGTATTGCAGAGGATTTGCCTCCTCAGGAGACACCAGAACAGCCCGAACCAGTTCAGGAAACATTTTCACCAGAACTGCTTCAAACTGAAAAAGCCGATTGCTTTGACGATGTAAATCCAGCGGAAGTTCAACAGTTTCTCTTTGCAACAGGAACATCCGAAAAGGCAGCTGCAAATCCTGGGGAAATGCACACTACTCTTACCTCCATGATTACTGCGGCCACGGCCCAGTCTGAAAAATATACAGCAGAGATAAATGCCACCAAAGATAGCTTCTTCACAGGAGGTGAGCTTGGAGAAATGTTAAATCAAAATACAATGCAAAGTCAATATCTGGAAGAAGTTAAAAATTTAAGAATACCGCAATTTTATATCAAAGGTGAACCAGACTTATTTGGCAGTACATATGAGTTTTTGGAGCCTGAAAACCTATCTGAGGGGTTCTCACTGTCCGGGCAGGATGCCCAGATTAGTTTTGAACTGGCAACTGGAGAAATGTATCAAGTTGATATTCAAGAACAGGGGGAAGCCGTTCCAAAATACAAACGTATCTCCAAGCCTGATATTACATACATCCGAAAATATCTGGAAAGCCTGCCTCCAGAAAACAGACTACGTCAATGTACATCCTTAATTGCTGCACAAATTAATAAAAATAACCGATATGCTACATCTGACATAGAAAACTATGTGCGCAGGGTTGTTAATGGTATGACTGAAAATGAGTTGGCTACTATGGAAACCGCCATCCCTGTATACGCAAGAAAAATACAGAAAAAAATTGAAACTCTTGAAAATACATACCGTAATAAGCAGTTTAAAAAATGGCTGGACAGCGGAAAAATCGTATGCCGTGATTCATATGCTCTCAAACCTGTAATCACTCCATCTTCCACGATCGACTCAATCCCTTATTCTCTCTATGAAGCTGAAAAAGATGACATGAATGACTTCGAACGAAAAGTAATTGATATCATTGTTGGCACAGATAACATCCGCTGGTGGCACAGAATTATTGAACGAAAGGACTTCTACATAAACGGCTATCTCAATCATTATCCAGATTTTATGGTAATGATGAAATCCGGGAAATTTATTCTGGTTGAAGCCAAAGGTGATTATCTTGATGGAGATGACAGCAAATCTAAGCTGGAACTCGGCAGAAAATGGCAGGAACAGGCGGGACGCATTTATCGCTACTTTATGGTTTTTAACAACAAAGAACTCGATATGGACGGTGCATACACTCTCGATAGATTTGCTGACATTATAAAAGAAATTTAACGCCACTAAATATTGGGGTGGGAGAAAGCTTAATTGATACCATATCATTTTTGACTAAGAGGAAAGCCATAGGTTTGACTTTCCTCTTAATCATTAATCATGATAATGTATTCTTTTCATACCATTTATCAATATTTCTGCAAACTCTGTCAACCTCTCCATCTTCTATTTCTGCATTAATATCATGTAACAGCAGTATTCTGAATAAAAATTTAAGTTTACGAACTGCTAGATCTATTTCAGCCCCTGAAAAATGTTGTGGAGCTTTGCTCTCAAACATATGGGATAACCAGTTTCGATGCGTACGTGCCTTGTTTATAAATATTTCATATAAACTATTATTTTTTTCATCTGTATGCTCTCTTTCATATTTAAAAATACGACTTATATCTGTAGATAAGTTGATAGCATATTCTATTTTTCCCCTTAAATCCGACCATGGTAAATTGCCTAACAATGCTTCCCTGACCTCTCCCACCACCATGCATACTGTCCGGTACACGGCGGTCAATTAACTTAACAAGTAACACGATTACTGGTGCAGTAATCTAACATTAAGGTTAGCCCATATGCGGTTACACATCCTGTTCTATCTAAGCGTTTTCTCTGTCTCCAGTTTCTCACGCATACAAAGGATTTGCAGCTCTTGTTTCTTCTCCATAAACTGTTTTCAATAATTCAAATGCCTCCCGAACATTTTCTGGAATATCCACATGGCAAATAAATTTTTTACCATTTGGTCCATAGCCTTCCGCATTGTCTGTAAGACGGGGAATTTCTCCCATAAGCAGATTTATGTATCTGTCAATTTTCCACATTCCATGTATTTGAATCTGATACTGCAATTCAGCTTCCTGATAGCAAACTTTCGCTTGATAAGATGCATAATTGATAATAAGTTTTTCTGATGCATATTTGTGAAGCCCTGCTTCCATGCGGTGTTGCATAGTTGCATCCTGACACAGAATAATACTCTTCCAGGTTATATTCTTTTCTTCTAGTAATGCAATCAGATTGGTAATATTATTTCCACAATTGGACGACCGGGTTTCCAGGGCATCGGCTTCTAATTGATAAACTTCTTTTAAATAGCAGGAAAACACCTCTGCTTCTGGAAGATTTTCTGTGACAATCTGAGGATATTCCCTGTGGACCAGTTGTCGCAACGTTTCTGTGGTATGACCAGCACCCCCTACAATAATATATTTCTTTGCAATCTGGTTTCTCATTGCTTGTGCCAGAATATCTCCTCCACAAAGAATACTTCAGCAAAACTGATACCCTTTGTCTTGCGGTAAACCTTCCAGGCTTTCAACATGATTTTTGATAAATTATATCTCATGTATGCATCTCCTTTCTCTTCTAGGAATCCCGATCAGCTCCGGCAGGTCTTAAACCAATCTCGGCAACTTTTGTTCCTTTGCTTACCCTTGCCCGGTATTATGTTGGTGTCTCCGGTGTACTTCCGCTACTTCGTTTTCACCCTTCGCTGTTGTACTGTTCCCTTGAACTGATTATAGTATAACCCGTTTTGGGTTACTTGTCAACCATTTTGTAATATATTTTGTATTATTTTTCATCTTTTTAGATTGACTTATAACCTTATTTTTATTATACTTTAGTAAAAAGGAGGTGCAATATGTCCATACATTACAAAGATAATGAACAAATCGTTATTGAGATAAAAAAGCTCATGCTTGAAAAACAAATATCACAAAGGGAAATTGCTGAACAGTTAAACATAAAGCCCCAAGGACTTACCAAACTACTAAACAAGAAAAACTTTGGATTCGAAGATGCTCAAAAAGTCCTCTCTGCAATGGGCTATGATTTAGTTATTGACTTCCAACAAGCAACACCACCACAACCATAACACTTACTTGAAACTTATTAATGTTTTCCAAGAAAGGATGTGTTACTATGCCATTACCACAACGAGAAGATTACACTATCGAAGATATTTATGCTTTACCAGAAGGAACCAGGGCAGAACTGATTGACGGTCAGATCTACTACATGGCACCACCTACCAGAAAACACCAAGATATCGTTGGCGCACTGTATCGGAAGATTGCAGATTACATTGATTCCAAGAGAGGTTCCTGCAAAATCTATGTCTCTCCATTTGCCGTATTTCTAAGCGAGAATGATAAAAACTATGTAGAGCCGGATATCTCCGTGATCTGTGACCCAAACAAGCTCAACGATAAGGGCTGTACTGGTGCCCCGGACTGGATCGTTGAAATTGTCTCCCCCGGCAGCAGGCGAATGGATTATTTCACCAAGCTATTCAAATACCGGACCGCAGGTGTTCGTGAATATTGGATTGTGGATCCACTCAAGAACTTTGTCATTGTCTACAACTTCGATACCAGCGATTCCGAACAATACACCTTTGCTGACACGATCAAAGTAGGTATTTATGAAGACCTGTATATTGATTTCAATCAACTCAATTTTTAAAATAGTGGATTTCCATTTCAGGATTCTATCCCCTAGCCGTTTGTTGCCAATATAACAAGCGGCTTTTTTCTGCTCTTTTTGTCTTACCCTAAATTCTACCCTCACATGGTTTTCATCCGTTTTTGCCCCGGTTTTATGCTTTCACACCAATGATTTCCCACCTATCACGCTGTACACTGCAGATATTTCATGGATTCCAGCCGGTGTTTGCAGTCCAGGTAAATATCCTTGTAGCCCCGTCCTGCTGCCATACCGGTTCTCAAAGTATGCGCAATCAGATGCTCCACCAGGGACAAATCATCCAGCTGAGATCCGGCCGCAGTTCCCTTATCTGTGATCCCCACAATCTTATATGCAAGCCTGGTACAGTTGCTGTAATAATGATCTGCATGAATACTTCCCTGCGCTCTGGCATACTCCACAAATTCCTTGATAGCATCTGTTTCTGTCCTCCTGGTCATCCTCTCTTCCTGATCAGAGATCCTGTAGGCAGCAGTCCCCTTTTCCCGGATAAGTTTTTCCATCTGGTTAAATGCTTTTATATACTGCAATTTCCATGCAAGGGCATCTTTACCAGTAAATCCCATTACCAGCAGGGAAAAACCGTCCCGATTCATCAGATACATTCTATGATACTGTCCATCATCTGCCTTTCTTTTGCTGGCAATAAACATCTTTGAGGGTTCCTCAAAATTGAGGAGCGATTTCTGCAAATTATCAATAGCACGTAGCACATTATCATGTCGCATTTCAAATTTCTCCGCCACCTGTAGACTATCACATACCGCTTCATCATTTTTCAAATAAACAAGTTCGTTCATTCATTTTCTCCCTTCTGCACTGCTGAGTTTTCAGCAATAGAATCGCCGCTTAATTTTGAGCAATATTGCACCGGTACTCTGTTGACAATGGATTCCACCATTTGTTCCTTCTGATCAGATGCCTCTGAGCGGTGAACGCAATTTTGCGTTGAGCTGCTTCTTCTTAGTTCCACCCCAAGGAAAAATTGCCAGCGCCTTTCTTATTCTGCCAAACTATTTTATTGGCAAACTTATTTTTTGAGCTCAATCCAATTTTGGCTTCTCCTAACTGCGCCGGTTCCTCCTATAAGATAAATATGTCTCATCACGTCTACGGAGATCTCATAATCCGCAACCGGTCTACCTCCTGTACTTTCGCTCATTTTTGAGCAAAAGTCTTTTTCTGCTTCAAAACCATATTCTGCCATTCTAGGAAACCAGTCTACAAATTCGATAACAAATCGTTATTAAGTTTGTCATCCTCATTACCATGTATTGTAATTGCTCTGCAGATACAAGCTTACGGGACAATACAAGGCTGTAAAGACCAGATTCATTGATAAGCCAACAACCGCGCTTTCCTAAACTCGACGCTGTTTTGTCGCTAAGTTTATCAGCGTCCAACTGGATAGAATAAGGCTGCAAAGCCTCGATTCATTGATAAATATCCCCCCTCGTTTTCGACCGGATATAACGATTTGTTCGGTCAAAAGGGGCTCCACAGTACGGATACCCATTTCAGATAACCACTGTTTTACATTTCCTACATTTGCTATTTCTAATGCCCTGCAAACATCTGATAAGCAAAATATTCTTTGCTTCTGCCTTCTTGGTCCTTCCCTTTTTCAAAGGATAAAAACTCTTCCAGCCGTTCATTGCAGATCTCCAGTCTTGGTCTTTCGCTGTACTGCTTTCTTACCTGCAGCTCCACGACCTGTGTATCATCCCGGTATGCCACCTCATTAAGGGCATCCAGAACAGCTTTTACGATGTTGTCAATATCCGGTTTCTTTGCCGGAAGGAGTTCCCCGTTTAACATAGCCGTCCTTCTTACCTTGGAACAGCTCTTGGGGACCTCATAAAAAGCCTGGATCCGCACTTTGATATATGCTTCATTGAGAAAACGCTGCTCCCCGGCAGCTTCAGTAACTACTGCGTTAAAAACTGGAGTTTTCTTGAGTATTCCCGGAATAACCTCCGCAAAACCTTAACATTTCTTAACATCCCGAAATCGCAGCGTTGCATTTGTCTTTTGCAACGCTGCAATGCAATTTCTTCCCGAACGTTCGTTTTTCTTTTCCGAACGCTCGCTTTTTTATGGAGCGTTCCAGCCAGTATTTACGGAACATTCCGCCCTTTACATGCCACAGATTCGTTGGTTTTATAAGGTATTCGTGTTTGTTTTTAAGCAGCCTGATTCGTGTTGTTTCGTCGTTTTAAAACCCATGGACATTACAGCAAAAACCTGAGAAAACTTGACATTCTACGCGCGTATAGGAAAGATTCGTTTCGTTTTGGAATTTCCATCCTACCATTCTTCCAGGGCAATCCTTTCCGTACTGCTTGTCCAAGTCCGATTGAAGTGCTCTGCACCATTACCACGAAGAGCTTGATTGTATACATAATCATCCCAGATAAAGGGTTTGAGTTCATTGCTCATGGAAGGTTTCCGCAGTTCTCTAAGTCCCTTGCTCTGCCATTGCCTGACTGCTTCTACTGTGGTCCCTACCCTTGCAGCAGTTTCTTTCAGTGTCAGATCTTCCTGGAATCTTGCCCTGAGAACTTCCGGAGCTATTCCCGGCAAATCATCCACAATAGTCCAAATAACCGTTTTTAACTGTTCAGCCTGTATTTTATCCAGGATTTCATTTTCGGAGCAATCTGGACACGCTACGACGTCACACAGAGTACTTTCTTCGTTTTCTCCTACTGGTACATCAAGACTCCCCATTTTATCCAAGACTGCTGCCCGCTTCAGTTCTTCCAGCTTCTCATATCCGACATCCAGATAATAGCAGAGTTCCTGATCAGTCGGTCTCCGGTTAAGCTCCGCATACATGGCAGCAGTGAATTGCTTGTATTTCGTCAACTTCCCCCGGAAATGTCTTGGCAATCTCACAATTTTTCCGCAATCTTCTATGTAGCCATGTATACTCTGCCGGATCCAGAAAGAAGCATAGTGCAGAAAAGAAACACCGTTTTCTGGATCATACCCATTTACTGCATTGCACATTCCAAAATATCCCTGCTGGATCAAATCCTCAATTTCCTCATAAGCTGCATATTTCTTTGCAATAGATCTGATAAATCCTTGGTTCTGCTGCCAGAGCTGCAGCATATTATCAGCAACGTTCTCACCGGCTTTGATTCTCAACACAAGCTGCTTATTGCTCATCTTCTGGCTTGACACAAGGCAACACCCCCTTTACAATAACTGCATACAATCCGGTTGCCTGCTGCCTTGTGCAGTGGGCTATTTTGCTTTTTCCAGATATGCCCTGGCACTTTTCAGTGCTCCCAGGGTATTATCAGCTCTGTTCTCCAAGGTTCTGATAAACTGCCTTACCTCTCTTTCATTCTCTGGCAGATAGTAACCGCCCGGAGGAATGGACGTAGAAAGAATAACAGCACCTTCCCAGCGTTCTTTCTCTACCTGTTTCTGCAATGCCCTGACTGTTCCAAGGTTCAACCTCTTTGCCAGATATTCCGGTGAAAGAGCATTGCGCTGACCTGTTTTCAAAACTTCTTCTACCATTGTTCTCCTTTCTCACTAGTACTCCGAGGTTGAAACAGCTCCGCAAATAGTAAAGACATCTCTTTCCGGAGCTTCCGTTACACAGCGAGAAAGCTTTTTCAAAGAACCACTGATAGATTCTAAATGATGATCAATATTCTTCAGCTGTTCCTCTATCGCTTCCATACTTCCCTTTTCATAATCTGGCAGCAGACCATAGCCGTTTTCTTTGGTGATAACTTCCACATTTCTGTCTCCATAATGCTCTTTCATAACATTCACAGCCATACTTGACAAGTCATATATGTGGCTCAGCTTTTCATATCCCCCACTTTCTGGCTTTCCAACCAGAACACGCATTTCTCCGCTATAATCCTCATCCTCTTCAAACAGTGCAAGAATAAGGTTTCCAACCTCTGCTGCCGAATCCATTGTCTTAATCCATATTTGCTGTTCTTTCATCAGACCGCTCCTTTTGCTCTAAGTCCCATGCTTTTTTCATCAACTGTACTTCACTACATTTCAACTTTTCAATTTCACTCTTGACATTTTCTACTGTATCAATCAGATCGTAAAATTCACCGCCACCCGGATCCACTCTCAACATCTTAGCTTCAGCCGATTTTATAAGATAAACATTCCGATCAATATCACGCCTGGTTTTATTTAGCTGTTCTCTTAAAGCTTTAATATCCAATGTCATGCTACCTTTTCCTCGCTTATACTTTCTTTCACTTAATCTTCTGTTTAAATTCTGCAAATATCTGTCCTCTTCTGGGGTAATTCTTGTATCATCAGAGGTTAAAACCACTCCTTCTCTTGTTAAAATGACAAAAGCATTACAATATTTGAAATAATCTTTCATTTTCCACTACCTGATTTTGCCTGTGTAAAAAAACACATGCTACCATGCTACAACGCTACCTATCGCTCCCTATATTACTCAGTAGCATTAGTAGCATTGGTATTATTAGTATTATTAGTATCATCAGTAGCATTAAATTTCCACCTTCTTGTTTTTGAATTTCCGGGCACTGCATTTATCCCATCAATCCCCTGAAATAAATCATCAAACTCTCTAATAAATTTTCCTATTTTTCGTACATCTTCATTAATCTCCCAAGATAAATATTTACTAGCTGTTTTTATATCATCTGCAGTACCTTCCCAATATCCATTCCCTTGCTGCACCAATTTCTGGATAGTTTCTCTAATAGGATTCTGAGCAAACCAGGCTATTCTTCTCTGTTTATTTACATCTTCCTCTGTGCCAACATACTCCCACTGAAATGTACATTTATTAAAACGTATCTTCAGCTTCTGACTTTCCATATCACGTCCTGTAACATTCAAAGTACCCTCATCAGAATACCGATCTTCTTTCGTGATAATCCACGCACAGTCTAATGCTCCCATAACTCCAACAGATCCTGACAATTCATTAAAAACATCCCCTGGATCTTTCATCTTTCTTGTGTGATGAATGAGTAGTAATGCAATTTCATGACTATCTGCAATTCTTTTCAAAACCTTAAAATCGTCATAATCTCGATCATACCCCGATTGGTTTCTTTTAGCAGGTTGTCGAATCATCTGGAATACATCTACAATAATAAGTTTGATATCTGGATGCTGATTTAACTGATGTTCAATCTGTTCTGTAAATCCTTCATTGATCTTGCTTACTTCATCTTCTGCAGTCAATATGTAAAAATTCTCAGGCCAGTCACCGTTTGGGATAATTTGTTTTAACCGGCTCTTTGGTCTACGCTTTGTACTTTCCAGATCCAGATACAGACAGGCGTATTTGTTACACTGAAAACTTAAGAACTTTTCACCTGTACATACAGCCAGGCACAGTCCCAGAGCCATATAACTCTTAAAATACTTACTAGGTGCACCAATCATTGAAACGCCAACTGGAAGAAGCCTATCCACAATCCACACAATTTGTGGTATTTCCATCTTTTTTAATTCACTTGCACTCACTGCTACAGGATACTTAACTTCTTTCAATGGTCTGGTTTTTCCCTTATCCAGGACTGCATTACTTTTCTTGTCTGCCTCCAGAGCTGGATCCGGGCCAAGCTCTGCCAGTTCCCTTTCTACTCTGTCAAGCTCCGCAAGAGCAGCTTCTTTTTCTGTTCCAGAAGCCGTCTTCTTTTTTCCTTCCACGCTTCATGCTCACCTCTCTTTCTTTCTGATCTTACCCATTCGCTCAGCTCTTTTTGTCCTGGGCGGAAATACTCGCAATATTCCAGATCTAATTGCTCATATTCCTCTGGCAGCAGGTTATTTCTGAGAATATTAAATATATTCACATTTGCCCGAATGATTAGGTTTCTCATCCGCTCATAAAGTTCTGATCCCCACCGATACTCTTTTGCAGCTTTCACAACCGCGTTTACTTCTTCTTGTACTGTCATTTCGCGATACCATTTTTAGTTTGCCAGGCTGTCCATGTAAGCATCTACTTTTGAAAAATTGATCAGATAACATTTACCAATCTTAATTTCTGCACCGGCTTCACCTGCTACCTTACGCATGGTATTCCGTCCTAATCCGTACCTTGCACACGCTTGTTCAATCTTTCCAGTTTTAATTTCTGGCATCTCTTTTCTCGCTTCTCTCATGTTGTCCTCTCCTTTTATCGTTGATATTTATTAATTTATATTGATATTATGAACTGTAATATATATTTTGTCAATACAGGTTTTTATTGTTAATTTCTATTGATTTTTTACATGTACAGTGATAATATGTAATAAACAAAGATAACGTTAAAATAATTTTATGGAGGCTCAATATTATGACGAAAAAAATAAATTTTATTCCCGAGCGTTTAAGAGAATTGAGAAAAAGAGATGGTTCTACCCAAAAAGAATTTGGAGAAAAGGTAGGATGTACAATGGCTTCAATTTCAGCCTACGAGAATGGTTCCAAAGTGCCACCAACACCGACGCTTATAAAAATGGCAGAAACATGTGATTGTTCTATTGACTGGCTCTTTGGCTTAAGAGATGATTCTACTGCAGGAAATGAAGAACCTGCAGCAAAAACCTATTCAGATTATATAAAAAGATTATTTGCGTTAGATGATGGCTCAGTTTCTTTGTGGTTTGATGCTTGTAACGAAACCGATCCCTGCACAGAAACAGCTCGCCTTGCAATTTTATTTACAGATTCTGTTTTAAATACGTTTTTAACAGCTTGGAAAAAGACTCGTGCTCTCTATCTGGATGGAACCATTGACAGTACAATATACCAGGCATGGAAAGAAAAAATCCTGCGCGATTTTAACAATCCTATATTAAAAGATGATAATTCATGGGAAGACTTTTTTAGTGCATATCGAGATCTGCACCGAAATGAATTATGTAGCCAATATGACGCGGTAGTTAGTTCCCTAAGTCTTATCCAACCTTTTGAATAATTAAATGCCAATTATCCTCTCCAATTGGCAGCATTAAAGCAACTTTTTGATTATTAAAATTCCATTGTGGGTAAATTGTGGGTACGACCACATTTCCCCTTGCATTTCTCTCCTAAATATGCTATACTCATGCCCGTTGAAAAGCCCAGAAAAATAAGGTCTTAAGCGGCTTTTCCGCCGATTCCCGGCGCAAAATGAATCGAGTGTTCGTGACCTTCCACTCGTAAAACAAAACTAAAGGAGACAAATGAATATGAAAAACAAAAGTACCCTGTTTCTGGTGCAGGCAGCGCTGATTGCGGCTGTCTATGTTGTACTGACACTGGTGTTTGCACCGTTTAGTTATGGAGAGATTCAGGTTCGAATTTCCGAGGCCCTGACCATTCTTCCATTCTTCACACCAGCTGCCATTCCTGGTCTTTTTGTAGGCTGTATCCTTGCCAACCTGCTTGGCGGTGCAATTCCTCTGGATATTGCATTCGGAAGTATCGCTACCCTCATCGGAGCTGTATTTACCTACAAACTTCGTAACAGCAACAAATGGCTGGCGCCAGTTCCACCAATCGTAGCCAATGCAGTTCTGGTTCCATTCGTACTTCGTTACGGCTATTCCGTCAATCTTCCGATTCCACTTATGATGCTTACGGTAGGTGCCGGAGAGATCATTTCCTGCGGAATCTTTGGAATGGTACTTCTCACTGCACTTTCCAAGTACAAGAATACACTGTTTGGCAAACAGGCTGCTGCTAAATAATTTTTTTAATTTGCAAACCCGGGTAAGAGGTTTTTATGATCCTCCTTACCCGGATTTTTTTCTCTATTTTTTCTTTTTTCCAAAAAAGTCTCTCATTTTCATCAATTTCATCATATATTTTATTGCGAATCCTCCCTGCATACTATATAATTAATTGATTAATCTTTTATCAAATTAAAGAGGGAAAGAGGTAAAGAAACAAATGAAAAATTTATGGAACAAATGGACCGGGATTGCACTGGTGAAACGAATCGTCGTTGGTCTGATTCTTGGTGCCATCCTTGGAGTTGCAGCCCCCGGTGCAACCAGCATTGCCATCCTTGGCGATGTATTTGTAGGTGCTCTGAAAGCCATCGCACCCCTTCTGGTATTCTTTCTGGTTCTCAGTTCACTGTGCAACGCAGGAAAATCCCATGGCGGCGTTATCAAAACAGTAGTTGCCCTTTACATGTTCAGCACTGTACTGGCAGCTGTGATTGCCGTTTTCGCCAGCATGATTTTCCCTGTACACCTGACACTTACCAATGCAGCCGCAGACGCCAGTGCCCCACAGGGTATTGTGGAGGTCCTCAGCAACCTTCTTCTGAATATTGTTGCCAACCCGGTATCTTCCCTGGTGAATGCAAACTATGTAGGTATCCTTACCTGGGCCATCCTTCTTGGTCTTGCCCTTCGTACAGCAAATAACACCACAAAAAAAGTCCTTGCTGACATTGCAGACGGAATATCCCTGGTGGTCAGCTGGATCATCAACCTGGCACCCTTCGGAATCTTCGGTCTGGTATTTAACACCGTATCCACCAATGGATTAGACATTTTCACTACCTATGGAAGACTACTGTTGCTGTTGGTAGGCAGCATGCTTTTCATCTACTTTGTAACAAACCCGCTTCTGGTTTACTGGTGTATCCGAAAGAATCCATATCCGCTGATTCTGCACTGCCTGAAAAAAAGTGCCATCACCGCATTCTTCACCAGAAGTTCTGCTGCCAATATTCCAGTAAATATGAAAGCCTGTGAGGAGATGGGGCTCGACCGTGACACCTATTCCGTAACCATTCCTCTTGGTGCAACCATCAACATGGACGGAGCTGCTATCACCATCACCGTTATGACAATGGCAACTGCTTTTACCCTTGGAATCCACGTTGATATCCCAACAGCTATCATCCTCAGCCTTCTTGCAGCCCTTTCTGCATGTGGTGCTTCTGGTGTTGCCGGCGGATCCCTCCTTCTGATTCCTATGGCCTGCTCCCTTTTCGGAATTTCTGACGACATTTCCATGCAGGTTGTAGCCGTAGGCTTTATTATCGGAGTTATCCAGGACTCAGTTGAGACAGCCCTTAACTCCTCTTCTGACCTGCTTCTCTCTGCTTCTGCAGAGTTCAGACAGTGGCGTCTGGAAGGAAAAGAGATTAAATTCTAACACCCAATAATGCTCTGGAAAATATGAGAAAATACTTTGCTTTTTTCTCCTTTTCCAGAGCGTGTTTGAAAAAGGCTTTCTGCAAGATGTGCGTCACAATTTGTGGGAGATTTCTCTTAGCTTCTTCAATATCCTTTTTTCCATTCTGGAAATCTGAACCTGGGACATTTCCATTTTTTTTGCAACCTCTGTCTGTGTCATATCCTGAAAATACCGAAATACAATCAGTCTTTTCTCCTCTCCTTCCAGTTTTTCCAGAATCTCCTCCAGAAAAATCCGGTTCAAAAGCTTTTCATGGCGATCCTCTTTTTCCGGAAGCCTGTCCACAAGCTGCAAATCCGTTCCATCTCCCTGATACACAGTCTTGTAAATAGAATCTACCTCTGCAGCCGATTCCAGCGTCATCGCCAATTCTTCCATCGGCATATCCATAGCATCTGAAAGTTCTCTTAGATCCGGCTCACGGCCTAACTTTTTCTCCAATTCCTCCCTCATTTTACAGATTTTATACTGATTCTCTTTTATGGAGCGGCTCACCTTCAGAATTCCATCATCCCGAAGGAACCGCTTAATCTCTCCAATGATCATTGGTACTGCATAAGTAGAAAACTTCACATCAAATTCAGGATTGAAATGATCTACAGCCTTCAAAAGCCCGATGCTTCCAATTTGAAAAAGATCCTCCATTTCCACCCCTCTCCCCAGAAAACGCCTGGCAACGCTATATACCAGTCCCATATTTTCCGAAAACAAAGTATCTCTTGCCTCTTTATCTCCCTGGTGAATGCGCCCAATGAGAGCAAGAGTGTGATCCATGTTTCCTCCTGATCAATTACCGATTTTTTTGCTCATATGCACACAGGTTCCTTTTCCAACCTGTGAGGTGACTTTAACCTCATCCATAAATGCTTCCATAAAAGTAAACCCCATTCCTGATCTGTCCTGATCAGCGCGGGTCGTATATAAGGGCTCCATTGCTTTTTCCACATCTGCAATTCCTATGCCATCATCCTCAATATCCAGATAAATTGTTCTCTCTTTTCTGACACACTTCATCCGTATCTTATGTACCTCTCCTTGATAGCCATGGATGATACAGTTGGTTACAGCCTCTGACACAGCCGTTTTCAAATCTGCTACTTCCTCCAGTGTGGGGTTCAGCTGGGTGCAAAATGCCGCGGCAGCTACCCTTGCCAACCC
This sequence comes from Ruminococcus sp. 1001713B170207_170306_F1, assembly GCF_015668065.1. Taxonomy (NCBI): domain Bacteria; kingdom Bacillati; phylum Bacillota; class Clostridia; order Eubacteriales; family Oscillospiraceae; genus Ruminococcus; species Ruminococcus sp. 1001713B170207_170306_F1. The sequence goes on along the minus strand of NZ_JADPEX010000007.1, from coordinate 73,911 downwards.
TTCATTCTCCGGACGGCTGTCAAAAATAATGGTCATTTCGTTGGAATTTCCCATCAGACTCCCCTCCCTTCCAGCTGCATCTCATTTTCTGTTCTTTCCAGTTCCAGAAATTTACTCACACCTGAAAGCCGCAGCAATTTTTCAATATATCCGTTTACATGACAGGCCTTCATGCAGCCAGAGCGCATCCCCAGAGCCCGGTATCTCCCCATGATCAAACCTACGCCCGAACTGTCCATAAAAACAGTATTTCCAAAGTCAAAACAAATGGTTCTGATATATATTTTTCCCATAATCCTGTCTGATTCTCTCCGGATCAGCTCAGAAGCCGGATGATCCAGTTCCTCAGGCAGTTTAATATTCAGACAGGTTCCCGTAGTTTCAAAAACAGGTTTCATAAATAAAATCCCCCTTTTTTACTCTATTTTGACCCTCTGCACAGAAAAAAGAAAAAGAGATGTGCAGGTCTATCCCGCACATCCCCGGTTCAGAGGTTTCTCATTATTGTAATTCAGAAATTTTTATTCATAATACTGAAAATCACCATTTTCATCATAATAGCCGTTTTCGTCGCTGTAATCAGAATATCCGGATTCATCATACCCACTGTCACCAGATGCATCATTGTAAGAACTGTCATAACCAGAGGAATCCGTTTCAGAACCATCTGTTGTATTGTCAGTTCCATCATTGCTTTCGGAATCAGAGGAATCTTCGCTGCCCTCAGACTTACTGTCTTCCGTGATTCCAGACACACCAGTAGCTGAACAGATGGTATTGTAAATTCCCATTACATCATCTCCCAGCTGATCTTCATAAACCTTCTGGATTTCCAATGCAGCTGCATCATACTCATTCTGTGTATACGCTGCATACGCATTCAGAAGTGCCTGATAACTGGTACTCTTCTTCTGCTCGGCATCAAGCTGCTGGGTGATTTCCTCTGCCACATCTCCGGATTCCTTCGCCTCACCCTGGGCTTTGGAAAGCTCCGCACCCTGGCTGACCAGAGACTCGCTGTACTTTACAATCTGTTGATTGGCTTCTCTGTAAATCCCCTGCTTGATAGCCGGAACTGCCAGAAACCAAAATGCAGCCGCACCTGCTGCCACACCCGCCATAAGTGTCACAAACAGTGAAATTCTGGAATTTTCCCTGTAAACTGCCGGCTGTACCACAGTACTTCTGGAAATCTCATCCGAACCTTCTGTCTTGCCCTTGGCACCAAAAAGTCCTTTTTTCTGTTTCTCAAGTCTGGTCGTTACACCAGTTCTCTCATCTACTTCACGAAGAAAACGTAATGTAGTTGTATTGGTCTTATCAATACGAGCCGCCTTTTTCAAGGTTCTTCTTGCCTTGCCCCAGTCATGATTCTTCATATAGATCAGCGCCAGCAGGTGATAGCCTTTGATCAGCTTGGTATTCTGGTTCAGAATTTTGCGAAGCTGAATAGCAGCCATATCCTCATGACCTTCCCTGCAAAGAGCCAGGGCATTATTATATTTTCTTATTGTCTCATTAATAGCATCCAGTTTATTCGAATTCGCCTGAAGACGATTAATATATTCATTCGCAATATTCCGGGTAGACTGCAGATTCTTACTGATCACCCACTCGCTAAGAGCAGCGACCACCTCTCCCATTTCAAAATACACAAGACCCAGAAGATTTCTCGCCTGGATATTTCTCTTGTTAAAGGTAAGGCTCTGCTTCAGACAGTTAACAGCTCCTGAAAGGTCCCGGATACTTGCCTTCTCCAAGCCCTGATTGTAATAAAGTTTGGATAGATACTCCACCTTTTTCTGGATCAGGACGTTGCACCCGCAATGAGGACAGTAATCCAGATCCTTATCAGCCAGGAACGCACCGCAATTCATACAGTTCATTAAGTATCTCCTATTCTATTTCATCCTGCGTCCGCTTTTGGACTCCCTGAGCATTTCCTGAAGAATGTCCAGAATATCCGTCAGCTCTCTATCGTAAATAGCCTCTTCCGCGTCTGTCACATCCAGACAGGGCTCAAATTTCTTCAGTTCCTCTTCGTAATCGATCATAAAATTCCTCCACAGACTCCTGAAAAATCAACCAGAAATCCCATGTTTTCTTTTTTCTGCAGACAATTTACTTTTTCAACAAGAGTGTCTTAATCTCTCCCACCAGGTAAAGAGAACCCACGCAGAACAGCATTCCGTCCTCTCCTTTGGCCTCGTGCGCCATATGAAAAGCTTCTTCAATATTATCAGAGTTTCCAACATCCTTACAGCCTTCTTTGCAAAAGATCTCTGCCAGCTCCGCAGACGGCACCTCACGGTATCCCCCAACCTCTGTGGTCACAACTTTACGGAATTTTATCCTACTGCAAATTGTATGGATCATATCCTGGTAATCCTTATCATTCACAGCAGAAAATAAAAGTGTCAGCGGATACTCCTTCTGAAACCGCTCTGCAGTCTCCACAAACCTGCGCACGCCATCCTCATTATGCGCACCATCCACGATCACGCCCGGCAAAATGGTCTCCATTCTGCCCTGCCATCTGGTATTTGCAATTCCTGCCTGCAGCTGTTCCATGGTCACCGGAATCCTGTCTTTCAGCACTTCCATAGTTGTAAGCGCCAGAGATGCGTTCATCACCTGATACCATGCAATAAAAGGAATATGGAACCTGGTATCCCCATAATAATCGTCCTCCAGGGAAAAATCAATGCCGTCTTTATTATTTCCCAGTACCTTTGCTCCAGCCTGAATTACTTTATAAGCCGGACTTCCAAGCTCCTTTGCCTTCGCAGCGATCACTTCTGCCGCATCCTTGTCATTTCCATCATAGATTACAGGAACTCCCGGAACAATGATTCCAGCCTTCTCCCCTGCAATCTCTCTTACCGTATTTCCCAAAAACTGCATATGATCCAGACTGATAGATGTGATCACGCAAGCCACAGGATTCTCTACCGCTGTAGTCGCATCCAGCCTTCCGCCAAGCCCGGTTTCCAAAGTCACATAGTCCACCCCTGCCTCTGCAAAGATCACCATTCCCATAAGAAACAGCATCTCAAAATAAGTAGGATGGTAACTACCTTCAGCCACAAGCTCGTCCGCCAGCACTTTCACTCTCTCAAAAGCTTTCAAAAAGGTGTCATCATCAATATTCACCTCATTGATCTGAAACCGCTCGTTGATCTTCACCAGATGGGGAGACGTAAACAGACCGCAGGAATACCCTGCCTCCCTGAGAATAGATGTGAGAAACGCACAGGTACTCCCCTTTCCATTCGTTCCCGCAACATGTATCACCTTAAACTTCTCCTGTGGATTCCCCAGTCTCCTCAAACATTCCTTCGTATGCTCCAGACTGTTCTTTTTGGTAAACTTCGGAGTCTCCTCAATATAAGCAACCGCTTCCTCGTAATTCATAATCTAAACCACCATTTATCTATCGTATTTCGTCCGTAACTTCTCATGCTCATAGTAAGCCTGGCAGAATACTGCCTTCTGAATCGTTACATTACTCTACCATTATATAATAGTCACACCAGAAGTCCACCCCTAATCGTAACTTTTTATCCGACAAACCTCGCACAGAAGAAATCAGAGAGGTTCCGAAAAAATCTCATACGGCAGAATTTGGGGTTAATAAAGGAGAGGACACAGTCTGAGCTCCAGCGGAGCAAATTTGTCCTCTCCTTTCTTCGGTTTCAGCAAAATTCTGATGTTTTTAATTTTTTTGGGCCGCACACCGCGCTCAGAGCAGACCTGATGAGACCAGGTGCCCAGCCGGGAAACGTTCCTATCGGGAATTCACCTTCCACTGACTATCATACAATGCATAAACCGCTCTGTCAAAGCTCTTACTAAGAGCCTTCCTCGTCGAACTGTTACTTCTCTGTACAACTGCCAGTCTGTCAAAATCCGACAGCTCCGTACCCGAGATCACCAGCATGTTCGGACTTACATATGCCGTATCATACCACTCCCCATTCAGCTTCACCTGACTGGACGGGGTGAAATTCGTGCCTTGGATATAATAAGTCCAATCTGTATCCGACACTAACCGAATGGAATCTAAGGTCACATCATAAAGTCCCATCCGCATCTTTGTTCTCTCAAAAGGATTTTCTCCTCCATAAGCATATCGCTGACCGTACAGCACATCATACTGCAGTGTCTCCAGATCGACCTGATAATTCTTGGTATTTCTTCTTGCCTGATGATATTTCATGATCGTACCCTCATGAATACCAACTCTGTCCAGAACCTCTGCTGCGATCTGATAAGAAGCCAGATTCTCATCCTTCTTGGTAAGTCCCATATTATCCCAGATTACATACTCCGTCTGGAAAAGATACTTATTTTTCAGATCTTCCACAGTCAGTCCCATAGTCGGCAGATGATCCCCATACATAACCAGGATCACATCCTCCGGATAGTCTGCCAAAGCATCTGTTAACTCTTTCACAAACTGATCCATCTCATGAATCTGATTCACATAGTACTCCCATTTACAATTCAGCTCATCCGTAGGAGAACCGGAAACTGTAATAGAAGGATTGTCCAGAATGGGCTCGCTTGGATAATCACCATGTCCCTGCACGGAAATGGTATACACATAATCCGGACTGTCAGTAGAATCCAGACACTTAATGATTTCATCCGTCAACACACTGTCTTTTACCCATCCAAGAGGATTCTGCAGGTTCTCATCTGCCATATACTCTTCAGAAGTAAAGGTGTCAAATCCCAGATTGGGGAAAACAGACCTTCTTCCATAGAAGTTGGCTTCATTATTATGTACCGCATGTGTAGAATACCCCAGATTTTTCAGAACATAGGGCACACTTTCGCAGGTAGTCTCCTTAAGAATACTCTTATAAGGATATTCACCTGGTCCAAAATAGTGAAGACTCATACCTGTAATGGTCTCAAATTCCGTATTTGCCGTACCAGCTCCAACAGAAGGAACCTTGTAATATCCGGAAGAATACTCTTTCATCAGCTTCCTGAAGTTCGGGATTGGATCTTCAGAAATATCCAGGTAATTTACCAGTGTCGGGTCAAAGAAAGACTCAAGCTGAAGGAACAGAATATTCGGTCTCTTTCCATCCTCCTTGGTCTTTGGAAGATTGGACTCTGTCTTCTCGATCCGGTTAATCTCATCCTCAGAATAATCCCTCGGCTCACTGATGCCTGTATTAAAAATAGTAGTCGCCAGACAATAAGGATAACCATAATCCTCATAAGCAAACGCAATATTGCCAAAATAATTAGACAAAACCCTTTTTTCAAGAGCCAGCTGTGTCACGCCTCCAAAAGCCACAAAACCAGCAATTACCAGCGGAATCACATACCGGTACTTAATCTTCTGCTCATACTTCGGTCCCTTGACCAGTAGGATCAAAAGCCCCAGCACCACAATTCCGATCAAAATACATCCGATCACCACACCATAAAACGGCAGATATTTCTGCATGATTGCAATACCATCCGTCAGCATATGCAGATCCGGTCCGGTAAATGGTGTAACACGGTTCATCAGAAGAATACAGTTTACGATTCCCAGAAACAGCCAGAAAACGGAAACCACAACTCTCCAAAAGCACCGCCTGTGAAACAGATAAACGATCAGCATTGTAGTAAAAATAAACATCGTATTATAAGCAAATACCAACGGTTTTCCCGTCATATAATCCCAGGCCTCCACTACAGAATGGCGGCACAGTGCCTCTATAAGGAAATAGAGCACTGTGCACCAGAGTGCCTGGAGAATCAGGGAAATCTTATTGCAAAATTTGCTCAGCTTCATGCAAAATCTCCTTTTTATCTCTTAAGCTGCTCAAGCTGTGTTTCAACCTTATCTTTCATCTCTTTGTACTTCGCAAGCTTCTCCTTCTCTGCATCAACCTTGGCAGCAGGAGCCTTATTTACGAAATTTGGATTATTCAGCATTCCCTCACAGCGGGCGATTTCCTTAGTCAGTCTCTCCTGCTCCTTTGTCAGTCTCTCAAGTTCTTTTTCCTTGTCAACAAGGTCTTCCAGAGGCATATAAACAACTGCATTGGAAACAACAACAGAAACTGCATCCTCACCGATACCAGTCTTATCCTGCTGAACATGGATTTCTTTTGCAAAAGCAAGATTTGCAAAGGATTTCTTGCTGTTCTCATACATCTGACAGATAGCAGCATCTTTTCCAACAATGATCAGATGTGTTTTTCTGTTCTGCGGAACATTCATGCTGGTTCTTGTGTTACGGATGCCACGGACAACTTCCTGGAAACTTCCGATTGCAAGCTCAGCCTCAGGAGAATTCCACTCGTCCTTATATACCGGCCAGTCAGAGATCATTATGGACTCTTCCTCCGGAAGCAGTGTGCAATAAATTTCCTCTGTGATAAATGGCATAAACGGATGAAGCAGCTTCAGTCCCTGGGTCAGCGCTGTGCGAAGTGTCCAGAGAGCCTCGTTTGCCGCCTTTGGATCCTCTTCTGCCTTCCACAGACGAACCTTGGCGATCTCAATGTACCAGTCGCAAAGCTCATCCCACAGGAAATCATAGATCTTCTGAACCGCAATACCCAGCTCATATTTTTCCATATTGTCGGTTACTTCTTTGATCACATTGTTCAGTCTGGAAAGGATCCATTTGTCCTCAGCGCAAAGAGAACCAATCTCCGGCTCCGTTACATCCTTTCCTTCCAGATTCATAAGAACGAAACGAGAAGCATTCCAGATCTTATTTGCAAAGTTACGGCTGGATTCTACACGCTCCCAGTAGAAACGCATATCGTTTCCAGGTGCATTACCAGTCATCAGAGTAAGACGAAGAGCATCTGCGCCGTACTTGTCGATTACTTCCAGCGGGTCAATACCATTTCCAAGGGATTTACTCATCTTGCGGCCCTGGGAATCTCTTACCAGACCATGGATCAGTACATGATGGAACGGTGTCTTGCCAGTCTGCTCAAGAGCAGAGAATACCATACGGATAACCCAGAAGAAAATAATGTCATATCCGGTTACCAGTACATCTGTTGGATAGAAGTACTCCAGTTCCGGTGTCTTATCCGGCCAGCCAAGTGTGGAGAATGGCCACAGAGCAGAGCTGAACCAGGTATCCAGCGTATCCTCGTCCTGATGAAGATGCGTACATCCGCATTTCGGACATTTTTCCGGCATTTCTCTTGCAACTACAGTCTCACCGCACTCATCGCAGTAGTAAGCCGGGATTCTGTGTCCCCACCACAGCTGACGGGAAATACACCAGTCACGGATGTTCTCCAGCCAGTGAAGGTAAGTCTTGTCAAAACGCTCCGGAACGAATTTCAGATCTCCATCCTCAAGAGTCTTGATAGCAGCTTTTGCCATTTCATCCATCTTTACAAACCACTGAGGCTTGATCATCGGCTCTACGGTTGCATGGCAGCGGTCATGAGTTCCAACGCTGTGATTGTGCGGAACAACCTTTACCAGAAGACCAAGCTTGTCCAGATCCTCTACCATGGCTTTTCTTGCTTCGTAACGATCCATGCCGGCGTATTTACCACCCAGCTCATTGATGGTAGCATCATCATTCATGATGTTAATTTCCGGAAGGTTGTGTCTCTTTCCAACCTCGAAATCGTTAGGGTCATGTGCCGGTGTGATCTTTACGCATCCGGTACCAAATTCTTTATCAACATACTCATCGGCAATAACCGGGATCTCTCTGTCTGTGAGAGGAAGCTTCAGCATTTTGCCAACAATGTCTTTGTAACGGTCATCATCCGGGTTTACTGCAACTGCAGTATCTCCAAGAAGTGTTTCCGGACGTGTTGTTGCGATTTCCACGAATTTTCCTTCTTCTCCAACAACCGGGTAATTGATGTGCCAGAAAAATCCGTCCTGATCCTCATGCTCAACCTCTGCATCGGAAATGGAAGTCTGGCATACCGGACACCAGTTGATAATACGGGAACCTTTGTAGATGTAGCCTTTTTCATATAACTTGATGAAGACTTCCTGTACGGCCTTGGAGCATCCCTCATCCATGGTGAAACGCTCTCGCTCCCAGTCTGCAGAAGCACCAAGCTTCTTCAGCTGGTTGATAATTTTTCCGCCGTACTCTTCTTTCCACTCCCAGGCATATTCCAGGAATTTCTCACGGCCGATTTCTGCCTTGTCGATGCCTTCTTTTTTCAGTTTCTCAGTAACCTTAACCTCTGTAGCAATAGCTGCATGGTCAGTTCCCGGCTGCCACAGTGCTTCGTAGCCCTGCATTCTCTTGAAACGGATGAGAATGTCCTGCATGGTCTCATCAAGTGCATGTCCCATATGCAGCTGTCCTGTTACGTTTGGCGGCGGCATAACAATGGTAAATGGTTTCTTATCCGGGTTTACTTTTGCATGAAAATATCCGTTGTCCATCCATTTCTGGTAAAGACGTTCCTCGATTCCTTTTGGATCGTAGGTCTTTGCAAGTTCTTTGCTCATAATTTTCCTCCTAAAAAAAGAGCCCCTCACACAATTGTGTGAAGGGCGAAATTAACGCGGTACCACCTTCATTATGTGCAAAATGCAAAGTACTGTTTCCCTGAATGTATTTACAGTCTTCGCTCTGTTGTACACATATCTCTTTCCTGTAACGCTGGAATTGCGTGAAAACTTACTGCAGATATCACTGCCTGTTCAGTTTCCCGGCTCAGAAGCTACCTTCAGTGAATGCGGATCTCGAAATGTCTTCCACCACAGTTATCCCTGGACATTTCTCTCTGGGAGGGCATTTACTTACTCCTCTTCTTCAACGCTTTTCGCTGCAGCGGTCTGATCTCCTTGTAAATAGCCGGAAAAAGCCGCCACTTTTATGGATATAACTATAATTGCATTCTTCCGGCTTGTCAAGCTAATTTAAAAATTTCACAATTACAATAATTTTTATTCCACACTCTTTAAGGATTCCACCATATCAATGGTTTTCAGCTTAAAATGCATCACCCCATTCACCACAATGGAAAATATACTTGTCAGAATTCCACTGTATAAAAAGCTCAACGGCTTAATATTACGTCCAAACATAACTGCATCCACCTCAACCGTAGTAATCACATACCTGTGAATGAGAATTCCAAACACTGCTCCAAACATAATTCCAAGCACTGTCAGGATCACGTTTTCCCGAAGCACATACTGAGAGACCTCTCCGTCATAGAATCCAAGCACCTTCAAAGTTGCCAGTTCCCTCTGTCTTTCTGTTATATTGATATTATTCAGATTATACAATACCACAAAAGCCAGCATTCCTGCGGAAACGATCAGCACCAGGATCACCGCATCCAGAGTGCTCAGCATACGGTCAACCTGTGATGCCAGACTACTGGTATAACTGATGCTGAGAGCACCAGGATTAGCAAGGATCCGGGTTCCTGCCATTTCCAGATCATCCTTGCAGTCTTCCTGCATAGTAAACACAATGTTCTCATACTCCGGCATTTCCCCGAACGTCTGCTCATAAACCCTGGGCGTCATATAAAGGTAATGGCTCATATAATTCTCTGTGATCACAGCCACCCTCACCTTATATTCCTTATCTCCCTTTTTCAGGGGAATCATATCCCCCACCTTTAATCCCAGCAGGGATGCTGTTTTCTCGGAAATAGCAGCACCTTCGTCGGTAAGCTCATATGTTTCCCCGGTAATACGGTTCTTTAAGGTTACATCCCTTGCAAACTCACTCAGGCTCTCTGGCACAAACAGATAAATACTGATGTTGGAGCTGCCTTTCGGAGCACTGATCTTCGTCATCTGTACCCGATTGCAATGGGCGATTTGCTCATTTTCCTTCATGTATTCAAACAGCTCTGCATGTTCTTCCTCTGTAGCATCGCTGTCCTCAATCACCATTCCGTCATAATGCTGAAGCTCCCGGTACTGAATAGCGGCAATATCACTGATGGAATCCTGAATCCCAAAGCCAACCAGCATCAGTCCCATGCTTCCTGCAATTCCAAAGACCGTCATGATCAGGCGCTTCTTGTAACGGAAAAGATTTCGAATTGTGGACTTCCAGGAAAAGCTTAAATGCTTCCATATAAATGTGAGCCGCTCCAGCAATACCCGCTTGCCCTCTTTCGGAGCCGGTGGGCGCATAAGAGAGGCCGGTGTCTCCTGCAGCTCCTTTCCACTTGCAAAAAGAGTCGCTCCAACTGTACATACAACAGAGGCTGTGGAAGCGATCAATGCGAAGCCAGGCTGATAATCAATGGAAATGGTATTTGCCACATTGTGATACATAATCCCATAAGCAGTTATAATAATGTATGGAATGATTTTCTCTCCGATCAGCATTCCCAGCACACTGCCAAGAAGAGTTGCAAAAAATGCATAACAGATATATTTTGCTGCAATAGCAGACTTCTTATATCCCAATGCCTTCAAGGTACCGATCTGGGTTCGCTGCTCCTCCACCATACGAGTCATAGTGGTAAGACTGATCAATGCCGCTACCAGGAAAAAGATGACCGGGAAAACCTGACCGATGTTTCGAAGACGGTCTGCATTATCACCGTAATCCGTATATTCCGGAAGCTCCTCCCTATCTGTGACCATCCACTCCGGCATTTCCAGATCTTCCAGTTCCTTTTTCGCATCATCCAGCTTCTGCTGATTCTCGGCAATCTCATCCTCCGCATCTTTTTTGGCGTCTTCGTACTCTTTCTTTCCATCTGCAAGGTCTTTCTCACCTTTTTTTAAGTCTTTAACCGCATCCTGAAGCTTTTTCTCATTGTCTGTAATCTCTTTTTCACCGTCTGCAAGCTTCTTCTCATTGTCTGCGATTTCTTTCTCACCATCGGCAAGCTTCGCCTCATTTTCTGCAATTTCTTGCTCTCCGGAAGTAAGCTTTGCCTCATTTTCCGCGATTTGCCGGGCACCGGAATTATACTGTTCCAGACCGGAAGCATACTGCGCTTCACTGTCATTCAGCTTTGCCACATTGGCATCCAATTCCGCCTGTCCGGCAGCCAGGGTCTCTGCATTGGAATCAATTTCTTTCTGGGCTTTATTCAGTTTTTTCTTTGCTGCCTTTAACTGCTTCTGACCTTTTTCCAGTTCCTGTTCCCCTGCCTCTATCTCAGCTTTCGAAGCAGCAAGAGTATTCTCCTGTTCCTGAATCTGAATCCATCCGGCGTCAATCTCTGCCTGACCTGCTGTTATCTGTTCCCGTCCAGCATTCAGCTCGCTTTCTTTCTGAGAAAGCTGGGAAAGTCCATCCTCGACTGCTGCAAGCCCGCTTTCCAACTCACTTCTGGTCGCTGCAAGCTGCTGCCGCTGACTCTCAATCTGCGCTTCACTTGCCTGAATCTGCTGGCTTACCGCCGCCTCCTGTTCTTCCAGTGCAGACACCTGAGCTGCCAGAATATCTATTTCCTCCTGGGAAGCATCCGGATTTTCCAGTGCTGCGTTGTAACTTGCGCGTACTATCTCAAGCTGACTCTGCAGCTCCGTCAGCTGAGCTTTTGCACTTTCCAAAGCACTTATTCCATCCTGAAGCTGTGCTTCTCCTGCTGATACCTGGGAAAGTCCATCTGTAATCTGCTGCTTCTGGGCATTTAACTGGGTTCTGGTACTTTCGATCTGCTGCTGTCCGGCAATGATCTCCGCTTTTGACTGATCCAGTTCACTTTGCTTTGTTGTCAAAGTCTGCTTTGCGGCTTCTAACTGCTGCTCGCCTGCCTCAATCTGGGCTTTTCCATCTGCAAGTTTCGCTTTATTTTCATCTAAAGTCTTCTGATTTTCCTCTAATTCTGCCAGACCACTGGTTACCTGCTTCTGCGCGGAATCAAGCTGAGCCTGTCCGTCAGCAAGCTGGGCTTTTGCTGCATTTACCTGACTCCATCCATCATCCAGCTGGCTTCTGGCAGTGTCAAGCTGGCTTTTGCTGGAGGAAAGCTGACTCCTGGCAGATTCCAGCTGACTTTTTCCATCAGCAAGCTGCGCTTTTGCATCTTCTAACTGTTTTTTCCCATCAGCAAGCTCTGTCTTCGCATCTTCCAGCTGTTTTTTTCCATCGGCAAGCTCTGTTTTTGCGTCTTCTAACTGGGATTTTCCATCTTCATACTCTTTCCTGCCGTCTTCTAAATCCTTTTCACCTTTATCCAGTTCTTCTTTTGCGTCAGCAAGCTTTTCATCTGCCTCTTTTTTCCCATCGTCCAGCTTCTTCTGGGCATCATCGATTTCCTCCTGTGCATCTGCCTTCACAGCTGCAAGGCGGATCTGACAGCGATCATCCGCTATGTTTTCAACACGGCCTTTGATCTTGGCGATCAGATTCTCATAACCGTCTGTATAACTTGTAAGACCCTTTGCCCCATGAACGGTCACATAAATCTGCGTATAAATTTTCTGGTCAAAATCTTCTGGAAGCACATATCCAAATCCATTGACTTCACCAGTTCCAAGGGTAGTATTTCCTCTATTAAAGGAAATATAAAGAGGACTTCTTCCAGTTCCCACTACCGTATATTCTGTGGTCACAAGAAGGGTGGAATCTCCATCTTCACGTAAAGCAACCTTATCTCCTACCTTATATTCATTGGCAGAGGCAAATGTGCTATCCAGAAAAATCTCTCCACTTTTTTCCGGAAGGCGTCCCTCCTGCACATCCAGTTTATTCACTGTGTCATTTATGGATTCAATGTGAAGAACCTTCTGCTTCTGGCCTTCTCCGCACATCACATCGGCAGACCAGGCACCTTCTGCGGACTCGATGCCATCTATACTTTCTATGGAAGAAACATCATCAGATGTCAGGCCCATTGTGCCCACAACCTTGATATCCATCAGGCTGCTTTCATCATAATAGGCATCCCCGGAATAGCGCATATCCGGCGAGGAAGCCTGAATACCGGAAAAGAAGGCCACTCCAAGAGCCACGATCAGAAGAATGGAGATAAACCTGGATTTGCTTTTTCGGATCTCCATCCAGAATTCTTTTCTTAATGCTTTCATCTCTCACCTACCACTCAATTTCTTCTACCGGGGTTGGGTGGGCATTCAAAGTCATCTGTGCCACCTTGCCGTTCTTTATTTTAATCACGCGATCTGCCATAGGCGTCAATGCAGAGTTATGAGTGATAACCACTACTGTCATCCCCTTCTGGCGGCACATATCCTGTAAAAGCTTGAGAATCGCCTTACCAGTCTGGTAATCCAGAGCGCCTGTTGGCTCATCACAAAGGAGCATCTTCGGATTCTTAGCAAGAGCTCTTGCAATGGAAACTCTCTGCTGTTCACCACCTGATAACTGGGCAGGAAAATTTCCAAGTCTGTCTTTCAGCCCCACCTCTTCCAAAACAGTTTTCGGATCCATGGGGTTCTTACAGATCTGTCCTGCCAGTTCTACGTTTTCCAAGGCTGTCAGATTGGGAACCAGATTATAAAACTGAAAAACAAATCCAATATCGTCCCTGCGGTAGCTGGTGAGCTGGCGGTTATTGTATTTCGCTATATTCCTTCCATCTACCCAGATCTGACCGCTGGTGGCAGTATCCATTCCGCCCAGAATATTCAGAACCGTAGTCTTGCCAGCACCACTGGGCCCTACGATCACGGCAAACTCGCCTTTAGCTATGTTAAAGCTGATCTCATCTACCGCGATTATTTTTACTTCTTTCGTTCCATAAATCTTAGAAACCTTTTCAAGGTGAATATAGTTTTCTGTGGTACCCTGCAATTTATCACACTCCTGTTTTTCAAATATATTTTAATTTTAGTATAGCATTGCAGGTTTTTTTGTTCAATCAGAGAAAGTATGAAATTTCTATAAAGATAACTATACGTTACTGGTCACGGAGTAAACAGTAACAACTATACCAATCGCGTAGGATATGAATTCAAGTGTGCAGTTATAAAAATTATAGTTATTTCAAAAACAGCCTCTGACTTTCCCAGTAAAAAAGTCAGAGGCTGTTTTTCTTTCCTGCTCATCAATTGCAGAATATATAATTACAATCTGCATATCCGTATTTCATAAGGCGTGGAGAATATACATACCAGTATTTATCTGAACTGGAATCAATTACTACCACAGTATCACCGGTATTCAGTTCACCAATCTCATTTGCCGCATCATATCCCATAGCGGATCGAAGAGCCAGATATCCGGTAGGCACTTTTACATACAAGGTAGCATATGCATTTCCACCCACCAGATAATCTTTGTTTACAAATCCATTGGTATCATATTTCGGGGAATACACATACCAGTACTGGGAATCACTTGTGTCCAGAAGCTGTACGGTATCGCCGGAATATAATTCCCCGATTTCATTGGAAGCATCATATGCCTTCATATTGCGAAGTGCCAGATAGCCCTTGGCTACACTGACCGTTCTTACTTCGCCAAAATAGCTGGAATCTGTATCCAGTCCCTCTTCTCTGTACAGGTACTCCTGGTTCACATATCCATAGCCGTCCAGTTTCGGGGAATACACATACCAGTACTGAGAATTGCTACTGTCGGAAACCCAGACGGTATCTCCCGAATAGAGCTCACCGATTTCATTAGATGCATCATATTCCGGTGCATTGCGAAGAGCCAGATATCCGGTGGAAACGCTTACGGTCCACATTGTATTATAGGAAGATACGGAAGATGTCACAGAATCCAGATAATCATTATTCACATATCCGAAATCGTCATACTTAGGAGAGTATACATACCAGTAACCAGTGGCGCCAGTATAATCCAGTACCTCCACCAGATCACCACTGTAAAGTTCTCCGATCTCATTACCGCTATTATAGGATGTATCTGTCCGCAAAGCCAGATATCCAGTAACAACATTCACACGGTAAGTATTACAGGAAGCCTCTGCCTCCTGCGTAGTTCCGGGAACTGAAAATGCAAGGGCTGCAGCTGCAAGAACAGGTATGCAAATCTTCTTCATTTTCGTCATAGAAAAATCCCCCTTCATATAGTCGTTGCTGTCCACCCCATGACCAGCAACATACAATTTTCTGAAAAAACACTTTTTTCATGTATTTATATATGAAAATTATAACGGATTAACCATGGCTTTTCAACTCCGTTTTTCTTATTATACACCACCTGACTCTGTTTTTTGTAATGCTTCATTTCCATCTTCTGTGCCATAATTGCGCAGCATAAAACTGTCCTCTACAGCTTCTTTCATATTGGTAGCGTCTGCATAATTATTATTCAGGATCAGCTTATCTAAACCATAGCAGGTCTGCCCTTTAATGTAATGATCAAATTACAGTTTAAAGCTATACCGATCTGTATCGGGGGCACTTGCAATAGACGAAAGACTAGTACATCGCTTCGTAAATAACTATACCAATCACGTAGGATGTGGATTCGAGTGTGCAGGTATAAAAACGTAGGCGTAGCGGGCTACGCCGAGGCTTTTATACCTGTGCAATCGGATTCACAGACAAGTGAGTGGTATAGTTATTTCGAAAACGATGTACTAGTATTTCCCTTAGAGCGTATAAAAAAGCGCTTATCAGAATTATTTTTTCAGACAACCGTAGCTGCCTGTCTTATCTTTCCCATTGAAATATTTCTTCGAAAATTCCTCCGCTGGACAGGGTTTGGAATAATAGTATCCCTGAAGCAATTCCGGCTTATAAGTCTGGACAACGGAAAGGATTTCCTCATTCTCCACACCTTCCACACAAACCTTTATTCTGGTCTGCTTACTCAGATTCATAATATATTCCAGAATCGCCTGATCCATCTCATCATCCTGAATGGAACTGACAAAAGTATGATCAATCTTGATCCACTGCGGTTTCAGCTTGCGAAGCAATGCAATGGAAGAGTACTCCGTGCCGAAATCATCCAGTGCCATATTGATCCCCATATTTTTAAAATATTCAAAATCATCCCGAAGACCGTTGGGATCCGATACCTTACAGCTCTCTGTAAGCTCCAGGATCAGCTGCTTCTCCGGTGTGCCGGATTCTTCCACGATCCGTGTCACCATTTCCTTGAAACCTTCCTGAAGTATCTGGATATAAGAAACATTCACGGAAATTACAAAATCAGAATTCTCCATGCGCCACAGTGCCGCCTGGGCAAGTGCCTTATTCAAAAGCCACTCTCCCACCTGTCGGATGGTTCCGTCTTCCTCCAGGATCGGAATAAATTCCATTGGGGAAACCAGCGTTCCATCCGGCAGATAAAAACGCATCAGAGTCTCAGCACCATAAACCTCCTGAGTCTCTCCGTTCACCAGAGGCTGGTATACCAGCGCAAACCCTCTGCAATTATTGGCAACAGACTCACGGAGCACTTCCTGCAGTCGGAATTTCTCCACCGTTTTTCTGTGCATTTGTCCGGAAAACTGCGCAATGCTGCCACGTCCCACTTTCTTCGCCTGCTCAAGGGCGTATTCCACATTTGCATGCAAAGTCTCGAAATCCTCTGCATCCTGCGGAAAAAAGGCCACTCCGCATGAAATCGTCAACTGGATCTCCAGATTCATCTCCCTGGGGACTTCCACTGAAAACTTCTGCATTTCCTGGTAGATCCGGTCAAGTGCATGCTCGGATTTCTCAGTGGTAATACAATAGAATTTACCTCCTGGTCCCCGATAAGAAATAACGCCTTCCAGGCTCTGACATTTCTGTCCCAGACGCTGCAGAACCTCATCTCCTACCAGATACCCAAGAATATCATTGATTCTCTGAAGTCTGTCCACATCAAAAAGAAGAACAGCACCTTCCATTCCATGACTGATAAATGCCGGAAGCTGCTTCTTCAGCTCATGAAACGTATATAAACCAGTGGGCTGGTCAAACTTGGCATTCACACCAAGATTCATCATCGTGCCAACAAAAAGGCCAAGGCTTCCATCCGCATTCCGCTCCACAATTCCCTGGCACCTTACCCATACATATTTCCCATATTTATTTAAAGCCCGGTATTCACAATTATGCCGGTTGCTTTTCCCCTCAAAAATACGGCCGATATCCTCCAGAAAAATATGCTGGTCTGCAGGATGAATATGCTGTACCCATTCCTTCGCCGTATTCTCTATAAATTCTCCCGGCAGATTGAAGTAATCCACACTTGGCTTAGACCATCTGGAAAAATCGCGTTCCAGATCTGCTATATAAATGTACATATTATCTGAAGTCTGAGACAGAGCATCAAATATATGGCTGTCAAGATTAGAGATATCTATCACACAAAATCACTGCCTTCCCTTTTCCCCTAATACGTCAATATTTTACCATACTTTGCACAATTCTGTCTACAGATTTTGACAATTCTGCACATAAAATGTTAATAAAGTATAAAAAGAAGAATAAATAATACAAACATTTTTATGATAATCTGTAATCATTCCGCAGGCGCCAGAGCCTGTCTGAAAAATCATTCCCGCAATCTGCACGCCCCACTTTGCAATATATTTTGCCGAATTCGACTGTTGTAGCCTAAAAAAGGTACCATATCTCCCATTTCAGGAAATACAGTACCTTTTACAGAAATGAATTTATTTTTTAATTACTTTACTGCCTCGAATGCTGCGTCCAGAGCCGCGATCAGGTCTTCCACTTTCTCAATACCGATGGAAAGACGGATTGTGTTTGGTTTGATGCCCTGGTCAAGAAGCTCTTCCTCTGTGCACTGGCTGTGTGTGGTTGTTGCAGGATGGATCACAAGGGATTTTACATCTGCAACATTTGCAAGCAATGAGAAGATTGCAAGGTTATCAATAAACTTCTGAGCGGTCTGTGCATCACCCTTGATCTCAAATGTAAAGATGGAACCGCCGCCGTTTGGAAGGTATTTCTTATAAAGATAATGACTTGGCTCACTCTCCAGTGATGGATGATGAACAGCTTCTACCTGTGGATGTTTAGACAGGTAATCTACGATTTTCAGGGCGTTGCTTACGTGACGCTCCACTCTTAAGGAAAGAGTTTCCAGTCCCTGTAAGAACAAAAATGCATGGAATGGAGAAAGGGTAGCTCCTGTGTCACGAAGGATGATTGCACGAATATAAGTTACAAATGCTGCCGGAGCGGTTGCCTCTGCAAAGGAAATTCCATGATAGCTTGGGTTCGGCTCAGAAATCCACGGGAATTTGCCGGATGCTTTCCAGTCGAAGTTGCCGCTGTCTACGATCACGCCACCGATTGCAGTTCCATGGCCTCCGATGAATTTGGTTGCGGAATGAACGACGATATCTGCACCATACTCAATCGGGCGAACCAGGTAAGGAGTTGCAAATGTAGAATCAACTACAAGAGGAATGTTATGTTTGTGCGCAATTTTTGCAACTTCTTCAATATCAATCAGGTTGGAGTTCGGATTTCCAAGGGTCTCAATAAAGATTGCTTTTGTGTTTTCCTGGATTGCAGCTTCGAAAGAGCCTTCTGCATCCGGATCTACAAATGTTGCGGTGATGCCGCTGGTCTGCGGAAGAGTATGTGCCAGAAGGTTGTATGTTCCGCCGTAGATGGTCTTGGAAGCTACAATGTGCTCACCTGTTTTTGCAAGTGCCTGGAATGTATAATTGATAGCTGCTGCACCGGAAGCAACTGCAAGCGCTGCAACTCCACCTTCAAGAGCAGCAATTCTCTGCTCGAAAACATCCTCTGTAGGGTTGGTAAGTCTTCCATAAATATTTCCGGCATCGCGAAGTCCGAAACGGTCAGCTGCATGCTGTGAGTTATGGAATACATAAGATGTAGAAGCGTAGATTGGAACAGCTCTTGCATCTGTTACTGGATCTGCTTTCTCCTGTCCAATATGTAACTGTTTTGTTTCAAATCCCCAGTTTTTAGAATCTCTGATATCTGCCATTTTTCTTTCCTCCGTATGTTTACTATTTTTCATCATTTTTTGTTAATGTTAGTTTTGTTATTGTTTTTGATGTTTTTCTTTGCTGTTGCTTTGTTTTTGTTGATGAATGCATAGTAACATACTGGGGATTATCTGTCTAATATGTAAAAATAATATCTGGTTATAGGTTCATTCTATAACCAGGTATTTGGGGAATTTTTCTTTGCATATTTCTTTACACTATTCAGAAACGCCTCATGTATCCTGTCATCCTCATCCAGTTCCGGATGAAATGCCAGTCCATACTGCTCTTTATACTTTACAGCTACAATATTTCCATCCACCTCAGCCAGTACTTCTGCGCCATCTCCGCATTTCTCAATATAAGGGGCACGAATGAATGTCATGGGAACCTGACCGATTCCTTTCATTTCCCTGATGGTGTGAAAACTGCCAAGCTGTCTGCCGTAGGCATTTCTTTTTACTGTCACAGGCATGGTTCCGAAATACACATGCCCGTCATTAGAGAGGTGGTCAGCCAGAAGGATCACCCCCGCACAAGTGGCAAGCACTGGCATTCCAGCCTGGATTTTCTCTTTCAAAGGCTCAAACATTTCCAGCTCCCGAAGGAGTTTTCCCTGTACCGTACTCTCACCGCCTGGCAAAACCAGTCCTTCAAAGTCTCCATCCAGGTCTTCTTTTTTTCGCAGTTCCACGCACCGAGCACCCAGTTTTTCCAATTTGCTCTTATGTTCTGCAAAAGCTCCCTGCACAGCAAGGATTCCGATTTTCATCTTATTTGCCCCTCTCTGCCATCAGAAGCTGGATTTCCTGCTCATTGATTCCGACCATAGCTTCACCAAGGTCTTCGGAAAGCTCTGCAAGCATTTTGGAATCCTGATAGTTAGTGACCGCTTTTACAATAGCTGCTGCACGCTTCTTTGGATCACCGGATTTGAAAATACCAGAGCCCACAAACACACCTTCTGCGCCAAGCTGCATCATAAGAGCCGCATCTGCAGGAGTCGCAACACCGCCTGCTGCAAAGTTCACCACCGGAAGTCTGCCGTTTTTGTGCACATACTCAACCAGCTCATATGGCACACGCAGATTCTTTGCTTCTTCAAAAAGCTCATCCTCACGCATGGAAACCACTTTCCCGATTTCGCTGTTCATCATGCGCATGTGGCGCACCGCCTGTACCACATCGCCGGTTCCTGGTTCGCCTTTTGTACGAATCATGGAAGCACCTTCTGCGATTCGCCTTAAAGCTTCCCCTAAATCTTTGGCTCCGCATACAAATGGCACTTTAAACTGACGCTTGTCAATATGGTAAACATCATCTGCCGGGGAAAGCACCTCGCTCTCATCAATATAATCAATCTCAATTGCTTCCAGAATCTGCGCTTCTACAAAATGTCCGATACGACATTTCGCCATAACCGGAATGGAGACTGCCTCCTGGATTCCTTTGATCATTTTGGGGTCGCTCATCCTGGAAACACCGCCTGCTGCACGAATATCTGCCGGAATCCTCTCCAGCGCCATAACCGCACAGGCACCTGCCTCCTCTGCGATTTTTGCCTGTTCCGGAGTGGTAACGTCCATGATCACTCCACCTTTTAACATCTGTGCAAGCTGTTTATTTAATGCATATCTTTCCTGGCTCATTTTGATTTCCTCCTGTATGTATTGTGCAGAAAAATTGTGGGGCACTGTTTTAACAGATTTCCATTTCTTCAACTGCCTTTTATTTGTCTGAAAGCATACAGGAATACTGTACCGTTATAAATATCCAATTTTTATATATTTTAAAAGGACAGTTTGAATATTTTCTCTCAAACTGTCCTGCAGGACTTGTTTTTTTCCAGCAAAACCTTCAGTGCCCGGGCAATTTCTACCTCGTCTTCTGCTATCAGGATACGCATAATTTTCCTCCATTTTTTCTGAAAAGGAGACGCTTACGCGTCCCCCATTTTCCCGCCCCTCCTAGAGCCTTTTTCAAACACGCTCTAGCCTGATGGCAAGTTGCAGGGGCAAATAATATACTATTATTTTTTCGGTTTCTTTCGCGCCATTATGCCACCGATCCGGCCCGTTTCTTTGGCGGAGAGGCTTTTCCAGCCCCCTTCTAAGACTTTATCCAGAATGCCAAGTTCCTGAGCAATTTCATATTTTGTCTGTTCTTCAGGGGTAAGATTTCCGGATTTGTAAGCTTCTACTTCTTTGTCTTTGTTCATATGTCTATGCTCCTTTTTACAGTGTTTGGATGTATATAGGGAGTATGGACAAAATATAATATATTTATTCAAAGTGGATGCAATTTGACATGGCATATTCCACGCGAACCGTCGCAATATTCTGCCAAGCTGACTGTCAACTACAACTAAGCAGCTCGGGGCCCCTTGCAGCTAAGTTTTCGCAGGCAGTGGATCTTGTGCAATTCTTCTTATGCTTTCGGAATAATAATCGCTGCAATAATATATGCCCAGATTCCTGCGCCGCCGAAGCAGGTCAGGATTACCCAGGCCAGGCGGACCAGGGTTGGGTCAATATCGAAATACTCGGCAATTCCGCCGCACACACCACACAGCATACAGTTTACAGTTGATTTGTATAAACGCTTATTGCTCATAATTGATTCCTCCGATCTGACATTTCTGTCTTATTTTTTTATTTATTACATAACTTTACACCAGAGCGTGTCTGAAAAAAGCGTTCTGCAAGATTTTATTTTTCCCCAGTAAACTCCACATCAATCTCGCCCATTCCGCATTCCAGCACCATATCTTTTTGGGCACCTTCATTGGAAATGGTTTTCTCAATGCCAATTCCACTGTACTCAGAATCCTCCAAATTAATCTCACCCATACCACAGGAAAGATCGTAATTATAGTCCTTCTCTTTTCCAGTTACTACCATGTCAATTTCACCAGCACCGCAGTCCGCATTCAGTTTCTGAACATCAATCTGATCAATGTCGATGGTTCCGGCGCCAACCTGAAGATCACAATTCGCTGCTGTGATATTTCCATAACCGCAAAATTCTCCGGCACCAACTTCCACCGAAAGCTCCTGTACTTTTAAATCGCACTCCAGATCAATGGTTCCCATGTCAACACCCAGGCTTACCGTATCAAATTCTTTCACTGAAGGAATACTGACTTTTATCTGTTTCTTCTTTTTTACATTGCCACTGCGGGTATCTGTAATCGTGATTTTCCCGGAAGTTTCCTTAACGACCACATCGTTCTTCGCATCATTTGCCACATTTACCCGAATCTTGTCACCATCGTATTCCTGGATAAGGAGCTCATCATACTTCAAACTGATTTCCAGATCACTGGCAAAATCCATATCCACAGTATTTCCATCTAAAGCATCCCAATCTATGTCAGAAGAATGATATTGGGCGTTTCCCAAATGGATCAGACCAGCCAGCGGATAATCATTATCCTGAAGCAGCTGTCCAGCCTGATCAAACACATTTCCGCCTGTTTCCACTGCTGCTACAGAAATTCCACCGATACATAAACCAATTCCTGCCACTGCGAAAGCACCTGCTGCAATCAGCATTCCCTTTGTTCCTTTTTTCATGCCTGCTCCTCCTTCTTATTCCGATACACGATTTTCTGGAAAAAGTCTGTCACCTTGCGAAGGATCCATGGGAAAATTGTGGAGCCCAGCCATCCTGTTAAAATGCAGAACAGAATTCCTGATGCAAACAAAAGACAGCCGATTCCCATTACCATTAGTCCCACAGCAGTATTGGTAACCAAAGTTCCAACTCCCACACTCATGCAGGCGCAAGCTGCTACGATAAATGAGAACGCCACAACTCCGGATACAAAAATCGCCAAAAATGGAAACAAGATCACCACCAGTAAAATACTGAATACGCCACTGGCTGCTGTAATGATAAATGGGGAAAGAAATACCAGGGCAATTAGGATCAGGATAAATCTGCTGTTGCTTCCCTTCTCTTTCGGGCGATATCCCCTGTGGGTACGATCTGTTTTTCCTGCATGTTCCCCATCTCTTTGGTGAATCTCCGGCATATAAGAAGCCTTGTTTTCCCGCAAGTCCTCATATCCATTCTCTGTATACTGTGCATATTCCTCATTGCTTTCGTCAAGGTCTGCCTTTATTATGGCAGCCACTTTTCCGGGGCTTCCAAGCTCTCTGATCACGGAAGCCTCATTCTCAGGACCGGCTTCGTCAAAATAACTGTTGTAGTAAGCCAGCGCCTCCTGCTTTTCTGCTTCCGAAATATCAGACAGCAGCCTCTCTAGCTGTTTCATAAACTGCGCTCTGTCCATACCTGTTAATTCTCCTCCCTCATGTGGCCGCTGTCCGCATTTCTGCCAGCGTCCTCAAACATACTGCCTATCTTGGTGGAATAATTCTTCCACTCGATCTTGTACAAATTCAGCTGTGCCTGCCCTTTCTCCGTCAGTTTATAATATCTGCGATTTCGTCCGGCATATGCCTGATCGTAGACTTCCAGGCAGTCATCCTTCTGCAGACGGCGCAGCACTGGATAAAGTGTGGATTCTGAAATATCCAGAACTCCGCGTACATCCTGGGTGATCTTGTATCCGTAAGTACCTTCCGGCTCCTTGGACACAACCGCCAGGACAATAGCGTCCAGAAGTGCAGCTCCTGTGTTAAATACCATCTGATCACTCCAATCATATTATATAGTCCATCAATATTGTTTAATTAGCAATACTATATGATATATAATATAGTTTTGTCAATACTATTTTTGAAAACAAATTTCTATATTCCCATCATTTACAAAAAAGGGCGCGGCCAATGCCACGCCAATATTTCAACATATTTTCTTTCACTTCAAATAACTGATCAATTTCTCCGTCACAGGTGAAAGCCTTTTTTATCCTTCACTACAAGCTCAATTCCCCGGAAATAAGCGGTTCCATAGATTGAATTTCCAGGTTTAATATTGCAGAAATTAACCACTCTTTTTTCTTTTTCAACGCCTTCTATTGCTTTACCTGGCAGGCAATTTATAGATACTTGTGAGTAATTTTTTGCCTGTATTGGTCTCAAATACGCGCTCTCTGGCTGTTTCAACAGCATTCTCAGACATTTCACTTTCATCTGCATTTACAAGAAAATCAGCTTCCAGAAGAATGCGGTAATCCAGTCCGTCTACGTTTGTATAGGTGTGGTGATGGCTAACCAGATAGTTGATTCTCTCTTTCATTTCATCATCAATTTCCACATCCTTGAGGAAATTTTCTACCAGCTCAGGACTTTCTTTTTCCTGGTTGGAGCCGTTTGTATTACCATATTTTACGCGGCATACAGGGCAGGCAATGTCGTGGATCACGGCTGCGATTTCCAGAATTTCCTGCTTTCTTTCGGTTAAATTTTCCATCTCGCCAATCATTCTGGCATATGTATATACCTTCAGGAAATGGGCAATATCATGCTTGTTTCCATCGGAATATGCGATCATTTTTGCGATAACATTATTTATGGTTTGCTGTGTTTCTGTCATGTTTTTTCCTCCTCGTTTGCATTCAAAAAGCGGCAGAAATCATCTGGAAGGGGAGCTTCCAGAGTGATTATTTCATCTGTAAATGGGTGACAAAAAGTCAGCTTCCAGGCATGGAGCGCAGCTCTTTTGAAGCAGTCATTCCTATTATTAATTCTGCCTTCCGTATTCTTTTTTTCTTTGCTGTTACTCATTTTCAAACACACTCTAGGATTATACATCGTATCTCCCAGAAGAGGGTGACCTATCCCTGACATGTGAACCCGGATCTGATGGGTTCGTCCGGTTTCCAGCTGAAGCTCAACAAGAGTCACATTGCCGAAACTTTTTATGTTCTTATAATACGTAACTGCATTCCTGCTTCCTGGCAACAGTCCATCTGGAGAAATTGTCATTTTCATGGGATTTTCCGGATCCGGGGCAAGTGGTATAGCAATTTCTTTCCAGAATACAGAATCATTTGCTTCTGATAAATCTCCTTCTGCAAGCGCCAGATATTTCTTCTGCAGCTTTCCTTCTTCCCTCTGCTTCTGCAATCTGGCTGCCGCCACCTGGTTTCTGGCAAAAAGTAAAATCCCGGAGGTCTCTTTATCCAGACGTCCAATGGACCGAATGCGTGTTGTCTCATTTTTTTCACGAAAATAGGCTGCAAGCAGGTTAGAAATGCTGTCCTGATAATGGCTTCCGGATGGGTGCGTCACCATACCAGCCGGCTTGTTTACTACAAGTAAATCCTGGTCTTCATAAAGGATCTGAAGTTTCTGGGGTTTTAATCCGTCTTCCAGCTCTTGTCTTTCGAAATCCAATAATTGTTTTTTTCCTCGTTCTATGAAACTACTTGTATCTGGACACACCAGTTGCTTTGAATCAATCCCTTTCGCTTCCAGACATACCTGAAGCCGATCACCAGGCACTGCTATTTCCGTTACACGGCACTGTTTTCCATTTTTAAGGATACCTCCCGGCCTGAACTTTGCCTGACTGATCTGCCTCTTTGTAAGCCCTGCCTCAGCCCGCAAAACCTCTCCTACTTTTCCAGACTCTGTGATCCTTATCTCAAGATATCTTTCCATATCTGCATCCTTGATAGCTCCTGCCCATATCTTTGTCAAAATGAAATCTCCGCTGCTCAAAACACGAAGCTTGTTTAGTTTTATCACATAGTTTATCACAAAATGAAAGCTTATGAAATCCCCTATGATCTTAAAACAGTAAATAATAAACAAGCCTAAATACACATAGGTATTCAGCTTGCAAAATTTGTCATATATTTTTCAGGAAATTCTTTTTGTCCACGTCCCAGAGCGTGTTTGAAAAAGGCTTTCTGCAATCTGCACACTCGAATCCCCATCCTACGCGATTGGTATAGTTATTTACGAAACGATGTACTAGTTTTACCTGCTTATCAGTATTCCATCAGCCTTCCTGCCTCATCAATATAGAACACGTCATCCGGTCCTATATAATAGCTGTCGGAACCATCAAAGTACATTACATTTCCTCCCCCATCATACCAGTAATAAGTATCTCCCGGATCACTTTCCTCTACATAATCTTCATCAGGAATGTAGTCTCCGTATCCTTCACCATCGTCAGCTGTCTGGGCTTCATAGGCGATAGAATCGGACTCTCGCAAAAAAGCTGCACCTGCATAAATATTTCCATATCCGGAAATCACAGGACTGAGCATCAGATCGCCATCTCCATCCAAAGTAACATCTGCCACATAGATTCCGCTGTCATTGACCAGTTTCAAGGCAGTTGTGCCAAGTGTGGTAAAAGTACCGCTGTCAAAAAAATATCCCCCTGTTTTATCACTATTCAGGCTGTTGTAGATTTCCCAGGTTCCTTCTCCATAAATCCGGATATTCATGGCATTTAAATCTCCATACTGGTACCAGCTGTCAAAATAAGAGATAAACATTTCCAGGCTCTCACCTTCGGCACTTGGGTCATAATCTTCCCCTTGAGTGAGAGTGGTTCCTGTATTTTCAACGCCCTCAAGCTCCGTCAGTTCCAGAGAAGAAATGGCATCCCGGTATTCCTCCTCCATCTCCTCAGCAAAATCCGCTGAAACTCTGTAAGCATAAGCAAAGGTATTGGTATCCGTCTGGAAATACAGCATTTTCCATTTGCAGGTATCTTCATTTGCTCCGGTGGTAAATTCCAGTTCATATGCCGGATAAGTGAATTTCTCTGTATATTCCTGGTTCTGTACTGCTGTGAAATCCTTTATTTCCGATTCACTTACAAAGCCTGCAAACTGTTCCATATATTCCTCCGGGGTACCGGTGAATTCATTGTCATTTAAAGCACTGCAGTTGACGATCACCGTCATACAGTCCTCTGTCATATCGGAATAGAAATACCCTCCTTCCCAACTGGAATTGTTATAAAGAGGGCGCAGTCCTGTATAGCGTTTATTTGACATGAGGACATAGCTTTTCTTTTCCACGCTGTCTTCGTTTTCAGTCTGACCTTCCGAATTCTCTTCTGCCTGATCTTCCTCTGCTCTGGTAAAAACCGCAGCTCCGTCATTTCCCATATGAAGAGTATCCGCGGAGTCCAGATAAAATCCCTCCAGCCACATGCCCATGCGATTGTACATGTCATATCTGCCATTTCCGTCGTTGTATTCATCCACATATTCCAGATATCCCTGAACATCATCGCCTTCTCCGGTGTGATATACAAACAATCCGTCTGCACTTAAGGTAAGAGTTTCATCAGCCTGTGCATCTTCATTTTTCCATACACCGGAAAGTGCTGCATAGTCAGCTCCGTCCTCTACCTGAAGCGTATCCTCGTTTTCTGCCATTACGCTGTAAATACCAGCTGTGGGAACAACTGCTGCACATAAAATAAACGCGATGACCGCTGTAACTATTTTTCTCTTCATACCATTTTCCTCCTGTCGAAATATGTTGTACCTTTACTATACGTTTTCTCTGACAAAAATAGTATTAACTTCCAGTTAGCTTTTCCCTTCCATCATCTCCAAAAGATACTTGCGCTTCACCCGGACATCCCCGGGAATCTGTAATTTGGAATAAATCTGATTGATGTACTGCTTCACAGTTCCCTCGGATAAAAACAGACTCTGGGCGATTTCTTTGTTGCTCATATGCTTCGCCATAAGCTCCGTAATCTCCAGCTCACGATCTGACAGTACTTTAAAGACCGGCGGATACGCCTCCTCTTTTTTTAACTGATCGCACCGCATTTCCCATTCTTTCCCCATTCTGGTGATCCTGAAAAGAAAATTTTCATTGATTCCGAAAAAGCTTCCCTTCAAAAGCTCCTCTATGTATGGATAATTCTCCACAAATGGCATAAGGATTCCATCTGGAAAAGCCTGGGAAAGTGATCCTCTCAAAAGTTCAAGCGCCTGTTCTGTTTTTCCCAGCTTCCAGTTGGCCGCAAGAAGCTGGATCTGCACATGAAGCGCTACCAGATCGTAGTGAAGAGCCTGACACATGGCAAGAATGGATTCGCTTCTTCCGATCACCTTCGAATATTCTCCCTGGGCAAGATAAACCTGATTCTCGATCATTTCCATCATCGGTCTCCCAGGTGCCAGAAAATTCACCGTAGAAAGCATATGCGCTCCAAAGAGAGCCGGAATCCGCTCCGTTTGTCCGGTAACTGCATAGTAATAGGCGCAAGTGCTGTCAAAAATATTGACCCAGGTAGTATTATGCCCCTGCAGCAGTTCTTTTCGACGTTCTTCAAATGTATTTCTCATTTTTATGTCCATACAGATAGACAGCCTTTGTGCCAGAAAATCGCAGCAAAGTGCAATGCTCTCCTGCCCGTTTCCCTGAATCTGGGTATAAGCCTTTTCCAATGCTATATGGGCATCAACAAAATTTCCACGCATAAAGTGAGCCTCTGCGCTCATAATCGTTTCTGCACCCTGTCCGTGTCCGTTTGTGATCTTGTAATAATGAGGCATACACTGGTTCATCTCTTCCAGCTCTTTGTCAAGGTCTCCGCTTTTCCTGTAAAACATCATAAGTACAGATGGGGAGCCAAACGTCCAGCCTCCGTCACTTCGGATACTGATGGCAGGTCTTGTCATCTTCTCGCTGGCACTGCGGTGAAACTGACTCATTCTCGAAATATCATTGTACATAAGAAAGCTCTGGATCAGGTCGCATTCGCCCAGAAGATTTCCTTTCTCTTCCTCAGACAGCTTTGGATGTTCTCTGATGGATGCCAGAAGAAGTTCTTTCAATTCCAGCATTTTGGGAATATTTTTCCAGTTAAACATGCATCTCATAAGAACCAGAATTGCAAGCGGATATTCTTTTAAAACGGAAACCGGACATCTGTTCAAAACTTCCAGAACCTCTTCCGGTTTTAGAGAAGCAAGTAAGATTCCGGCATCTTTTTGCACCACCCGGAGAATAGCTGCAAAATTCTGATTTCGCCGGTATGCTGACAGGGCATGGATATAGGCACCATGTTTTTCATACCATGCACCATATCTTTCATAATAGAAAGCCTGTCTGGAATCATCCAGTGTTCTGAACGCACGAAACGCGCACTCTTTCATCATATGGTGAAAGCGGTAAGTCTGCCCGTCATTCAGGCAGGTGACAAAAGCATTCTGCCTGGTGAGCATTTTCAGAATCTGGTGTACGTCTTCTCTTTTTGTAATAAATTCTGCCATCTCTTCCGTGAATTCATCTGCAAGCCCCATGGCACTTAAAAATTCTTTTCTGTCTTCTGGCAAAGGATTCAGCATGGAAGCGGAAAACATCTGGTAAATGTCAGATGTTTTTCCTGGCAATTCTCCTGATTTTGAAAAAGAACACAAATTCAGGTAAACAGCTGCGAACCATCCTTCGCTGGATTTCAGAAGCTGCTCAAGCTGGCTGGCTGTCATGCTGGTTCCGCAGCGGCGGATATAGGCTGATAGCTCCCCAGAGTTCAGACGCAGATCGTCTATTTCTATCCGGTGAAGTCTTCCTCCAAGCCTTACAATCCAGTCATCACTGATAAAATGATTTCGGCTTGCTACGATCAGATGCACATTTTCCGGAATCCTCCCTGCCATTCTGCACAGGAAAGTGGCCGCCCGGTCATCTTTTAACAGATGAAAGTCATCTATAAAAATATAACAATTTTCACATTTTTCCAGTTGATAGCATAGAATTTCCGTCAAGAATCCAGCGGAAGCTTCATCTTCCGGGCAATCGTAGTTTTCCAGAAAGTTAAGACCTGCGAAGGAAAATGCATTTTGCACACTTTTCCAGAAGATGGAAAGGTTTTGGGAGTAAATACTGATCCGGATCAGCAAAGCCTGACTGTCTTTCGCCAGTCTGGACAGATACCAGTTTACGGCGGTTGTCTTCCCATATCCCATAGGGGCTGTTATGGCAGTCAGTGCGCTGTTGGAAACAGGCTGCAGGGATTTTTGTAAACGGTCTGATATGTAAATGGAATTCAGGCTGATTTTTTCTTTTGGCATTTCATACCCTCACTCTCTTGTTTTATAAGTATATTGCTGTTTACACCGTTTCCGGAGTATGATTTGTAGGAATAATTTTTCAAACACGCTCTAATGATTATTCTATATTTAATTATAGTGGAAAAACCAGGAAATTCCAATGGATTCTTTTGCTTATGTTTGACTTGTTCTTTTTCTTCCGCTATACTAAAATGTGTTTAAAAAATGCTTTCTGCAAGATGTGTTTCACAGTTTGCGTGAGATTTTTTGCAGACATTTTTTTCATATCTAATTCTATTTCAGTACTAAGGAGATTTTTCTATGGATTCAGATAAATTATCAGCTCTGCCTCAGGCTTTTCTTCATCGGATGGAGGATATGCTTGGGGATGATTTTGAACCTTTTCTGGCAGCTTATGAACAGCCGCGTACTTATGGGCTCCGGGTAAACACGGCAAAGATTTCCTGTGAGGAGTTTGAACAGATTGTGCCCTTTGAAGTAAAAAAAATCCCATGGGTTTCGAATGGTTATTTTTACAATGAGGATGTAAGGCCATCCCGGTGTGCTCTTTATCAGGCCGGACTTTATTATCTTCAGGAACCAAGTGCCATGACCCCCGCTTCCCGTATTCCGGTGGAGCCAGGAGAATATGTGCTGGATATGTGTGCAGCTCCTGGAGGAAAAGCAACTGCAGTTGGTTCCGCCCTAAAGGGTGAAGGACTTCTGGTTGCAAATGATATCAGCACTACCAGGGCAAGAGCACTGCTTCGAAACCTGGAACTGTTTGGGATTCCCAATCTTTTTGTTGCCAATGAAAAACCTGAAAAAATGGTAAAAAATTTTCCAGAATTTTTCCATAAGATCATTCTGGATGCACCTTGTTCCGGGGAGGGGATGTTCCGTAAGGAGGAAGCTCTTGCCAGGGACTGGACTCCTGAGAAGTCTGAGGAGCTTTCCAGAATTCAGAAACAGCTTTGTCTGAATGCGGCAGACATGCTGCAGCCGGGAGGACAGATGCTTTATTCTACTTGTACCTTTGCACCTTGTGAGGATGAGCAGATCATTTCCTGGCTTCTCAGGGAAAGGCCGGAGCTGTCTCTGATTTCCATGGAGGATTATGAGGGCTTTTCCACCGGAAATCCTGAATGGGGAGATGGGAATCCACAACTGAAAAAATGTGTGCGCATTTTTCCCCATAAGATGCAGGGGGAGGGGCATTTTCTAGCCCTCTTGCAAAAGGAGGGAACGGCTGGACCTTCCGCTGGTACTTCTAAGACCAGTCGTCTGGCTGCAGATGTCCGGAAGTATATGGAAGAATTTTTCAGAGAAATCGGGTTGAAAACTTTAGATGGCCAGGAGTTTGACTGGAACCGGGTGGAGGTCCGGGCAGATAAAGTTTATTATCTGCCGTCTGTTTCCTATAATTTCAGAGGACTTACGTTTATTCGGAACGGACTTTATCTGGGAGATCTGAAGAAAAACCGGTTTGAACCGGCTCAGCCGCTTGCACTGGCTTTCCGGAAAAATGAAGCTGAAGCTGTGATTTCCCTTTCTGTGGATGATCCAAGACTGGAGCGGTATCTGAAAGGGGAAACTCTTACAATTGAGCCTGAGGAGGCTGCTCATTCTAAAGGATGGCATTTGCTTTGTGTGGAAGGGTATCCCCTTGGGTTTGGAAAACTTGTGAATGGGACATTGAAAAATAAGTATCCAGCGGGGTGGAGAGTGTAAGTTTGTCAAATTTTCGCTTTCCCTTCCGCCTGCGACGTGCGTGGATGTGGCGTACCTGGTCTGAGGGCTTTGCGGAGGTTCCGAGAAAATCTTAGAGGACAGGATTTTGCGTTGAAGACATGAGAGGACACTGTCTGAGCTCCGAAGGAGCGAGTTTGGCCTCTCATGTCTTCGCTTTTAGCAAAATCCTGTTCTCTTAGATTTTCCGGGTTCTTCGCACAGCTCTCAGATCAGGCACGCCACATCCACGCACCTTCTGCGAACACAAGCAATCATCCTAACAATATCTCTTTTTTCAACGTAAAAGAATAAATATACTTCTCTTTCACCCTGCGCCCAGTCATTCTATGAAGTGCCTGAGCATAATCCTCCAGCTGAGTGTGATACAGATCAACCAGCTTCTGCTCTTCCCCTCTGCGCACACGATCCGTCTTGTAATCAACCAGCACGATCTCATCCCCTTCCAGAAAATAAGCGTCTATGATTCCCTGCACAAGCACACGTTCCTTGGGATCCCATGCCTCATCTATTTCAGCAGCACTTCTGGAAATGACAAAAGGCTGTTCCCTGAAAAGAAGCCCCGATAATGCAGCGACTTTCATTCTCTGCCCCAGTGCCCCATTCACAAAAGACTGAATATCTGAAATTCTGATACATTCTGCTTCTGCCTCAGACATTTTTTTGCTCTGAACCAATGCGTTGATCTGCTCTTTCAGCTGCTGTGCACTATCCGTTTTATTGTACTCAAGACATTCCATCACACGATGGTAAGCAGTACCTCTTGCCGAACCTGTGAACGCCTCTTCCGTTTCCTTCTTTTCCTCAATAAATCTTGGAACCAGCGGAACAATGTCCGGTTCGAAATATACAGCTTCTTCAATATCCGTATCTTCATGGTAACTCTTCTTTTTCAGATCCGATACGCTGACCTTCACCGGAATATCTTTACGATATTCATAAGGATATACAAATCCAAAACGCTTTTCCAGTTCCGCTCTGATTTCAGGATCCACGATTTTCTCACAATCCCAGTTATCCAGAATATCGTCTTCCATCTGCCCGACAGCCTGTTCCACCACTTCAGCCTCCGTTAAAGTCCGCGCTGTGATCCTTTTCACCTGAAACTCTGCCGGATCATCATAAAGCAGATTATCATGGGATGGCAGCAATCCAAACTCCTCAAAAAGTTCATCCATGCAGCGGTGCCTTGCAAGCGCAGGAAGCACATAATCCCAGTAAGTTTTTCCATTCAGTCTCGTTTCTGCCGGAAGAAGTTCCTGTTCATTTTCGCGGAATCTGTATAAAGAAAGCAGCCTTTTTTCCAGATTTCCTATTGTTCCGGTCATGATCAGTTTCTCCTTGGCACGCGTCAGGGCAACGTAAAGTACTCGGATTTCCTCCCCCAGAGTCTCTTCCAGAAGCTTACGGCGGATCACCTGCTTATACAGTGTTGACACAATCATCCGCCGGTCTGGCAAAATGGCGTCAGCGCCAAGACCGTAATCCGGATGAATCAGAAGTCTGGCGTTCAGATCCTGCATATTGAACTGTTTTCCCATACCGGCAAGGATTACAATCGGAAACTCGAGTCCCTTGCTCTTGTGGATCGTCATGATTTCCACGGAACCTTCTCCTGCGCCAGAAAGATTTACTTCGCCATAATCAACTTCATATTTTTGCAAATGTTCAATATATCGGACAAAATTAAATAAGCCTCTGTAACTGGTCTTCTCATAATCCATTGCCTTTTCCACCAGCATAGCGAGGTTGGCGCTCCGCTGTGCACCATTTGGCAGAGCTTTCGCATAATTACCATAGCCGGTTCTGCGGAGAATCTCAAGAATCAGCTCATGCACAGGAGTGTACACCGCAAGATCACGCATTTCATTCAGCAGGACTATAAAACCATGTAATTTGTGGTAAAGAGTTCTTTCCTGCCCCTCATATTCTTCCAGGAAATTCAACACGCTGTCATACAGCATCCCCTTCGGATGTTCTTCCCGCAAAACGGCAAGCTCCTGGGTAGTACATCCCACCAGCGGCGACCTCAGCACACCCGTCAAAGGAATATCCTGAAGAGGATTATCGCAGACCTGCAGATAATTCAGAATCGTAACCACCTCAAGTGCGGAAAAATATCCCGTCTTTGAAGCGGCATACACAGGAATTCCGTGGGCAGAAAGCACCTCTGTAAAGGTTTCTGACCAGCCGGAGGCGGTGCGAAGAAGGATTACAATATCTCCGTATTTCGCAGGACGATATTCTTTGGTTTCTTTATCAAGTACCAGCTCTTTTCCCACAATTTCCTTAATTCTGTGGGAAATAGCAAGAGCCTCCAGTTCCCGGGCATCCTTTCCTTCCATCAGATCCTCCAGTTCTTCAGAATCCTTTTCTACCAGAAGAACTTCTGCAGGAAGAAAGCTTTCCTTGTTTCCTTCCGGAAACACAGCTCCAGGATAAAGAGCTGCGGCTTTATCGTAGGCAATTCCACCAAGATCTGTTCCCATAATCTGACGGAAAATAAAGTTTGCACTATCCAATACCTGAGACCGGCTGCGGAAATTTTTATGAAGATCGATTCGCTGTTCCGTACTGTCCGTTAAACTGTACTGTTCATACTTTTCCATAAAAAGCTCTGGTCTGGCAAGGCGGAACCGGTAAATGCTCTGCTTCACATCACCTACCATGAATATATTTTTTCTTCCATCTGCCCAGCCGGAAACACAGTTAGTGATCATTTCCTGTACCAGGTTACTGTCCTGGTACTCATCCACCATGACCTCGTCATATTTCAGGGAAAGTTCACGTGCTGCCGGACTCATGTGATAAATATACTTGCTCTCTCCAGTCCAATTACCGTCGTTTTCGCCATTTTCTTCCGCTGCATGAACCCTTTGAATCAGGATTTCCAGCGCAAAATGCTCCATGTCCGTAAAGTCCAGAATATTTTTTTCCCGCTTCTTCTCTCCATACATACGGATAAATTCCCTGGTAAGCTCCACTAGCATTTCTACAGGCTCCCGGCAGGTTTCCAGAAGCACTGGAAGTTCCTCCTCCTTTACGGAAAAATACCGTGTTCCAATATCCTTTAAAATATCCTTTGCATTTTCCCGAAGAGATTTTACCTGCTCTTTCAGCGTATCATCTACAGGATCTTTTGGTTTCTTTCTGGAAAGAGCGGCAAAAGCCGGTTTGCCAAGAAGCTCTCCTGCTCCGTCAAAATCACCGGCGGCGGCTTTCTCTTCTGCTGCACGAATGAGGATGAGATCACTTTGCAGTGCTTCATCATACAGGTATGGTCCTCCTGGCGCATTGCAAAAGCTTCTTGCCTGGGTAATCAGTTCCTTTGCCTGGCAAAGATCCTCCGTAATGTTTTTCCATAACAAATTCATCCATTCTGATGATTTTACAGACTCTAAATCCGTATTTCTATAACTATCTATGCATTCTTCCAGCCAGGTATCCGGATATGGATTGCTCATGGCAGCATTATACAGAGAATAAATCAGTTCTTTGATTCCATCATCTGTTTTGCCTGATGCGTAGCATTCGATAAAATACTTAAACTTTTTGTCATCTTTTATGTAATAGTTCTCCAGAAGCTCCTTCATCACGTCCTCTTTCAGAAGCTTCAATTCTCCCTCTTCTCCTGTCCGATAACCAGGATCCAGACCAATAAGATGGAAATAATTGCGGATCACATAAGCACAGAAGCCATCTATCGTGGTGATCTGCGCCGTATGGATCAAGGTAGTCTGGCGCTGCAGATGCTCATTGTCCGGATTCTCACAGAGAGCATCCTCCAGGGCATTTGCAATTCGTTCCCGCATTTCCCCTGCTGCTGCTCTTGTGAACGTCATGATCAGCAGCCTGTCAATGTCAACAGGATGCTCCGGATCCATCACCTTTTTTAGAATTCGCTGCACAAGCACCGCAGTCTTTCCGGAACCAGCTGCTGCACTTACCAGAATATTCCGGTTTCTTAAATTAATAACCTGCTCCTGCTCTTTCGTCCAGTTCACTGCCATTATTCATCCACCTCCTTCACAAAAGCATCCCACAGCTCTTCATCTGTAAAGTTTTTCAGCCTGCGGAATTCATAGCCTGGAATGTCCATATCAAAACCGCATACGCCGCTGTAAGGACAGTAGGTACAGGCATTTTTCTTTCCCATCATATAAGGGGAAACCTGGGCATCTCCGGTCATAATGGACTGTCTGATATGAGAAATCTTTGTTTTTACATAACGGTTTAAAATATCAAACTGCTCTTTTGAGGCTACAGAAGAATTTTTCCGGAAGCTTCCGTCTTTGTTAAAGGATACGGGAATTGACACAAGGGAACTGTCCATTTTTTGTACCAGTTCTTTATCTTTCAGAACCAGTCCGTTCATCTTTAGTTCCTTCAGCACTTTTTCCTGGACAGTCTCTATATCTGCATCTATTTTTTCCTGAATCATAGGATCCTTGATATTGTAATAAAATACCCCTGCAGGAATCACATCTTTATCCTTATGCTTGTTTT
This sequence comes from Ruminococcus sp. 1001713B170207_170306_F1, assembly GCF_015668065.1. Classification (NCBI taxonomy): domain Bacteria; kingdom Bacillati; phylum Bacillota; class Clostridia; order Eubacteriales; family Oscillospiraceae; genus Ruminococcus; species Ruminococcus sp. 1001713B170207_170306_F1. Next base: position 37,887 of record NZ_JADPEX010000007.1, on the reverse strand, counting down.
GCTCTACGGTAAGGGCACCGTCCATGTAGATCATCAGCTGCAGCTGCAGACCATGATACAAAGAAACCAGATCAAAAGAAGTATTCCCGGTCTTATAATCAATGACCCGGACATACAGCTTCCCATCATCTGTCTCCATAGTATCCACGCGATCGATCCGACCGCCCTGAAAAACAACTTCCACACCTTCCGGCTCAAATTCCCCGGATTTCAGCTGTTTCTGAATTGCCCACACAGTTCTTCGTACCATTCGCTTGGTGCGCTGAATCATATATTCATTGCGTGCACTGCTTTTTAGAATGGTATTGCCATAATCTGCACTTATTTCATCTACCAGGCGGTCTGCCAGCGCATCCCGCTCTTCCTCAGAAAGCTCTGCCAGAGAAAGCTTTTCTTTGTTCACTTCCTTTATCAGAGACTCCAGCACCTTGTGCATAATATTTCCCATATCCATGGCGCGGAATTCATATTCTGCACGCTCCGTAAGTTTAAGACCATACTGGAGGAAATGGGCAAAAGCACAGGCAGAATAACGCTCCAGCCTGGTGGCACTGTAGGGCGACACCTCTCCATAGAGAACCTTTGCCACACTTTCGCTGATAATATCAGCAGGCTTTCTGGTTCTGGAAGCCTCCACCAGCTTTTGGGCTAAAGTCCTATATTTAGGACTTCTAAGATACCAGCTGTAAAGCTCGCTGTACAAAGGACTTCCCTGTCCCACAGCGCCCTCTCCAAGACCTTTCAGGAAGCATTCCAGACTGGTTCCCGGAAGCTCCATGGCGTTCAGGCTGAATTCCTCATCACCTGCATTTTTCACCTCCAGTCCGGGATATAGAGCCTGTATACTGTGGATCAGATATGCAGGACTTATAGGTTCTCCTTTTCCATTTGATAAACTGTAGGAAAGGCACAAATGCTCACTTGGCTTTGTCAGATTTAGGTACAGGTAAAAGCGCTGGGTGTTCATCAGCTCTTTCGGACCTGGTGCAAGCTCCATTCCCTCATCTGCAAAGAATTCTCTGTCCATCTGGGTCAAAATTCCGCCAGAGTCTGTATTTTTCGGAATATTCCCCTCGTTTACACCTACAAAAAACAATGCCTTTATTTCTTTCAGACGGGTTCTTTCCATATCTCCAACAAGGACCTGATCCATACTGGGCGGGATCAGCGCAACCTTTGACTTGGCAAAACCAGTTTCCAGAAGCTGGACAAATTCCGTTCTTGTAATTTCTTCCTCTCCAAGGATCTCTACCATGCGGTCAAGAAGTTCCATAACAATTCCGTATATCTGGGCGTATTCTTTTTCCAGAGCTTTTTCTCCTTTTTCTTTAAAGAAAAGCTCCTGTTTCTTTAGTTTTTTCTGTATTTCACAGCTTTCGATAAACTGATATAAACTATAACAATATTCACATACTTTTCTCTTTCCACTGGAAAATCCCTGAGCCAGGATCTCAGCCTCCCTCACAAATATTTCCCGGTATTCGTTCAGGACTTGAATATCCTCCGGATCCATGGTCCGGTAAACTCTCACCCACTTCTCGGACCACTTTTTGTAACCGCGAATTCCAAGGGCAAGCACATAATTCTCCAGCATATCCACCTGGTCCCTTGCAAGGCCTGACATATCACAGCGCAGATACCGGAAAACACTTTCGTAGGAAAAACCCTTTGTAACCATTTCAAGAGCAGCACGAATATATTCTATAAATGGGTTCATCAGAATGGTGTGCTTCTCATCCAGGAAATAAGGAATCCGGGATTCCTCGAATACCTGAGATGCAATACTTTTGTACGCCTCCAGATTTCCGGTAATCACAGCGATTTCTCCGTATTTCAGATTTTTTTCACGGACCAGACGGCGTATTCTCCTGGCTGTCTCTTCCAGTTCTTTTACAGGGGATTCTGCTTCAAATATGCAGATTTCTTCCTGTTTCTTCTCATAGACAGATCTTCTGTAGCGAAAAAGATGCTTCTCCAGAAAGTCAAGAGAGGTGGAATTTCCAAAGCGGCCCTTTCTCTCATCCTTCAGAAGAACGGGATCATCCAGATTGCTGGTCAGACCGGACAAGGTGTGGATCATTTTCCTGCTCATATAGAACAACTGATGTGGTTTTCCCATCTGTAAAGGATTTTCTCTGGCATCCATGGTAACAGTTACCAGAACCTTATCGCAGACATTTAAAAGTTCCCGGATCACGTTCATCTGCACCGGAGTAAAACCGGTGAAGCCATCCAGAAGGAGTACGGATTTTTTCAGTTTATCAGAAAAAGGAATGGCTTTTTTCAAAGCGTCCATCACGCCTTCGCCGGTCATATAATGCCCTTCCAGATACTGAAGAAAGGCCTGATAAAGGACACCCACATCCTGCATTTTCATATGAAGAAGAGAGTCTTCCCCTGTTTTTCCCAGCATGTCCTGCAGTTCTTCTTCCCGGATATCATACTGCATAAATTCTGAAATCAGAGATTTCACTTCGTCCAGATAGCCCGGTTTGTTCATCTGGCTGCCAAGATAGGGCAGATTTTTGCGATGCTGCTGCACCAGCTTCTGAAGAACCATACTTTTTCCAGTGTCATCCAGAAGCACTTCCATGGCACCGCCTGTCTCCTCGAAAATACGATAGGCAAGGCGCTGAAAGCTGAGCACGTCGATATTCAGGATTCCCTTTCCGGGATGCATTTCGACTACGTTTTTCTGTGTCTGCATGGTGAACTGTTCCGGGACGATAATATAGTACAGGTGCTGTGGATTTTCCATAGATTCCCGGATGATCTGTTCACATGCATAATGCGTCTTGCCAATACCGGAGCTGCCGATGATGAATTGTAGGGACACGTTTTTTCCTCCTTCTGCCAATTGTATGGAATAAAAAAGCCTGTATCTGATAAAAAAAAATTCTGCTTTATATTCTATCATATTTTCCATGCTTTGATAATAGGATAGAATAAGAAGATTAAAGCCTGGTTTTTGCGGCCAGGATTATTTTTTTCATTATCAGTGCGATACAGGAGGCGCAGTCCATGAGTTCGAAAACCAGGATCATCGTGTTACATATGAAGGAAGTGGTATATACCATCGCCTTTCTGATTCTTGCTGTTCTTCTGGGAATCCTGATCTACTTTATGTTCGGGCCTGGAAAAAGCCAGACCACTTCTGCTGCTGGAGAGGGGCTTTATACGCCTGGCGTTTACCGCAGTTCCCTTACTTTGAATAAAAATACTTTTGACGTGGAAGTTACAGTAGATCAAAACAATATCCAGTCTATTGAGCTGGTAAATTTAAGTGAAAGCACCACTGCCATGTTTCCGCTGGTAAAGCCTTCTCTGGAGTCACTGGCCAGCCAGATTGTTGACAGCCAGTCCCTGGACGACCTGAAATATTCCACAGACAGGAAATATACATCACAGCTGCTTATTTCTGCCATTGAAGATGCATTAAAAAAGGCGGAGAACCATGTAAGTTCTCCGCCGGCAGAGCAATAAACAAACCTAATTATTTCCCACCTTTACAGCTGCATGCTCCGCGAAATACAGCTGTAAAATACATGGAAAGCATACCGCACAATCGTTTTATACTTCAAGCTTCTCCAGAGCTTCCATCCATACCGCTGCGCTTGCATCACTTGGCATACGCAGGTCACCTCTTGGAGACAGCGCCACACTACCTACCTTCGGGCCGTCAGGAAGACAGGAGCGTTTGAACTGCTGGGCAAAAAATCTGCGGTAGAAGATTTTCAGCCATTTCAGAATCGTAGCCTTGTCATAAGTACCCTCAAAGGTACGGCAGGCAATGCGATAGATCTTATCCGGTTCAAAGCCTGCACGAAGCATATAATACAGATAAAAATCATGAAGTTCATAAGGACCAACCAAATCTTCTGTTTTCTGCGCGATCTTGCCGTCCTTAGGCGGCAGAAGCTCCGGACTTACCGGAGTATCCAGAATATCCAGAAGAACTTCTTCCAGCTCTTTCTCTCCGCAGGTATCTGCATAATAGCGGACAAGATGTCTTACAAGCGTTTTGGGAACAGAGGCATTTACACCATACATGGACATATGGTCTCCATTATAGGTTGCCCATCCAAGAGCAAGCTCGGAAAGGTCACCGGTTCCCACAAGAAGTGCTCCCTTCTGGTTTGCCATATCCATAAGAATCTGCGTACGCTCTCTGGCCTGACAGTTCTCATAGGTTACATCATGAACAGAATCGTCGTGACCGATATCACGGAAATGGATATTTACCGCCTCTTTAATATTTACCTCCGTCAGAGCAGCACCAAGGCACTGGCTTAATTTACAGGCATTCTGGTAAGTTCTGTCTGTGGTGCCAAAGCATGGCATGGTAATGCAGCGGATATTCTCAGATGGCAGTCCCATCAGCTGGAAAGTACGTGCAATTACAAGCAATGCCAGTGTGGAATCAAGTCCCCCGGAAAGACCAACCATTGCCTTCTGACAGTGGATGTGGCTCATTCTTTTCTTAAGTCCCATAGCCTGAATGTTCAGAATCTCCTCACAGCGCATATCACGCTCTTCTTTTACAGAAGGTACGAAAGGATAGGGGGCAAACTTCCTGGTAAGAGAGGTCTCTTCCACTTCCACCTCAAAAGGTACGATCTGGCAGTCAGCATCATCAGATGCCGGATAGGTGGAAAGTCGTCTTCTCTCATCTGCCAGTCTCTGCACATCAATTTCTCCGTAGATCACAGTGTTCTGGAAGCGCTTCGCCTCTGCCAGCATGGTGCCATTCTCTGCGATCAGGTTCTGTCCGCCAAATACCAGATCCTGGGAGGATTCACCCTCTCCTGCTGTGGCGTAAATATAGCCGCACACCAGTCTGGCAGACTGACCCTTCACCAGATCACGGCGGTAGGAATCCTTGCCAACCATCTCATCACTGGCTGAAAGATTGACGATAATATGGGCACCGCCCTGTGCCAGATTTACACTAGGCGGAAGTGGAACCCACAGATCCTCGCAGATCTCCGCGCCAACTGTCAGCTCCGGCAGTCCTTCACATGAGAAAATCAGATTGCTGGCAAAAGGTACGCTTTCCTCCCCAACTGTCACATCTGTCCACACATCCGCCCCGGAAGCAAAGTGTCTCTGCTCATAGAATTCATTATAGTTTGGAATGTGAGTCTTAGGTACAAATCCAAGAATATTTCCGTGGTTCAATACTGCTGCCACATTGTAGAGCTTGCCGTTCATCCGCATAGGAAGTCCCACAAAGATCAGCGCATCCACATCCGCAGTCTCCTCTGCAATAGTCAGAAGGCTCTCCCATGCACTGTCCAGCAGTCTTCTCTGAAGGAAAAGATCCTGGCAGGTATAGCCTGTGATGCAAAGCTCCGGCAACACCATCAGCTTGGCATGCTGTGTCTCCATTTCACGGATTACTTCCAGAATTGCCCTGGTATTGGCCTTACAATCAGCAACTGTAACCTGCGGCGTTCCTGCCGCTACTTTAATAAATCCCTGATTCATATCCTAGTCCTCTCTTATCCTACCATTTCCACGCCTTAGAGTGTGTTTGAAAAAGGCTTTCTGCAAGATGTGCGTCTATGACGGAAAATAGTGATTCTGTCTCAATTCAGCTTATTTGCATCTTCTTAGAATTTCTTTCAGCTCTTCTACTGTAAAATTGTAGTTGGTATTACAGAAATGGCAGTTCATCTCGATTGGCTTGCCTTCCTGGATCATTTCGTTTAATTCTTTTCTGCCGATGCTGATCAACGCTTTCGCTACTCGCTCCTTGGAGCAGTTGCAGCGGAAACGGGTGTCCATTTTCTCATTGATCTGCACGTCAAAGCCTTCCAGCACTTTCTCCAGCAGACTCTCCGGGGTATGTCCCTCCTCTAACAGGTTGGTGACAGAATTGATCTTCTGTACGTTCTGCTCTAACCTGGAAATCACTTCTTCCTCTGCAAATGGCATCAGCTGTACAATAAACCCACCTGCCTGGCGTACTGTATTATTCTTATTCATCAAGACTCCAAGTCCAACTGCGGACGGTACCTGCTCACTTGTTGCAAAATAATAGGTCAAGTCTTCTGCGATCTCACAGGTCTGAAGCATAACCTGTCCGCTGTATGGCTCTTTTAGCCCCATATCCTTAATCACAGTCAGGAATCCAGGACCAACTGCTCCTGCAACATCCAGCTTACCTTTGGAATTTGCCGGGATGCAGACATCTGGATTTCCTACATAGCCCTTTACATTTCCCTGGGAATCGGCAGTTACCGTAATTCCCTGAAGTGGACCGCCGGCCTTGATCTGAAGGGTAAGAACATCTTTTTCCCCCTTCATCATGGAGCCCATCATGGCTCCTGCAGTCAGAAGTCTTCCAAGCGCTGCCGTAGCCACCGGACTTGTATTATGGTGCTCTCTTGCAGTCTCCACCATCTCAGTGGTCACTGCCGCAAATGCACGGATCTGGTCGTTAGCTGCAGTCGCGCGGATGATATAATCATTCATGTGTATTCTCCAATCTATACTGTTATAATGTTAATCGTAATCCTATAGCTATTTATCTTATTATTATATTATCATTTACCATGTTCCCTTACTACAAAGGTAAGCCTTCCGCTATCTTCCTTCGGTGGCTCCAGTGTATAAGCATCATACACTGCCAGAAGCTCCATTCCCGCTTTTCCAATAAGTTCCTTGATCTTCTCCAAAGAATAGGCTCTCTGATAGTGAACCTCCTCATCCTTCTCATAAAGTCCGTCCTCTCTTGGAAGAAACAGAGCCAGCTCATACGTATTAATCCCGGTCTCCTCATCATAACTGTTCTCCCAGATAAAGCTTCCCTCATCCCGGTTCTCAGCAATCGTAGTATTCCCGATCATAGTCTGATACTTATAAACCGTATTCATATCAAACAGAAAAATCCCCTGAGGATCCAGATAATTATTTACCAGGGCAAACACATGCTCCAGCTCCTCTTCCTCTGTTATGTAATTCAGACTGTCACACACGCTTACCACAGCCCGTACGGTTCCATAAAGTTCAAACTCCTGCATATCCTGAAGAAGATACAGGATGTCATGCCCGGACTCTACCCGCTTCTCCATGGCCTCTGCCAGCATTTCCCCGGAATTATCCACTCCGATCATGTCATAGCCAGCCTCTGCCAGTATCTCAGTCATGGTTCCCGTGCCGCAGCCAAGATCCAGCACAAGTCCGTCTGTGATTCCCTGCGCTGCAAGCTGCTGCTTCAGCCATTTGCCCCAGGTCTGGTAGTCCACATTGTCCTGGAACATATCATATACTCTGGCAAATTCGCCATAAGCCTGAAAATTATCCATATTCCCTCCAACTGTCACGGACACAGCCATCCATCCCGGGTAGCTGTGTCCGTGTAAGTCAACATTCTGCTTTTTCTGTTATTACTCTACAGGCATGTAATATACGTCTGCACCTTCTCCATGCCAGTAATAATCCACATCATTCTGATCGTAAACATCCTCATTATTCACAAAACGATAGGTATTTCCATCAAAGTCAACCCAGTTTCCATTTCCATCCGGAGTAATTACAAGGGGATGTCCATCGGAGTTGCGGTAAATAGTTCTGGTCTGGTTGGTATCGGTAAGCTGTTCCTGGGTAAATCCGCCGGAGTTTGTGATTGTTCCATCACTGCTTCCATCACCTGAGGACGCAGAATCAGTGCCTGCACTCTGTGTTCCGTCAGTGGAACCATCTGTACTTCCCTCAGTGCTTCCGTCTGCACTGTCAGAAGACTGTACCGGTGCAGCAGCTTTCAAAGAAGACTCTCCTGCAATTCCGAAGGAATCAACTGCAGCCTTAACTCCTGCATAAGAAGCCTCATCCACAACAGATCCGCAGATATTGTAATACTCATCAGAGCTCTTATAAATTTTATGGATCGCATAAACATATCCGCCGCTCTTGGAAGCATCTGTGTACTTCACAGTGTAAGAATAAACGCCTACTCCCTCCACATCACTGGCGGTATAATCCTGGATTTCAAAGTCAGTACCTTCTGCAAGGTCAGAAGCCTGCTCTAATGCCACAGCCAGATCCTGCGTATCCGGAAGCATAGCAGAAGACATGTCCTCTTCTCCCTGTCCATGAAGGATCAGGATCTTACCCTGCTCCGGGGATTCGAAGCTGAGCATATCTGCCTCATCCGCCTTATTGGACCAGGTAGCATCTGGAAGCTTAATGGAGACAGCCCCATTGCTTGATGTATAGGTGCTGTCCTGTACGTCTGGCGCGATGGTTGGCTCCGGAGTAGGTGTAGCGGTTGCTTCCGGAGCAGGTGTCTCAGTTACCACTACCTGTTCTTCCGGCTCGTCTCCGCCAAAACTGCAGCCTGTAGCAGCTGCAGAAACAATTGCTGATATCGTTAAGATTGCTAAAATCTTTTTGTTCTTCATAGTATCCTCCTTATTTCTTTTCATAAGTAAATTTTGTAAATCTACATTATTCTATTTCATTAACAAAACGAAAATATTTCTCGTTTATAAAAATCTCCCGAGCTGTATTTTACAATTTTATTACAAGCCTGTCAATGGATTTCCCACTGTAGAATCTAAATTGTTACTGTTCACTCCGTTCACAGTAACACGCTTCGCGATGCACAGAAATCATGCTTTGCATGATTTCGCGCCGCAACTCTCGGGTTTTCTGTGAACTTTGTTCACAAAAAACACCTCGCGGAATATTACCAGTGAACAGTAACTCTAAATTGAAAATATTATAAACTTTCGTGACGAACTTTATACATTTTTTCAGAGGGTGTTTGTAAAATCCTGTCTGCAAAATGTACGTTGCATTTGACAGCATATTTCGACAACCTGAATTTCTTTTTTATTTTACGCTCTGTTTGTCATACTTTTGTAATATTTATTTTCCGTATTCGTACATATGCAATTTATGAAGCGCTCTGGTAGCTGCAATATAACGTCCCTGTTTTGCAATCGGGCTCTGATCTGCTGCAGGGAACAGGGAAAATACCTGATCAAATTCCAGACCTTTTGCAAGATAAAACGTAGTAACTGTAAGGCCTTTGCAAAAGCTGGTACTGTCACGATGCAGGTACGAGAAACGATTTTCCACATCAAACCCTGTATTTTCCAGTTTTTCTTTCAGAATGCGGGCGGCATCTTTTGCCTCAGATTCCGTGCGAAGGATCAACGCAGCTGTCTCAAACTGTTCTGCTCCCAGCTGAAGCTTATTCACAAGCTCATCCAGAGCCACTTCCATTGCCTGCTGTTTTTTCCCTTTAAAAAATAATTCTTCCACTGGCTGGCCATGACGATCAAACAGATCCATATCTGTAATCCCTGCAAGCTGATTCGCATAAGAAGCAATCTCCACAGTGTTTCGGTAGCTTTTGTTCATGACGATCCTGCGGATCTCTTTTCCGAAAATTTTCGGTAAAAATCCCAGGACATCCTGAGCCTCATCTTCCATAGTCTGGGCTTTGTCCCCCAGAATGGTCATGCGGCAGGGAAACATCATTTTAAGGATCAGATACTGAAGCCTTGAATAATCCTGCATTTCGTCTACTACCAGGTGCTTGATACCATTGTGGCTGGTCTGGCGAAGAAGGCGGTACTTCATGTAAAGTACCGGATAGACGTCCTCATACCGAAGCTTTCGCTCCTGAAGCTGTACATGGGGAAGTCCCGGATAGCCGCAGCTTTCCAGAAAACGGCTGTAGATCACATAGAGATCCTGAGTCTCATACATATTCATGAATTTCTCCATTACAATGGCACGTTCTTCCTCATCCATATCATTGTCCCGAAGCGTCTCTACCTCATCAATGAAATTCTCTGCAACTGCCTCCATACGTGATAACAGAGGGATATCCTGGAATTTAAAATAAAAAAGATCAATGATCTCCTCTTCTTTTTTCGTAAAGTTCTTATATTCCACATCACGAAAATCCATCAGCTCATCTTCTAAGGAGGTGAGATACCCCTCCATCCGATTCAAAAATTCCCTGGACTGTTTTTCCTTATATAAGGAAGGCATATCCGGGAAATTCAGGCTGCGCTCAATCTGGTCATAACGGTCTTCGCAGTCAGATACCGTATCTTTCAGCTGTCTGTAGGCAAAAAGATCAAAGCTCATTTCTTTAATATTTTCCTCTCCCAGTTCCGGAAGTATATGGGAAATATAATCAGAAAAGATGCTGTTGGGAGACAGGATCAGGATATTGGAGGATTTCAGATTCTTGCGGTCGTGATACAAAAGATAGGCAATCCTGTGCAAGGCAATGGAGGTCTTGCCGCTTCCGGCTGCGCCCTGGATTACCATGATCTTATCCCTGGTGTTTCGAATGATGGCATTCTGCTCCTTCTGGATAGTGCGGACAATATTTTTCAGCGCAGTGCTGCCTCCGCTGCCAAGTTCTGCCATAAGAATCTCGTCATCAATCTTCACATCACTTTCAAACTGGTAAAGCATACGGCCATTTCGAATCTTGTACTGCCACTTGGAGGCAATTTCGCCGCAGATGGTTCCCAGCGGTGCCTGATAAGACGCCGGGCCTTTATCATAGTCGTAGAAAAGCCCGCTGACAGGAGCACGCCAGTCATAGATCAGAGGCGTATGCCCTGCCTCTTCTGCGAAATTTCCGATTCCAATATAAAAAATCTCCGGCTCCTCATCCCCTTCAAATACGAAATCCACTCTTCCAAAGAAAGGGGAATCCAGCATTTTACGAAATCTTTTTCGCAAATGGATCTGCTGCTCGTTGGCGTTGATCTGGTGAAGAAGCGCCTGCTGGTTATCGAAATTTTCGTAGCCATACTGGTCCATCTCCGTATAGTTCTCCCAGTAATACTCATGCATTCCTTCGATATCCTTCTGTCCTTCCAGAATGGACTGGCTGATATGGGCGATCCTGGTTTCTAATTTATCTGTAACGTATGCAAGAAAAGCTGCTCCGTCTTTATTATCAATTGTCATTGGGGGTATACTCCTTTAACATTCGCGCTGCAGCCCTTTCTACAAGTCTTTGTAAAAAAACACCCAGGGCTGCTGCAATAAATGAGTTTTTTCGTTGTTATGACTTTGTCCCTGCCTTCCTTTCCGGCAGAAACTTTGCTCCATTATACATTATCTGCGGGTAAAAGTACAGACAGCAAATCCCTGGATTTTTTCTCTCTGAAGACAAAAAAAACAGCAGTTTTTCCGTATATTTTCCGAAAAAGCTGCTGTATTTTTTTATCTGTTTCACTTACTTTTATGCAGTCTGCGTCTTATCAAACTGGCTGTTGTAAAGATCTGCGTAGAAGCCTTTCTTTGCAAGCAGCTCTTCATGGCTGCCCTGCTCGATAATGTCACCATCCTTCATAACCAGGATCAGATCTGCGTCCCTAATGGTGGAAAGTCTGTGAGCGATGACAAAGCTGGTTCTGCCTTTCATCAGGTTATCCATAGCTTTCTGGATCTGTACCTCGGTTCTGGTATCAACGGAGGAGGTAGCCTCATCCAGGATCAGGATCTTATTGTCTGCAAGAATGGCTCTTGCAATTGTCAGGAGCTGCTTCTGGCCCTGGGAAACATTGCTGGTCTCCTCATCCAGAACCATGTTATAGCCTCCCGGCTGCTGCATGATAAAGTTGTGGATATGAGCAGCCTTTGCTGCTGCGATCACTTCCTCATCGGTAGCATCCAGCCGTCCATAGCGGATGTTTTCCATAATGGTTCCGGAAAACAGCCAGGTATCCTGAAGCACCATTCCAAACATTTCATGAAGCTCGCTTCTGTTGAAATCTTTTACATCATGACCATCTACCTTAATAGAACCACTGTTTACATCATAGAAACGCATAAGCAGCTTAACCATGGTGGTTTTTCCTGCACCGGTAGGCCCTACAATCGCAATTTTCTGACCATCTTTGACCTTTGCCGAAAAATCGTGGACAATGATCTTTTCCGGATTGTAACCGAAGCTTACATGATCAAATTCTACATTTCCGCTGAGCCCGTCAATAGAAACAGCATTCTCTTTGGTGGTCTCCTCTTCCTCCTCATCCAAGAACTCAAACACACGCTCGGAAGCGGCTGCTGAGGACTGAAGCAGGTTGGTTACCTGTGCGATCTGCTGGATGGGCTGGGTAAAGTTACGGATATACTGGAAGAAGGACTGAATATCACCTACTTCAATAGAACCCTTGATCGTGAACCATCCTCCAAGAAGGGCTACCATAACATATCCAAGGTTTCCAACAAACTGCATGACCGGCATCATGATTCCGGAGAAAAACTGGGATTTCCATGCTGATTCGTAAAGCTTCTGGTTGTCTTTTTCAAATTCTGCAACTACGTCTTCTTCTTTATTAAATACCTTCACTACATTGTGTCCGCCGTAGTTCTCTTCAATCTGGCCATTTACCTCCCCCAGATACTTCTGCTGTGCCTGGAAATATTTCTGGGAGTGCTTCATAACGAAATTGATGATAAGCATAGACATCGGAAGGATCAGAAGGGCAGCCAGGGTCATCCACACATTGATGGACAGCATCATCACAAATACACCGATCAGGGTGGTAACTGATGTGATCAGCTGGGTAATACTCTGGTTCAGGCTCATCTGAAGGGTATCCACATCGTTCGTTACGCGGGAAAGGATTTCTCCGTTTGTCCGGCTCTCATAGTAGTTCATTGGGAGGCGGCTGAATTTCTTTGAAATATCTTTACGTAAATTGTAGGTGACATCGTTGGAAATTCCGGTCATCACATAACCCTGGATAAAAGAGAAGCAGGCACTTGCCAGATACAGTCCTAATGTCCATAACAAAATATAGCCGATTTTTTCAAAATCAATGCTTCCGGTGCCGTTTACCTTGGCTACCAGACCGTTAAAAAGCTCTGTTGTTGCCTTTCCAAGGATCTTTGGTCCTACAATGTTAAAAATGGTTCCTGCAATTGCAAACAGAAACATGAGAACGAAACGGAATTTGTAGCGTTCCATGTATTTCAAAAGTCGTTTCATTGCTCCTTTAAAGTCTTTTGCCTTTTCCCCGGAGTTCATTGCACGGCTCCGATGACCACCCATCATAGGGCCTCTGGCTTTGTTTTCACTCATGCTAATTCCTCCTCTGAAAGCTGTGACATGGCGATCTGGCGGTAAACCTCGCAGTTCTTCATCAATTCCTTGTGGGTGCCGATGCCTGCCATATTTCCGTCATCCAGCACAATGATCTGATCTGCATTCAGGATAGTGCTGATTCGCTGTGCTACGATAATCGTGGTAATATCCTTTGTCTTTTCCTTCAGAGCCTTGCGAAGCTTGCTGTCAGTCTTGAAATCAAGTGCGGAAAAGCTGTCGTCAAAGATCAGGATTTCCGGCTTTTTGGCAATCGCTCTTGCAATGGAAAGACGCTGCTTCTGGCCACCGGATACATTATTTCCTCCCTGGGAAATAGGTGCTTTGTAGCCTTCCGGTTTCGCTTCAATAAAGTCATCGGACTGGGCAATCTGAGCTGCCAGTTTTACATCTTCCTCTGGCATATCCGGCTTACCGTAACGAATGTTGGAATCGATGGTTCCAGAGAACAGGACTCCCTTCTGAGGTACATAGCCCAGACGGTCACGAAGCTCATGCTGTGTCATATTTCGTACATCCACACCATCTACTTTTACACAGCCCTTCGTTGCATCATAAAATCTGGGGATCAGGTTGACCAGTGTACTCTTACCGCTTCCGGTACTTCCGATGATAGCAACAGTCTGGCCTTTTTCTGCCTTAAAGGTAATATCGTTGATGACATTTTCCCCTGCTTCCGGATAAGCGAAGCTTACATGGTCAAATTCGACCGTTCCTTTTTCCTGCTTATCTGGCATTACCGGTTCCTCCGGATCATTTACAGATGGCTCCATTTCCAGGACCTCACAGATTCGGCCGGCTGCCACGTTTGCCCTTGGGAGCATAATGGAGATTGCTGTGATCATCAGGAAGGACATAATAATCTGCATTGCGTACTGGATAAATGCCATCATATTTCCTACCTGCATAGTTCCATTGTCAACGCCATGTGCACCGAAATAGATAATCGCTACAGATACACCGTTCATGATCAGCATCATGATCGGCATCATAAATGTCATACAGCGGTTTACAAACAGGTTTGTCTTTGTCAGATCCATATTTGCTTTTTCAAAACGCTCTTCCTCATGCTTCTCACGGCTGAACGCGCGGATAACCGGGATTCCGGTAAGGATTTCCCTGGTTACCAGGTTCAGACGGTCAATGAGAGTCTGCAGCCTGGTGAATTTCGGCATTGCAATCTGGAACAGTACAAAAATAACAATCAGAATGATAGCTACTGCGGCTCCAAGGATCCAGGTCATGGAGGAATCGGTCTGGAGAACCTTGAGCACGCCTCCGATGCCAAGGATGGGCGCATACAGAACGATTCTGAACATCATGGTCATAACCTGCTGCACCTGCTGCACATCGTTGGTACTTCGCGTGATCAGGGATGCAGTGGAAAATTTATGATATTCGTTGCTGGAGAAATGAATGACCTTGCGGTATACATTATCTCGCAGATCATGTCCAAGGGCTGCTGCCACTCTTGCTGAAAGGAAAGTAACACTTACAGCGGCCAGCATGATCACCAGCGCCATCAGGACCATCTGGATTCCGGATGTCCGGATGTAATTCATCTGAATTGCATCCAGATCCTCGCCCATAGCTTCGTATTCTGCTTTCACACCACTGACAGCGGCCTGTGTAAGAATAGATTCCGGCATGTCGGAAAGCTTCTCATCTGCAGCCTCCAGCATCTGTTTTTTTGCATCCTCCGGCATTGCTGACAAAACCTGCATTGGGTCCGTTCCTTCCGATACCTGCATCTGGGAAAGCATTTTCTGGCTCTCTTCACTGCCAGAGGTAAAAGAGGTGTACATCATCAGAGGTTTGCACAGAAGATCGTTTAATTCCTCACGTTTATCCCCTGTAATGCCATCTTTCAGTTCATATGTGTCTCCATCCAGGACATAAGAGTCCTGAACTTCTTTCTGTGTGTCTTCGTCCATAAAAATCTGCAGATTTTCCATTGTGCTCTGACGCATTTTTTCCGGAACACCATCTGGTATTCCCCCCTGCTGGATCCCTACGTTAATTACCTTGGAGGTGTAATCCGGCAAGGACAGATCACAGTATGCCTGCAAAAACAGCAGTCCAATGATCAGGACGATATAGCCTGCTGATTTTTTCAGATACTTCATTAATTTAATCATGCTTGGGTTGTCCTTTCTACATTTTTTCAAAACATCCGGGCTTTTCTGCCTTTTGCTTTGTTTTTCAGTTTCCTGTGCTACTTTTTATTATGGCAAAAATGTCCCATGCACATTTCTTCCGGTGAAAACTCTGGTGCTGGCATTGCCGCAATATTTTCCTTGATCTGTATGCAGAATCGTTTCATCAGACATAACTCACTTTCGGAAAATCCGTTCAGAACCTGTTTTTCTCCTTCCTTTGCCATGCGCATACCTTCATTAATTATTGCTTTTCCTTCTTCTGTAAGATAAATCCGGCTTATGCGTTGATCTTTTTCATCCTGTTTTCGAACTATAATACCGATTTTTTCCAGGCGTTGGATACTTACGGTAACAGTAGGCGGCTTCACGCCTAACTGGCTGGCCAGTTCTTTCTGGCTACATCCGTCTTCTTTCCACAGAACAGCCAGAATCGGCATTTGTCTTGGATGGATTCCCAGACTTTTAAGTTTACCAAAGCATTTTTCCATATACATGCGGCTGATTTCCATAATCAGACGTTGAATGCTTTTCTCATTGTTGTTTTCCAAATTCTCACCTCACTTGCTGTCTGAAACTGAGATACAAGCTTTGGAGTGTGTATTACAGTTTCAAGTTCCTGTTCAGCTTTCTCATATTAGTTAGCCGACTAATTTTATAGTTTACACTTTTCCACAAGAAACGCAAGTGTTTTTTGTGCAGTTTATATTTTTTTTAGATTTGTGTCTTAAATTTATTGAATTTAAAATATGTATTTATTTTGTCGGCTAATTATTATGTATAAGACCACATTATCTGTTGTCCGGAATTTTCATGGTAAAAAGAATCCTGCTTGCAGGATTCTCCATTTGCGGCGGGTCGCCTGGAGCGACAACACCCCTTCCGCCGCAGTGCAATCCTGCCCGGCAGGCTTTTTATGTAATGCGTAACAGGAATTTCCTGTTACAAAAAAATACCGCCTGCCAAGCGGTTTTCACAGCTTTGACAAGCGGTATTAAATTATTGAATATTGTGATTTCAAATAAACTGGTTGGTCTCTTCGTCGTAGTGGTAGTCGATGGAATCCATCTTATCCAACAGAGATTCCCTGTTCAGTCCGCGGCAGGTACACAGTGCTTCCAGAGAATCGTAATAATCCCGAAGCTGGGTATTTACATAACTAAGCAAAATCATAGGATCTTTTGGTATCATAAGACTTGGACTCCTTTTCTTTTCCTTTACTTGTTACTGTTCACTCCGTTCACAGTAACGCGCTTCGCGATGCACAGAAATCATGCATTCGCATGATTTCGCGCCGCAATTCTCGGGTTTTCTGTGAACTTTGTTCACAAAAAACGCCTCGCGGAACGTTACCAGTGAACAGTAACCTTTACTTCACTTTAACCACATACTCTCCATTCTCCACATCCAGTACCAGTGTATCGCCGGTATGGACTTCGCCTGAAAGGATTTTTCTGGCAGTCAGTGTCTCTACATATTTCTGAAGATAACGCTTCAGAGGTCTTGCACCGTAGACAGGATCGTAACCATTGTCAATGACATCCTTCTTGGCTGCATCTGTCAGTTCAAGGGAAAGCTCCTGGTCGGCAAGCCGGTCATTCAGCTCTTTTACCATCAGATCAACGATACTACCAATATTATCTTTTGTCAATGGCTTAAACAGAATGATCTCATCCAGACGGTTCAGGAATTCCGGACGGAAATGTCCGCGCAGATCATCCATAACCTCTTTCTGTGCTTCTTCCTTGATTTCTCCATTTTCATCAATACCATCCAGCAGATAAGGAGATCCGATATTGGAGGTCATGATCAGAATTGTATTCTTGAAGTCTACAGTACGTCCCTGGGAATCGGTAATACGACCATCATCCAGTACCTGCAGAAGTACATTGAATACATCTGGATGTGCCTTCTCAATCTCATCGAAAAGTACAACGCTGTACGGTTTCCGACGAACAGCCTCTGTAAGCTGTCCGCCTTCCTCGTATCCAACATATCCCGGAGGAGCTCCGATCAGTCTGGATACAGAGTATTTCTCCATGTACTCGCTCATGTCGATACGAACCATATTCTGCTCATCATCGAAAAGAGTCTGTGCAAGGGTTTTGGCAAGCTCTGTTTTACCAACACCGGTTGGTCCAAGGAACAGGAAAGAACCGATTGGTTTGGTCGGATCTTTGATTCCTGCTTTGGAGCGAAGGATGGCATCGGTTACACGGCGTACACCCTCGTCCTGACCGATAACACGTTTGTGGAGCTCATCTTCCAGATGAAGCAGTTTGGCACGCTCTCCCTCTGTCAGCCTTGCTACCGGAATGCCGGTCCAACGGGAAATGATCCTTGCGATCTCATCGTCTGTTACTACTTCGTGGACAAGGCTTCTGTCGCTCTCTTTTGTATTGCGCTCTTCGATTTCCAGCTGCTGCTGTAATTTCGGCAGCTCGCCATACTGCAATTCGGAAGCTTTCTCCAGATCATAGTTCTGTCTTGCGATCTGGATCTGTTTGTTCATATCCTCAATCTGTTCACGAAGCTTCTGAAGCTTCTCTACAGAATGTTTCTCGTTCTCCCACTGAGCCTTCTGGGTGTTGAAAGAATCCTGCATTTCCGCAAGCTCCTTCTGAAGCTCTTCCAGACGCTCTTTACTTAAATTATCGGTCTCCTTCTTCAGAGACAGCTCTTCCATTTTCATCTGATCGATTTTACGGCGCTGCTCATCCAGCTCTGTCGGCATGGAATCCAGCTCTGTCTTGATCAGGGCACAGGCCTCATCTACCAGGTCAATTGCCTTATCCGGAAGAAAACGGTCTGTAATATAACGATGTGAAAGTGTTGCAGCTGCAACAAGTGCGCTGTCTGTGATTTTAACACCATGGAATACTTCGTAACGTTCTCTCAGGCCACGAAGGATAGAAATGGTATCTTCCACAGTTGGCTCATCCACCATAACCGGCTGGAAACGACGTTCCAGGGCAGCGTCTTTCTCAATATACTGACGATACTCATCCAGTGTGGTAGCACCGATGCAGTGAAGCTCACCACGGGCAAGCATTGGTTTCAGCATGTTGCTGGCATCCATTGCGCCATCCGTCTTACCTGCACCTACGATCAGATGAAGCTCATCAATAAACAGGATGATCTGACCTTCGCTCTTTTTCACCTCTTCCAGAACTGCTTTCAGACGTTCCTCAAATTCACCACGGTATTTGGCACCTGCTACCAGTGCGCCCATATCCAAGGCAAAAATTTTCTTATCCTTCAGTGCTTCCGGAACATCTCCTGCTACAATTCGCTGTGCAAGACCTTCCACAGCGGCTGTTTTACCAACACCGGGCTCACCGATGAGAACCGGATTGTTCTTGGTCTTACGAGAAAGAATACGGATCACATTCCGGATCTCACTGTCACGTCCGATTACCGGATCCAGTTTCTGGCTTCTTGCCTTTTCCACAAGATCTTCGCCATATTTATTTAAAGTATCATAGGTGGCTTCCGGATTGTCGCTTACTACACGCTGGTTTCCACGTACTGTGGAAAGTGCCTGCAGGAAACGCTCTTTGGTAATGCCAAATTCGCTCCAGATTTTCTTCATACTAGGGCTTGGATATTTCAGCAGGGCCAGGAAAAGATGCTCTACGGATACGTATTCATCTCCCATTGCCTTAGCTTCGTCTTCTGCATTTACAAGTGCCTTATTCAGATATTGTCCAAACCGGAGTTCGCCGCCAGATACTTTGACTTTTGCATCCAGAGCGTTCTTCACTGTGTTCAGAAAATATTCTTTATTTATTTCCATCTTCTCAATCAGTTTGAGAATCAGGCTGTCTTCCTGTGTTAGGAGGGTATATAACAGATGCTCCTGTTCGATTTCCTGGTTGCCATATTCGTAAGCAACCTTCTCCAGATCCTGAACAGCCTGTACGGATTTCTGCGTAAATTTGCTGATGTTCATAGGCTCTCCTCCTTCAGCTGATATTAATATAAAGCGCAGCTTCCGCGGCTCTTTAAAAAAGTAACTCGCAGGGGCTGCGCATTTATAAACATTTATAATGATTTCCTTATTACGGTTATTAATATAGCACCGATTGTTAGCACTGTCAAGAGGTGAGTGCTAATTATTTTGTGGAGATTGTGTGAACGCTACGAGCCATGCAAAATAGCGGTTTAAATCTTGTATTATTTTGTCTGTATCCACGCTGTCCTCCTACCTTATAATTTTCCAATTTGATTTTCGTTTTGTTCCGCCCTGTACCAAATGTCCATAATCCTTTTTTCCAGGTGACATTGTCATCACATTCACACCGAGTTTATGTAACCATTTCACGGATGTACGCGCCAGATAATCCTCCGGATCATCCCCGATCATTGCAATCATTGCACAGTCTGAACCTGTTTTGCATTTCCAGTATGCACCATAAAATCCATCTGATTCCACATCAAAATGTCTTTTCATCATCTGTATCATCTCCTGCTTGTATAATATCAGCCACGTTTCTCCATAACTATTATTTTATTTGAGATGTTCCGAACGATTGGAAACTTTCCTATCACATGATAAATCGGCATAAGCTCTTTCATTCCTTCAATCAGACTGACTTCCTGTCGAACAGAAAATGCCGGTATGATTCTTTGCAGTTCCTTTCCATTCTTAACTCCCCATGTGAATTTTGCATTGCTCCCCTCTATAGATTTTTCTTTCACATGTTTTATAACAAAAGGGGACATGGTTTCAACCATTACGGTTACCTTCTGGAATGATTTCTCAATAATAGAAAACATTTTTCTAATATCCTTTTCACACAAATACATTGTAAGACCTTCGATTATTACCAGAACATTCTCACCATGATAATCGATATCATCTACATAGGATTCATCCATTGCAGACTTTGCAATCTGATATACCGGACCAGTTTCGGTAAGGAACTGACTCCTTATCTTCATCGTTTCTGACAGATCCACATTGTACCAGTGCAGATATTTTCTCTCCATCCGATAACATCTGGTATCCAGTCCACATGCAATATTTATAACAACTGTATTTGCATGCTTCTCCAGATATTGCTTAACCATCCGGTCTAATACGATTGTTCTCGCAATTACGCCATAATTCATGGCTTTATCCTTATCTGCTTTGGAAAAGTTATAGTCCAGCTTCTCCACAAGTTCTACTGCAATCTCATCCTTGATTTTGGCATTTTGCTTTTTTGTTTCTTTTGCTCTTGCATACAAAGTCTGTACCATCGTTTCTGGCACACCTGTCACATTCACTTTTTCTTTCATTGCCTGTCGCCTTCTCCCATAGATTTTCTCACAACACAATGCATCCTCATACCTTTACGGGTTTCAAATTTTTCTACTTCTAACCCTGCTTTTCTGCAGCACTTCATGACCATATCTCTTGTTGGAACCCGGACATCTCCGTGTCCGCATATATTTGCCAGAGGCATTTCCAGTGTATTCATCAGCCATACCAATACTTTATTGTCACTAGTCACATCTCGCAGAATCAATCTTCCATTTGGGCGAAGACATCTTTTCACACTGTCAAAAAATGCCTGTGGATCCGGATAATGATGGAAACTCATAGAACAAATAATTGCATCAAATGAATCGTTTTCAAAAGGAAAATTCTCACAGTCTCCCACAACAAATATTGCATTTGGAATATCTTTCTTTTTTGCCTGTTCAATCATCGCAGGAGTCAGATCCAGTCCTGTATAATGCCGGTCTGGATATTTTTCTGATAATAAAGAAATCATCGGAGCAGGTCCGCAGCCTGCATCCAATAAATCTCTAAATGGCTCCTTCTCTAATTCTTCCAGAATATCCGGATAATCCTTCTTGCACATTTCGTAAATACCAGCATGGTTACTTTCATATCTTCCTGCTGCTTTTGTAAACTCGTTGATTGATAATTTTTTGTATTCTTCGTTTTTCATGCTTTTTTCTCCAATCACACCTGCACCATAAATCAATATTCTCATAGAAATCTGTACTATTTTACATTTCCCAATAAATTATTATCATGCATATTAGTTGCATCTAACTCATATTTTCTAAAAAACCGTGTGAAACAAAATTGGAATCCCACACGGTTTCTTTTCTGCATTCAGTATATCACTTTTATCTGGTTTATCAACCAGTTTTTGTTATTATGTCTCAGTTTCAGAAGAATCCATATTTTTCCATCCATAGCGAAAAATGGAAATCGCCATAGAAACCTCACTGACTATTTCGTCTAATATTCCTGCCCTGGAACCAACAGCAATTTGTAGTAAACAGTATACACCTCCTGTTATTTAATGCATTCCATAATGATCTTCTCACATCTGTCATATCCAAGCTGTGAACTGTTCAGACACAACGTATAATTACTGGCCTTTCCCCATTTATGCTCCGTGTAAAAGTTATAATTTGTCATACGTCTTTTATCTGTGTCTGCCATCATTTTCACTGCTTTCTTCTCATCTACATTATATAAGCGAATGATCCTCTGTGTTTTCTCCGGCATATCCCCATGAATGAATACATTCAGCACATCGTCCCGGTCTTTCAGGATATAATCTGCGTTTCTTCCAATGATCACGCAAGGAGCCTTCTCTGCCAATTCTAAAATAACTTTTCGCTGCGCCTCATGTACCATATCCTCCACAGACTTCCCTGTGATGTCACGCCCTGCAAGTGCATATGCAAACAACCCTTTTTTCGGAGCTAACTCTGCATTTTCCTGAATATACTCCGGTGATAAACCGGACTTTTCTGCAATCTCATTAATAACATTTTTATCATAATAAGCAATTCCCAGCTTCTTCGCGACTTCTTCTCCGATAAAACGTCCACCGCTTCCAAATTCTCTGCTGATTGTAATGATTCTTTTTGCCATTTCCAGTTCCTCCTTAACGCAAAGTATCAACTTTGTTTTTTCTAATCCTCTTTAAAAATACATAGCCTACCAGGCATGCAATTACTTCTGTAATCGGAAATGCCCACCAAATCATTGAAACGCCCACCTGACCATTTCTTACAAACAGTGAAAAGATTCCGGCCAGTGGCAAAATGATAATAAGCTGTCTCAAAAGTGAAATAACCAACGATTCCACACCACCGTCCAGTGCCTGATAAATGCCCTGATAAGCAACATTGATTCCGGCAAACAGGAAGCTTACCGAGATCACTCTCATCGCACCGATAAAATATTCTCTCGACTGTCCCGCATTAAACAGCGTTGCAAATGCTCCGGGGAAAATCTCCGTAATTGCAATTCCAATAATCATTAATGCAACGGTATAAATAAGTCCATATTTGATACCATCCTGAATTCTCTTTTTACTTCTCATTCCATAAGCAAATGCAATGATCGGAGTGATCGCATCTCGCAGACCAAATGCAAGGAAGAGAACAAACTGCTGAACTTTATAGAACAATCCATAAGCTGTCTGTGCTGACGGATTGAACTTCAGGATCAGATTCATCACATAAACCATAATAGACATCAGTACCTGAGCGATAATCGCCGGAAGTCCGATTGCATAGATTTCCTTGATAATTCTGCCATCCGGCTTCATGTATTTTGCCCCATGCTCAAATTCCTTATCTAATTTGATATGAAAGATAAGCAGTAATACTGCGGATGCTACCTGTCCAATTACAGTTGCGTAGGCTGCACCTTTCACTCCCATTTCCGGGCAAGGTCCAATCCCGTAGATCATGATCGGATCAAGGATGATATTTATAACTGCTCCAACCACCTGACCGATTGTAGAATAAAGAGAGCGTCCTGTGGCCTGTAACAGCTTTTCAAACAAAGAAAAGAAGATGATTCCAAAAGAAATCACACAACATATCCGCAGATAACTTACTCCCATCTCAAGTACTTCTGCATCTACGGTCTGAGATGAAATATATGCTCTCACTCCAAAGATGCCAAATAATAAACAAACCACATAAATGATCACACCCAAAAACAGGCTGTTTCCTGCTACCTTTGCAGCTTTTTTACTGTTTCCCTGTCCAAGTGTCCTTGCAAGAAGTGCATTGGTTCCTACACCGGTTCCAATCCCCACTGCCACCATAAGCATCTGCACCGGAAATACCAGGGTCAGTGCATTTAGTGCCGCTTCACTGCCCACTCTCATATTCCCTACAAACGCACTGTCTACAATATTATAAACAGCCTGCAATGCCATGGATAAGATCATCGGAATTCCCATCTGGACCATCAGCTTGTTCACCGGCATCTCCTTCATCTTGTTGCTTTCCGCCATTTTGTTTTAACTCCTCTCTTTTTCTGCTCAAAAAAAGCGCGCACCCTGTCATATAAGCTGGACTTACGCTGACAGGCTACACACTTTTTCATGGCGATATTCATTTTTAGTAAAACAAAAACGAGCAGCTTGTAAACTGGATTTACGCTTACCTGCTACTCGTTTGATTTAATTATATTGCCTGTTTTTCTAAAAGTCAAACAAATTTTTTTGCGTTTTCTATACAATTCCTCCATTTTTCAAATACGATTGTCAACTCTTTGATTCACTTTGATTCATATAATCAATAATTGTTTTACAGATTTGCTGCTTTGGTTTTCCAAGAGCAATTCCAAGCTCCACATATAACAGATTTTCGGCCACCTGAAAATATCTTGTATCTGTAGTAGTGCACTTTTTTCCTTGTGCAAGCCTTTTTTGTTTTCGTTGATAAATCATTTTTATAATAGCAACTAAGGCTTCAGGATCATTTGATTTTACTGCCTCTTTATAGCTTCCGTAAAAGTATAACGTACAAAAGAACCCTGTTTGTCTCCTGTTACTATTACAACATCGCCGCTCTCATTGCATGTGGATTCCAGAACCGGAAATCTTCTGTTTTCTTTTACATAAGCTTCCGGACTTACTGCTTCTGCCTCAATCAAAGTTTTTTTACTGTATTGTTCTCCTCCACACGGATTTATTTCTTCAATAAAGATTTCATATTCATGCATGTATGGTTCCTCCTGAAATTCATTTTATAAACAACAGGCAGCATATAAGATGTTGCTTTCCCGCATCACTACGCTGCCTGCCGTTATTTTTATTATAAAACCATTTTGTTCTTATTTCAAAAGCGTTTTTTACTAAAAATGTATCTTCTTTTTTTAGATATTATTACCATACGTTTACATATACTCAGACTGTTTCATACGTTCCAGATCTTTTCTGGTGTTGTGTCATTATATCTCACTTTCTTCCAGACAGAAAAAAAAACGCAAGCCATATTTCTATGACTTACGTCTTTTTATAAATTTTACAGGAGACCTGCTCTGATTACCTGCGGTGGCCAAGTCGGCCTTTAAAATCCTCGTAGCCGAAATCCGTCAGACGTTCCATGGTTTTATCACCATGCCGCAGCCAGATATCAGGCAGGGGCATTCCGTTAAAGGTATTGTTTTTGCAAGTTGTATATATGGCCATATCGCCAAACATGAGAAGCTCTCCGTATTCCAAAGGCTTTTGGAAGCTGTAATCTCCTATAACATCCCCGGACAGGCAGGTTGGTCCTCCAAGACGGACGGTAACGGCATTCTCTCCTGGCTCCCCTGCTCCAAGAAGGGGAGGACGGTAAGGCATTTCCAGAACATCCGGCATATGACATGCAGCACTTCCATCCAAAATTGCAAGCCGGGTATCACCATTTTGCAGCACATCCAGCACGGTTGTCAGAAAGAATCCGGCATTTAAAGCCCATGCCTCTCCAGGCTCCAGGTAAATATCCACCTTCCATTCTTCCTTTGCCGCCTCAATGCACTTTTCAAGCCGTGCAATATCATAACCTGGTCTTGTAATATGATGTCCTCCTCCCAGGTTCAGCCATTTTACCTTAGAAATCAGATCTCCGAATTTCACCTTCACCGCTGCAAGAGTGGTTTCCAGATCAGAGGAATCCTGCTCGCAAAGGGTGTGAAAGTGAATACCATCCAATAATCCGGTCAGATCCGGATGTATTTTCACAGCGGTCTCCCACTGTGCTCTCGTGGTACCCATACGACTTCCCGGGGCACAGGGATCATAAATTGCATGTCCTTCCTGGGTAGAGCATTCCGGATTGATCCTGAGCCCTACGCTTTTTCCGGCCTGCTTCGCTCTTTTTCCAAATCGAAGAAGCTGGGAGGGTGAGTTAAACACTATATGATCTGCAAAGCAAAGCAGCTCTTCAAATTCATCCTCACGGTATCCGGCACAAAAGACATGTACCTCTTTTCCTGGCATCTCCTGGGCGCCAAGCCTTGCTTCGTACAGTCCGCTTGCTTCTGTTCCTGCCAGATATGGCTCCAGAAGGTGATAGCAGTCATAATTGCTGAAAGCTTTCTGCGCCAGGAGCATTTTACATCCTGTTTTTTCGGCGATCTTTCCCATTAATTCTGCATTTTTTATAAGCGCTGTTTCGTCAAGAACATAACAAGGCGTCTTGATTTTCCGGAATTCCGGCGGAATAACTCCGCCGGATGCTGCAAAGGGTGGTCTTGTATCTGTTTTTTCCATTAATCAACCAGCTCCGGATTATGATTTTCACTGCGTGGAAGTCCGTATTTGTCAAGTGCCTCCAGGAACGGATCCGGGTCAAATTCTTCTACTGTATACACTCCTGGACGAATCCATTTTCCGGTAAGCATCATTAATGCCCCACACATGGCCGGAACACCTGTCGTGTAGCTGATTGCCTGGCTTCCAACCTCCTTATAGCATTCCTGATGGTCACAAATATTATAAATATAGTAGGTTTTCTCCTGTCCATCCTTTACTCCGGTGAAAATACAGCCAATATTGGTTTTACCTTTGGTACGGGGACCAAGGCTTGCCGGATCCGGAAGAAGAGCCTTCAAAAACTGGATGGGAACAATTTCCTGTCCGTTATAGTTGATCGGGGTAGTGGAAAGCATTCCCACATCCTCCAGACAGCGCATGTGATCCAGGTAGCTCTGTCCAAAGGTCATAAAGAAACGAATTCTCTTTACTCCCGGAATTGTCTGGGCAAGGGACTCAATTTCCTCGTGATGAAGAAGATACATGTCCTTATCGCCGACCTGGTCAAAATCATATTCCCGCTTGATGGCCATCGGAGGAATTTCCACCCAATGTCCATTCTCCCAGTAGCTTCCAGGCGCGCTTACCTCACGAAGGTTGATTTCCGGGTTAAAGTTGGTTGCAAACGCATATCCGTGGTCTCCTCCGTTGCAGTCCAGAATATCAATGGTATCAATCTGGTCAAACTCATGCTTTAATGCATATGCACAGTATGCCTGTGTAACGCCAGGGTCAAAGCCGCAGCCAAGAAGTGCAGTAAGTCCTGCCTCTTCAAATTTCTTCCGGTATGCCCACTGCCAGGAATAATCAAAATATGCGGAAAATCCAGCTTCCTTACAGCGTTTTTCATAAATAGCCCGCCACTCCGGATCATCGGTATCTTCGGGCTCATAATTTGCCGTATCCATATAGTTTACGCCACATGCCAGACAGGCATCCATAATTGTCAGATCCTGGTACGGAAGTGCAATGTTCATTACCAGATCCGGTTTGTAACTGTTGATCAGCTGGATCAGCTGGTTTACATCATCTGCATCTACCTTTGCCGTGGTAATAACTGTTTTTGTTTTTCCCTCCAGCTTCCGGGAAAGGGCATCACATTTTTCTTTTGTCCTGCTTGCAATACACAGTTCTGTAAATACCTCATCTGCCTGACAACATTTCTGGATTGCTACACTGGCTACTCCGCCGCAGCCGATTACAAGTACTCTGCTCATGTTTTTTATCTCCTTATTTTATATTTCACTATCGCAGCTGTTTTTATTTCGCCACTGCCAGCAGCAGTTCCCTGACCACCTTGCATGCTGTGGCTGTGGAAACACCGCTTGGATCCAGCATAGGTGCCAGCTCATTGACATCTGCTCCCACAATATTTAATTCTGATACCTTCCGAATAGCCGCAAGAAGCTCAAGGAAGCTTACGCCTCCCGCCTCCGGTGTACCAGTTCCCGGAAATACGGATGGATCCAGGCAATCCAGATCAATGGTAAAATATACCGGAACCTGCTCCCTGTCCAACTCCTGTATGGTCTCCTCCAAGCCTTCAAAGGTAAAAGGATGAAAATCTGTATGCTCCTTTGCAAACCGGAATTCTTCTCTTTCCCCACTTCGGATGCAAAACTGATGAATCCGTCCATCTCCCAGTATATCATGGCATCTGCGGATGACACACGCATGGCTTAAACGGGCACCAAGATAATCATCCCTCAAATCTGCGTGGGCATCAAAATGAATAATATGAAGCCCTGGATACTTTCTGGCTGTGGCTCTTACAGCCGCCAGTGTCACCAGATGCTCGCCGCCTAAAAGCAAGGGTATCTTTCCTGCTTCCAGAATTTCCCAGGCACGATTCTGTATATCAGCAAGTGCCATTTCACTGCTGCCGAAGCAAAGCTCCAGATCTCCACTGTCAAATACCTGAATATCTGTAAGGTCGCTGTCCTGATAAGGGCTGTAGGTTTCCAGTCCAAAGCTTTCATGACGAATGGCAGAAGGACCGAACCTGGCTCCAGGGCGAAAGCTTGTGGTAGAATCAAAGGGCGCTCCGTAAAGAACAATCCCTGCTTCCTCAAAGCTGCTGTCGCAGCCGATAAAATTCTCAATATTTGGTAAAATCATAAATCAGTCCTCCACCTCCTGAAGCATTTCCTCCAGAAAAGCCGGGAGATAAAATGCACCTCTGTGAAGCCTTGTGGTATAGTAACGGGTGCGAAGATTCAGGGCGTTCCATGCCTCCGGATCCAGATCATCCACCGGATGGTACTTTTTGCTTGCAAAACCAAACAGCCAGTAACCGGCAGCAAAGGTAGGAATATGTGCCTGGTAAACACGACTGATCTGGAACGTACTGGCAATTCTTTTGTGACTGCGCTGCATGGCATGGGCGTCCTCAGAATAAAAAGGACTTCCCTGCTGATTGACCATGATTCCATCCTCTTTCAGCGCATTATAACAGTTTCCATAAAATTCTCGTGTAAACAAGCCTTCCGAAGGACCAAAAGGATCGGAAGAATCCACAATAATAAGGTCATATTTATTTTCACAGCGTCGGATAAATTTCAACGCATTTTCATAATGAAGGTGCACTCTCCTGTCATCAAGCCTGCAGGCATTTCCCGGAAGATAGGCACGGCAGGCTTCCACTACCATGGGATCCATCTCTACCAGATCAATATGGCGGACACGGTCATATCTGGTCAGTTCACGTACAACTCCGCCGTCTCCGGCTCCGATTACAAGAATATCCTTGGCTTCTTTATGGACAGCCATAGGTACATGGGTAATCATTTCGTCATAAATAAATTCATCACGTTCCGTGAGCATTACATTTCCGTCCAGTGTAAGAACCCTGCCAAATTCCGGTGTCTCAAAAATATCAATTCGCTGATAGTCGCTCTGCTTTGAGTAGAGCTGACGGTTTACCCGGATACTATGCTTCACATCCGGTGTATGAAATTCCGAAAACCACATTTCCACTTTCTTTACCTCCCTGCCAGAGTATGTTTTAATATTATTCCCGCAAGATGTATGTCACAATTTGCAGACAGCCTTTTTCAAACAGTTACTGTTCACTCCGTTCACAGTAACTTCAAACATGCTCCAGCACATTTAACCGTAATATATCCGGATCTTCCGGACCTGTCATGTTGCATCCTTTTGCCTTGGCATATTCAATGTAATCCAGGATTTCCGGGGTGATCCGTTCCCCTGGAGCCAGAATTGGGATTCCCGGAGGATAACACATTACAAATTCACTGCATACCTTTCCTTCCGTTTCCCTGAGAGGAAGGCTGCATTTTTCTGCATAAAAAGCTTCCTGAGGGCTTGTTACTACCTGGGGATCAATATATTCCTGATCCAGCAATCCTGATTTATCCTTCTGAAAACGCCTGCGGATCTCCGCAAGGGCGCTTACCAACCGCTCTACTTCCTGGGCACGGTCTCCAATTGACAGATAAGCCAGAATATTTCCGATATCACCAAATTCGATCTGAATATCATACTCATCTCTCAGAATGTCGTAAACCTCAATTCCTGCAAGTCCGATATCCAGAGTATGTACACTTAATTTCGTAATGTCAAAATCAAAAACCGAATCTCCATTCACCAGTTCTTTTCCAAATGCGTAATAGCCGCCAATGGCGTTAATCTCTTCCCTTGCATATTCTGCCATATCTGCTACCTGATGGAAAATCTGACGTCCGCGCTGTGCAAGATTCCGCCGGGAAATGTCAAGACTTGACATCAGAAGATAGCTTCCGGAAGTAGTCTGGGTCAGGTTGATGATCTGACGGACATATCCGGCATGGACGTCAGGTCCAGTCAGAAGAAGGCTGGACTGGGTCAGGCTTCCACCGCTTTTATGCATGGATACAGATGCCATATCTGCACCAGCTGCCATTGCCGAAACCGGCAGACCTCCTCCAAAATAAAAATGAGTCCCATGGGCTTCATCTGCCAGACACAACATTCCTGCTTCATGAGCCATCCGCACAATTGCACGTAGATCACTGCAAATTCCATAATAGGTGGGATTGTTTACCAGCACAGCCACTGCATTGGGATGCTCCTTAATTGCCTTTGCCACCTGTTCACGGCGCATTCCAAGAGAGATTCCAAGTCTCTGATCTACTTCCGGATTCACATAAACCGGAATTGCTCCGCACAGAACCAGCGCATTCAGCACGCTTCTGTGAACATTGCGGGGAAGAATGATCTCGTCTCCCCTCTTACAGGCAGTTAACACCATGGTCTGTACGGAGCTTGTAGTTCCGCCAACCATGAGAAAGGCGTGAGCTGCTCCAAAGGCATCTGCTGCCAGTTCTTCTGCCTCCCGGATCACAGATACAGGATGACAGAGATTATCAAGCGGTTTCATGCTGTTTACATCCACGCCTACACATTTCTGCCCCAGAAACTCAGTAAGCTCCGGATTTCCTCTTCCTCTTTTATGTCCTGGCACATCGAAGGGTACCACCCTCATGCGCCGGAAATTTTCCAGAGCCTCGTGAATTGGTGCACGATTCTGGTCCAGTTTAAAACGAGTTCTGTTCATTGCGTCTCCATTTCCAGTTCCTTTGTCTGTATAAAGAATCCTGTTTGCAGGATTCTCCGCCTGCAAAGGGGCGCTTCCAGCGCCATCTGCTCTTCCGCTGCAGTGGAATCCTACCCAGCAGAGCTTTTTATATAATAGGAAATTCCAACGGAATTTTCTATTACACAAAAAAAGCAGGCTGCCTCAAAACCGCAAACCTGCTTGGATCATTCTTCCCGATTCTATCTCCATTGACTTATAATAAATACAGGAATCCTCGTATTTACATAAAATAGAAATCCGGATGATATATGTCAGAGTCTATATAGCAATCATACTTTTACTACTCTTATTGACCGTTTCACAAGTCTGCGCATCAGGCGCATAGTGGTTATCAAAGGAACCAACTTATAAAATTTGAGCTTCTAACTCAATCAATAAGGCAACCAAAGTTACCATCAGCGGCAGTGGACCCGGCTGTCCGTATGGCCTTAACCCCAAATGGAGTGATCCAAAATAATTGCTTTGAAAAGACTCTTTCTTTGTCTTTCAAAATCTTCATAAGCATAGCACATATGAAAATGCATGTCAACTGTTTCATTTTATGATACCAGCAGATTGCGGAAATGATTTTCCAAACGCGCTCCTGTGCTGCAATGAAGAAAAGGCAAATATTTTTCTTGTCAAAACAAAATATTTTTCTAACATTTTCATTGAAATTTATGATCGTATATGATATTCTGTGTGTTAGTGTGTTTCTACACAGTACGAATGGCCGTCACGCTCGTACATTTTATAAAAAATGTATAGGCAGGTTTTTCGTAACTCAGGAGAGTCTCTTCAAAAAAATTTATGGAAGAGCGCCGAAGGTGTACGCAGCATTTGTAATGCTGTTAATCTCTCAGGCAAAAGGATGGAGGAAAGAGAACATGTTTACACAAATCAACAACTTTATCACCTGGTTTGACGGAGTAGTCTGGGGACTTCCGTTAATCATTCTGATCCTGATCACAGGATTCCTTTTAACCGTTCGGTTAGGCTTTTTACAGGTAAGACATCTTGGAAAAGCACTGAAATTCATGGTAAAAAATGAAGAAGGCGGCGAAGGTGAAGTCACAAGCTTTGGTGCGCTCTGCACAGCTTTGTCCGCAACTATCGGAACTGGTAACATCGTAGGTGTTGCCACTGCTATTGCTGCTGGCGGACCCGGAGCCCTGTTTTGGATGATCGTTGCTGCATTCTTCGGAATGGCAACCAAATATGCAGAAGGACTTCTGGCCATCAAATACCGTACCATCGACAAGGACGGACACGTTCTTGGCGGACC
This sequence comes from Ruminococcus sp. 1001713B170207_170306_F1, assembly GCF_015668065.1. Lineage (NCBI taxonomy): Bacteria > Bacillati > Bacillota > Clostridia > Eubacteriales > Oscillospiraceae > Ruminococcus > Ruminococcus sp. 1001713B170207_170306_F1. The sequence continues at coordinate 6,215 of NZ_JADPEX010000007.1, read as the reverse complement.
ATTTTATTATATTGAGAATGGTATGGGAAAACAGTGGAGATGGCTTGCGAAAATTTTTGCATTCTTTGGAGCCGGAGTCGGTCTTTTCGGAATTGGTACCTTTACTCAGGTAAACGGTATTGCTTCTGCAGTAAAGAACTTCTTTGACCCGGATACCGTACACACCGTTTCCCTTTTTGGAAATACATACTCCTGGGCAACTGTAATCGCCTGCCTGATTCTTACCTTATGTGTAGGACTTGTAGTTCTTGGCGGTATTCAGCGTATTGCAAAGGTTTCCCAGATTATCGTTCCATTTATGGCGGTTCTTTATGTTGCACTTGCACTGATCATTGTGATCACAAATATTACCGCAGTTCCTGGTGCCATCGCTACAATTGTAAAAACAGCCTTCAACGGAAGTGCCCTTGCAGGCGGTGCCATGGGAACCATGGTTGTGGCAATGCAGAAAGGTATTGCCCGCGGTATTTTCTCAAACGAGTCTGGTCTTGGTAGCGCTCCTATTGCTGCAGCTGCCGCTCAGACAAAGGAACCGGTTCGCCAGGGACTTGTTTCCATGACCGGTACTTTTATTGATACCATTGTAATCTGTACCATGACAGGTCTTTCCATTGTCATTACCGAAACCTGGAATACAGGACTTGAAGGTGTTGCGATTACTACTGCAGCTTTCCAGAAAGGTCTTCCATTCCCTGCACAGTTTGCCTCCTTTGCTCTTATGCTGTGCCTGGTATTCTTCGCATTCACAACCATCCTTGGATGGGATTATTACGGTGAGCGCTGCCTGGAATACCTTTTCAACCGCAACATGACTGCAGTAAAGACTTACCGTTGGTTATATATCATCTGCGTCTTCTTCGGACCGTACATGACTGTTGCTGCTGTCTGGAACATTGCAGATATCTTCAATGCCTTGATGGCCTTCCCGAACCTGATTGCGCTGCTTGCTTTAAGCGGTGTAGTCGTAAAGGAAACAAAGGATTTCTTTAAAAAACATAAAAATTACGAATAAAATAAAAGTAAAGAAAGAATTCCTCTCCTGAAAAACATAGAGCCTTGTCTGATACGATGCTTTTAGCCAGTCAGACAAGGTTCTTTTTCTTGCTAAAAAGAGGCAAAACGTGTTTGCCCCTGTCTTTGTTCTAGAGCGTGTTTGAAAAAGGCTTTCTGCAAGATGTGCGTCACAATTTGTGGGAGATTTCGCTCGGATGAGGGCGCCGTAGCGGGCTACGGCAACCGAATTCGGGTGAAAGCTCCCGCAAAGTGGGGCGTGCAGATTGCGGGAATGATTTTTCAAACACGCTCTAATCTTATTATAAGGAATCCGGATTAAACAGATCGCTGATGCTGTCTCCGTTTCTGTGAATTCCGTCTACAGAAAACTCTGCCCACTCTCCGATGTTGGTGGCGTGGTCGCCGATTCGCTCATAGTATTTGGAGATCATCAGAAGATCAAGAACCTCGTCACTGGAAAAGTCCATGGTGTTCTGGTCCAACGCATTTCTTACTTTATCGAAAAGATTATCCAGAATATCATCACTGCTGATCACCTTTTTTGCCAGGTCACTTTTTCCCTCTACATAAGCGGTAACACTGTCATTTACCATATGCATGGCATAATCTGCCATTTCCTGAAGCGGGATGGCTGTTACTGGTATATGAACGCTGCCTGTGTTCAGAATCTCCGCAATATCAGTAGCCTGGTCGCCGATTCGCTCCATATCTGTTACCATCTTAAGTGCTGCGGAAATTTTACGAAGATCAGTACCAACCGGCTGCTGTTTCAGAAGAAGCTGCATGCACAGAGCCTCAATATTATGCTCTTTGTCGTCAATCTCCTTCTCAATTCTTCCAATCTCCTTTGTGGCAGCCTCACGGACCTCCACGCTTGCCAGAAGCTGACAGGTCTTCATGATGGCCTGACCGCACAGATTTCCCATTTCCAGGACCTCATCTGAAAGCCTGAAGAGCTTTGCGGTATACACATCTCTCATATCAACCAAACCTCCCTGTAATATACTCTTCTGTTTTCTTGTTCTGTGGTCTGGAAAACAGTTCTGTAGTATCGTTATATTCAATAATCTCACCCAGCAGGAAAAATGCAGTCTTGTCAGAAATACGGACTGCCTGCTGCATATTGTGAGTTACGATCACGATGGTGTAACGGTCTTTTAATTCCAACGCCAGATCCTCAATGTGAGATGTGGAAATTGGATCAAGTGCAGAGGTAGGCTCATCCATAAGAAGTACCTCTGGCTCTACTGCAAGAGCTCTTGCAATGCAAAGTCTCTGCTGCTGTCCGCCAGACATACCCAGGGCGCTCTTTTTCAACCGATCCTTTACCTCATCCCAGATAGAAGCATTTCGAAGAGCACGCTCTACGATATCGTCCAGTTTTTCCTTGGAATGAATTCCATGAGTACGAGGTCCATATGCAATGTTATCATAAATGCTCATTGGAAAAGGATTTGGTTTCTGGAAAACCATTCCAACACGTTTTCTAAGAAGGTTTACATCAATATCCCCATAAATATCCTCACCGTCCAGACAAATATCGCCTGTGATCTTGCAGCCTTCCACAAGATCGTTCATACGGTTTAATGATTTCAGCAATGTGGATTTTCCGCAGCCGCTTGGACCAATGAACGCGGTAATCTTCTTTTCCGGAATCTCCAGATTAATATTTTTCAAGGCATGGAAGCTGCTGTAGTACAGCTCCATATTTTTTACATCTATTTTACCCATAATTCTCCTTGCTGCAGAAATTTTCAGCTCATTTACAATTTCTGAAAACCTGCTGAGTGTGAATTTTTCATGAAGCGGATATTCACCGCCTGGCGCCATCATTACTGCCCATTTGCAGCTTTGCTTAAGTGCTTTGCACAGAAACCGGATACCCAGTTCAGCACAAGTACGAAAAGCAACAGAATAACTGCTGTAGCATAAGCCTGATCCATGTAAAGTCCCTCACTGGAAAGCACATACATATGTACTGCCAGGGTACGTCCGGATCCCATCAGACTGGATGGAACCTTCGCCACAGCACCGGCAGTATAAATCAGGGCTGCAGTCTCACCAACAATACGTCCTGTCGCAAGTACCACACCGGAAAGGATTCCAGGAATTGCACTTGGAAGCACCACTTTAAACACGGTGCGGAGCTTTCCTGCCCCAAGGCCAAAGGAAGCTTCTCTGTACGCATCCGGGACACCCATAAGTGCCTCCTCTGTAGTACGGATGATCAGCGGAAGGATCATAATCACCAATGTCATAGCTCCCGCCAGAAGGGAATATCCCCAATGGAGAGCAGTACTAAAAAACAGAAGACCGAACAGACCGAAGATAATGGATGGAATTCCCTGAAGAGTCTCTGTTGTAATACGGATGATCTTAACCAGCTTGCTGCCCTTTTTCGCATACTCAACCAGATAAATTGCTGCAAAAATTCCAAATGGCACAGCGATTACCAAAGATAACAGGGTGATGATCAAGGTGTTGATCAGTGCCGGCATTAAAGATGCATTGTCAGAATTATATTCCAGTGCAAATAAGTCTGGTGTCAGATTTCCAACACCCTTTATCAGAATAAAACCAACAAGAAACGCCATAACTGCCACTGTAATAATTGCAGATAACCATACCAAGAGCCTTAGGATGGCAGAACCCGGATGATTTTTCCAGTAAGATAATTTGCTTTTACTCATCTTCTGCTCTCCTCTTCAGGGCTGATACACAAAGGTTGATGATCAGAATAAATACGAACAATACAACACCTGTTGCAATCAGTGCTTCTCTGTGAAGATCTGTTGCATAGCCCATTTCAATAACAATATTTGCGGTCATGGTTCGAAGTCCTTTGAAAAGTCCCTGTGGCATCCAGGTCTGGTTTCCAGCTACCATAATCACTGCCATCGTCTCACCAATGGCACGTCCGATTCCAAGAACCACACCAGCTAATACACCTGATTTTGCAGCCGGAAAAACAGTGCCAAACACACTTTTTTCGTGGGTTGCTCCAAGTGCCAGTGCCCCTTCATAATAGCTTGTGGGAACACTTTTCAAGGCTGGTTCTGCAACGCCGGTTACCGTTGGAAGGATCATAATTCCAAGAAGTACAGAAGCAGTCAGCATGGTACTTCCATCATGACCGGTAAGCTGTCGAAGCAGCGGGACAAACACTGTCAAACCGAAAAATCCATAAACAACAGATGGGATTCCTGCAAGGAGGTTTACCATTGCCTTTAATGGTGCATACAGCTTTTTCGGACAATAAAATGCAAGGAAGATTGCAAGCAGAAGGGCTGTTGGAACTCCCACCACAATTGCCCCTGCTGTTACATAAATACTTCCCAGAATGAATGGAAAAATTCCATACAGTCCATTGGATGGCTTCCATTTCATTCCAAACAGAAAATCTGGCAGACCAATCTTCGCCATTGCCGGGATTCCGTTTGCAAATAGGAAAATGCAGATTAATGCAACGGCTAATACGGAGGTACAGGCCGCTGCGAGGAATACAAATTTCATTACAGTTTCATTGATCGATTTCATATAAAGTAAGTTCCTTTTTTATTCGGAAAATTTGGATCCTGCAAAACTTTTGACGGGCTTTGCAGGATTCCTTATTTCTGTTTCTTGTTTCGTAACTGTAAAGGTACTTTATTTCTTTACTATTCACTGGTAGCATTCCGCAAGATGTTTTTTGTGAACAGTGACTTTATTTCTTATTATTTTGTAAGGTCTTCCCAGGTTGTGATGTTGCCTGTGTAAACATCTTTTACCTGCTCGCTGGTAAGTTCCTCAACACCGCTGTCGTTGTTTACGATTACAGCGATACCATCTTTTGCGATAACAGTTGCGGTAAGACCAGCCTCAGTCTCGCTGTCTTTTAAATCACGGGATGCCATACCGATATCGCAAAGTCCGTCAATTGCAGATGTCATACCAGTTGTAGAATCACTCTGCTGAACCTCAATATCAACTTTGTCATTTACTGCCTTGTAGCCTTCAGCAAGCTTCTCCATAACCGGTGTTACAGAAGAGGATCCAGCTACTACAACTTTTCCTTCTACAGCAGTTGCTTCGTATGCAGGTTTGTCGCCTACTGAGATGTATCCGTTGTCTTCAATGATCTTCTGTCCATCTGCACTCATGATGTATGTAATGAAATCCTGTGCCGCTTCGCTTACATCATCCTTTGTTGCAATGTTGAATGGACGAACTACTTTGTAATCTCCGGATTCAATGTTTTCTGCTGTTGCCTCTGCTCCGTCGATTTTTAATGCTGTTACACTGTCATCCAGAGAACCAAGAGATACATATCCGATTGCATTTACGTCCTGTGCTACTGTGCTTAACATAACGGATGTGCTGTTTGTGATCTTTGCTGCTTCTGTTGTATTGTCTACTTTATTTCCATCTGCGTCTTTTTCTTCAATTCCAAACAGTTCAATGAATGCACCTCTTGTACCGGATCCGTCTTCTCTGGAGCAGATTGTGATATCTCCGGAAGCTGCTGCCATAACTGTTGTTCCCATTGTTGCTACTCCTAATAATGCCGCCATTGCTACTGCTAAACCTTTTTTCATGATTTATTTTCTCCTTTTCTTCGCGGTCCTTATGTTTTTTACCTTTCTCGCGATTACAGTTGTATCTTAATGTTTGGATGTAAAATGCACTAGCTTTTGAATGTAAAATTGGGGTAAAATATAGCAAGGGTATTTTAGATATTTTTTACACAATTGCTATTTAGTGTGTTGGTCGTTATTCCGGACGCGATTTCACAATGTATATTCACCGCCGCGCGTCGCAACGTTCCGGCAAGCTAATGACTAACTACGACTAAGACGCTCAGGAAAGCCTTCGCGCCTAAGTCTCCGTAAGTCATGGATCTCGCCTCCACTAAAACCGCTCCTGAAATGCGCGGCTTGCGAATATACATTGCAAAATCGCTGGTTACTGGAAAGGGAAGAAAGAAACAGTAACGACAACAACGGGGGTGGGGTGAAGTAGTTGGTATCCCGCAACTTTATTGTTTTTTGCCATCTATCATTGCCAAGAAAGTATAGGGAAGCCAATCACTCACCCTCTCCCCTTTGTTAAAAGTTTATACTAACCAGCCAGTACACAGCATTTGGACAATGTGTATTACTCCAGCGAGCCATTTCAGGCGCGCTCTTAGCGTAAGCGAAATCCAGCGCTTACGGAGACTTATG
>NZ_JADPEX010000076.1:0-1057 GCF_015668065.1 Ruminococcus sp. 1001713B170207_170306_F1 | reverse complement strand
GAGATAAATTTAAAGAAATCCCGTATTTACGCAGATAATCAGCGTTAACTCGTCATAACGTTTATCTCGTCATAAGGCGGTTTATGCCGAGCTCGGCATAAATCCCCTTGTGGTGAGCCTTCCTCTGTGTCAATGACCACTCCGTTTTCCATTACACCGCTCTTCAGATAGCGCTTTATCAACTGTACTACACGTTCATCTTTTACATTCTTCCGGAGAAGATTGATGAGAATTTCGTGATTAAGAGTATCGAAGTACTTTGACAAGTCAAGGACTACAGCAAATGTATAGCCTTGTTCTGCATACTCCTTAACCTTAAATATTGCATCTTTTGCACTTCTGTTCGGACGATAGCCATAGCTACCATCTGCAAACAGCGGTTCATAGATTGGCACTAACTGTTGGGTTATTGCCTGTTGAAGTGTACGGTCTATTACTGTTGGTATGCCAAGTTTTCGCACACCACCATCTGGTTTTGGAATCTCAACTCGTCTTACTGGAGACGGAGTATACTTTCCACGATAAATGCGGTCAGTTAACTCTTGTTGATGTTCCTTTAGATATAGAAGAGCCTCCTCAATAGTCATGCCATCAATTCCTGGCGCTCCCTTGTTTGCCTTAACTCTCTTATACGCTCTGTTAAAGTTATCTTTATACAGTATCGCTTCCAAAAGTCTCGGCTGTGCACTATCTCTTTCTTTCCATATCCGATTGAATGACCTAGACGCTTTCACATACCCTTCATGTTCCGCATTATCTCTTTGCGAACAGCCATTATTTTCAATGTTTTCTGCCATAGACGGTCATTCCTCCTTTCTCGGTTATACTCAAGGTTCCTACTGATTCGGTCCTTCACCTCGAACAGAACTTGTTTCGTTTGGCTACTATGACCTCTGCTGACTTCTGTGCGTTCAGCATTGCTTTATGCAATGGTTACCTCTTTCAAGGCATACCGCACAGACCTCCCTAGGTACCACACATTTCTTCCTCTCCATCCATCTGCCTCATTTATCATGCATGATTCCGTGTAGTTATTGGGCTTCAATTTGGACTGCAA
>NZ_JADPEX010000073.1:0-1195 GCF_015668065.1 Ruminococcus sp. 1001713B170207_170306_F1 | reverse complement strand
CCTCTTTTCCTGCAAGGATAGTCTTTTCGCCGTCCTTGCTGGTCGCTGTGGTATGGATAGAGATTTCTTTTTCGTATTCATCAGTCAGCGTCCCTAAATCAATCACAAGGTTATTTCTTGATACCACGATTTCAAAAGGTGGGATAAGTTCAAAGCCTTTGTTACTATCACAACGCATTTCTTCAATGATATAGGTATCATAAGGTAATGCCCCCTTGCTGTCGTCTGGTTCAGAAGTCCCAAACCACACACCGTCCTCACTGGTCTTGCCTGCGTTTGTATTGTGCTTATGAGAAGCCCAGTCAGCAGAAGTGGAAAACTGCCCGTTATCATCAGTTACCACAACATGATTTTCGCCCGTCGTCTTGCTTGTGATCCGAAAGGGAACATCAGCAAGACGCTTGTGTGTGCCTGCACCGATTTTTACACCCTCAATATCTCCACGCTTAATCTGATTGTAGATAGAATGAGCTTCGTCGGTTAAGTCCACGATTTTTCCATTTTCTGTGATTGTAAAATCAATCGGTTTTGCACCGTCAGTTAAGTAACCGTCGGGAGCTTCACTCTCAACAATACGGAATTTTCCATAAGGTAAGAGGTCAGAAGAAGTAGAAGCGATACCCTCAATATCTGTACGAATAGTTTTTACGACTTCATTTTTCTTATATAGCTTGCCCTCAACCAAAACAGAATTATCATTTAAGGAAATGATGTCAAAGACAGTATCTTTCAGAGTGGCACTTCCTTGTGGCTTTGTATCGCCCGTTTCTAAATCTCGTTTCTGAATTTTGACACCGCCACGGATAACCTTGTCTGATACGGAAAACTGGTTACTTCCAGATAATACGGCAAGGTCGCCGTCCTCGGTAATCTGTGTTACATATAAGCCCTTAATCTGTTCGGACTTATCGCCAGACTGCATATATGCACCCTCTAACAAGTAGCCGTTTGGAGCTTTCGTTTCCTCAACGGTTAGCGTTCCAAGTGGAAGAACCGCCTTGCCGTCCTGCATATAGAAGCTGTCGCCAGATACTTTGTATGTGTCCGCTAATTTTGTGATGTAATGAGTTGTCCCGTCGCTGTCTGTTTCAGCGATTGTCTTTGTAACCCATGTACGAGTAGGCTTCATAGTCAATGTAGTTCTGTAAGCTGGGTGGAATGTCGCCAAGTGCCTGCAATTCGTCTATGTAGTAGT
>NZ_JADPEX010000072.1:0-1241 GCF_015668065.1 Ruminococcus sp. 1001713B170207_170306_F1 | reverse complement strand
GCAGCCCGACCAGTTTTCAAAGGAGGAACAAATGCTTACAGCAGTAACCGGTATTAACTGGGGCGATGAAGGAAAAGGACGTGTGATCGATCTTCTTGCAGAGCAGGCAGATGTGGTTGTCCGCTACCAGGGCGGAAACAATGCAGGTCACACAGTGGTAACCACCCAGGGCAAATTCGTTTTAAATCTTCTCCCCTCTGGTATTTTACATCCAGGTGTGGTGTGCGTCCTTGGGGACGGAATGGTGGTTGACCTGGAACATCTTTCCCAGGAAATCCATGAAATAGAGAAAAAAGGAATCCGGGTAACACCGGATCATCTGAAACTTTCAAAACGTGCTACAGTCTCCATGCCATGGCATAAGGTGCAGGATGAGTTAGAAGAAAACAGACTTGCAAAGACAGGAAGTGCCTTTGGTTCTACCCGCCGTGGAATCGCCTATGCATACAGTGACAAGTACCGCAAAAAAACACTTCGCCTGGGAGATCTCCTTCATTTAAAAGAGGATTCCGTAAAAGACAGATTAAAAACCATGCTGGTGGCAAAGAACCTGGAGCTTGCAGGCTGTTATCATCAGGAGCCAATGTCCTACCCTGCACTCCTTACCTGGTGTGAGGAACAGGCTGAACTGTTTGGTCCCTATATTGCAGACACCGGGGAATATCTGGAACAGGCAGTGTCAGAGGGCAAAAAGGTGGTACTGGAAGCCCAGCTTGGAGCCATGAGGGACATTGATTACGGTATTTTCCCCTATACCTCAAGTTCCTCTACCATTTCTGCCTATGGTCCCATTGGTGCCGGAATCCCTGGAAAATCCCTGGATCACGTAATTGGCGTTTTAAAAGCGTATTCCACCTGTGTTGGCGCAGGTCCTTTTGTGGCAGAACATGCCATGTCCGATGACTGGGAAGAAGCGTTGCGGAAAGCTGGCGGTGAATATGGTGCTGCCACCGGTCGTCCCAGAAGGATAGGTCCCTTTGATGCCGTAGCCAGCCGCTATGGGTTAAAATGCCAGAAGGCAGATAAGATCGCGTTGACAAAAATGGATGTCTTAAGTTCCATGAAAGAGATTCCTGTGATCACAGGCTATAAACGTGACGGTGTTATAGTAACCGATTTTGATCCTATGGATGAACTGGATAGTTATACCTCTGTAGTAGAAATGCTTCCAGGATGGAAATGCGATATTTCGGGCTGCCGGACCTATGAAGAGCTTCCGGAGAATGCAAAAGCTTACATTC
>NZ_JADPEX010000071.1:0-1294 GCF_015668065.1 Ruminococcus sp. 1001713B170207_170306_F1 | reverse complement strand
ATAAATAATGGAAAAAATTGTCGAAATGTGTAAAAAAATAAAAAAAATTGGGATTTATTTAAGATTTTTTCAATAGAAAAAGAAATTATTATAAGACACTATTGAGATTTCAATTTTATCACAAAAGTTTACTGCGCCATATAAATATAATCACAACAAAGCCAATGCTAAACTTATATCAACATTGCCGAATAGATTTATTTTTCATTTTGCGCAAAAATACGATAAACTATACCATTTACGCAATGCTCATTTTATATATCAGCATAAGATATCCTTGATTTTACTAATATTTCAAGCACTGCAAAGTAAACTTCGGTGAAGTCAGTACATACTCAGTTGCTTTGCAACTTATTTGTGAATAGCCTTTCATGTTCAGAGCAATTCTATCAGACAAAGAAATCCTTCATAAACGCATTCTCTTCACTAAAATTTTGAATCAGCACACTTGACAGATTTTCTAACAAATGCAATGGCTCCTTTTTTTTGTTTAATTCCGGATTTAATCTTTCAATTAAATATGCTTCCATTTCGCTCAAATACCTTTCAGCTCTACTATAAGGCGAAATAAATTCAAGTGGCACATATTCCTTGTCATCACTTAGAAACATAACCGTTCCAAAATATACTCGCTTATTGTAACCATTATAAATGGGATTATGTAATTTTAATGCTGCCAAATGACCATTAGAAAATCGACTTTTTTTAGAATCCGTCTTTCCTATATATACCAGTTTTTCTTCATGTTCATTATAAATAGTAATAAAATAAATATTATAGCAGCCAAATGGAGGTTCACCTATTTCTTGTAACACCCACCACTTTTCTTCCCTATCTAAATCATATCCGTTTTCTTCATCGATACCTGTTAATAAACAGACTTGCTCTATATATTCATGATGTTCATTCCAAGACTTTTTTAAATAACCCGTATCTATAGTATTCGCTTTATACAATTCCACTGCAATATCCAAAGAAATCCAAGCTCCATATTCTAAATTGGGCAATGCATTTGAAAAAAAATTATTTGGTGTTATACTTTCATTTCCTTTTATCCATGGTTTCAGCGGTTGATTTTTCATATTTTCTAATTCCTGTTATCTCACAATTTTTACTCTACTAATATTATATATCTTCCAACTTATTTCAGCAATCCATTTTTAAACCATGGATATATTTCCTAAAATAAAATTGTGTATTCTCTTTCCTCTTTAGTATGCTTAGATTTTCTGTTATAATAAATACACCGAATTATTCCTTCGCATGACCTAATTTTAAAGGCCTTAAATTCAAA
>NZ_JADPEX010000006.1:0-145687 GCF_015668065.1 Ruminococcus sp. 1001713B170207_170306_F1 | reverse complement strand
CAGGATTCACAGTCCTGGTGAAGAACCTGTGATGTCGAAATCTGTCGCACTATCTCGCACGATAAAACTCGACAGATAAGAAAGAATCTGGTACAGTAAAACTGAACATGAGATTTCCCTTAGACAAGAAAAGCCTTTACAATCCCGCAAGTTGCCCCTCAGGAGAGTAAAGGCTTTTCTTCTTATTAAATATTGCATCATCAACCGGCTTGAAAAATAACCCTAAAAAGGTGAATATCGTCTATTATAGGTTGTTGCCATCCGGGCCACCATACTGGCTCATAATGAACTGAGCCAGCTTCGCATTTGGCGTTTTGATATTGATTGGATACTGTAATCTTTTTTCATAATTCCACATAAACTGTCACGCTCCTTCCTTTTCCCATGGAAATGGCTGCTGAGACCATTTCCATGCATTTTCACTGCTTACAGCTGCACTGTCGATGGTCAGAGGACCGTATTTCTCAGCATATTCGGCCATCAGCTGGTTGCGACGGTCAGAAATATCGGAAAAATAGCGCAATGCTTTTTGATCCTCAGGGTGAGTATCCAGATAAAGAAGCATGTCATTGACAGCGAAACTAACCTCATTGATCTGCTGTAAAAAAGAGCATCTTGGGGAAGGCTGCTTTCTCATCATCTTCGAATACCTCTCTTTCCACAGAATGGTTTACAAAGCTGTGGGAAAATAGTGCCCACAGACAAGGCATAGTCAAGATCATAGGCTGAAGTGAAATTCTGATATGGTACATAGGCCATTGCTGGTGTCAGGTGTTTCAGGTGCTCATACATATTATCTGTTTTTGATGAAACTGGTTTAGTGCAGGGGCAGTTTGGTGTTTGGGAAATTGGCGGATTGTATGAAGACTTCACAGGTATGAAATCACCGGAATTTTTATATGGTCTGGTACAGTCTGAGGACTCACAATTCATTTCGCTGCAAGAAGTCTCTCGCCGCATTTGCGACAGTGGAGCGGGAGAGAAATTCATCATCCCGCAGGTTCTATTATAAGGGCGGCAGCCCGAACGGTTCATCTGATAATTTTCCATAAACAGATCCTTTCCTTATTCCGTAAGGTCTTTCCCTTTATTCTATGTAAAAATATATAAATGTGTTTATATAAGAGAATGTAATAGTTACGTATACTGTTGGTGGTGCAGTGAAAAGAACGGATGGTATTTTTTATTATGGCTTTGGTTTTAAGAGATACACATGCACAAAATAAATCAGTGCGGGAATCAGAAATACAAGATTTACACCGCCTGCCAGGAATTCAGGAACGTTGCCTGCTCCTTGAAATGTAAATTCAAGGAAAAGGTACAGTGCTCCAGCTAAAGTACTTAACATCCAGTTCTCCCAGCCCAGCCAGCCAAGAAGCCCAGCCAGAATCAGGGAAAATTCCCGATAATACTGCAAATAAGTATCCGAAGAAAATGGAAAAACATTTCTTAGAAGATAACATCCAAATAGGATTCCAAGAATATTCATTGCTCTCATTATTTCAAAAATCAGACTTGTACTCTTTAACATAGAGCAGTTGTCCCATAGCTTTACATCTAATTTATTGGCTGCGCTGATAGCTGCCTTGGTGAAAGTGCCATTTGTCATAACGATGCAGCGGTCGCAGTCATAGTATTTGCCCCCGGCATAGACCTCTTGCACTGCTTTATTCCCAACTGGATAAGAATAATATTTGCATTGAACTGCATATTTTGAAAAATGTTTGTAGGCAATGATGTCAACACCCTGGTCACCACTTTTTTTGGTAACTTCTACATGGTGAAATCCCTTTCGGCGCAGCATCCGGGCGCATTTATATTCAAATTTGTGTCCATTCATCTGGTAAAATCCCTTATTTTGAGTTATTGTTTCGTTTTTTTATACAAAAACAGCAGAAATCGTTTCATGATTTTTTCAAAAGTCTTTCACACTTTTATCACATTTGTTTCGTATATTATTAACTGTAGAAAGCACCAAGTCTTTCTTAATTTAATATTTTTCTTTTTCATACGCGCCGGTGCGAAAGCACCGGCCTCCTTCCATTTCTGGGGAAAATATCCTGTTTATAAAGTTAATGGCGAAAGCCAAATTCGGGAAAATGAAATAAAAGTATATTTATAGAGATAAAGTCATTGTACTACATATGAAATAAAAAGTAAACACCTGTTCGAACAACACGTTACTGTTCACTCCGTTCACAGTAACGCGCTTCGCGATGCACAGAAATCACGCATTCGCATGATTTCGCGCCGCACTTCCCGGGCTTTTTGTGAACAAAGTCCACAGTTAACTTCAAACACACTCTAAGATTTACTGTAAGAAAATGACTATTTCCAAAAACATACAGTAGTGCTATAATAGCAGTGTTTAGAATGTTAGGAGCAGACTCACTTTTTGTCTGTGACCTGACATTTTCCTATTATTTATATATTTGGAGGATTTATGCAAATTATAATTGTCGGGTGTGGAAAAGTTGGACGTACACTTGCAGAACAGCTTCAGGAAGAGGATACTGATATAACTTTGATCGATATCAATCCGGACAGGATTAATGCGATTACAGATGAAGTAGATGCTATGGGCGTTGTTGGAAATGGAGCAAGTATCAATACTCTTATGGAAGCGGGAATTGAGACAGCAGACATTCTTATCGCAGTTACTGTATCAGATGAGATGAACCTTCTGTGCTGTCTGATCGCCCAGAAGACTGGTCACTGCCACACAATTGCCCGTGTGCGTAATCCGATTTACAGTAAGGAGATCGGTTTTATCAAGGAGCGTCTGGGCGTAACCATGATCATCAACCCGGAACTGGCAGCAGCACAGGAGATTTCAAAACTTCTGCGTTTTCCATCCGCCATAAAGATTGATACTTTTGCCAGAGGCAAGGTAGAACTTCTGAAATTTAAAGTAATGCCTGAATTTGAACTGGATGGAAAGAGCATTCAGCAGATTACGGAGCACTTTCGCTGCGATATTCTTTTCTGCGCTATTGAGGGAAAAGATTATACTACCATTCCAGGCGGTACCAATGTGATCCGGAATGGAGATGTGATTTCTATTCTTGCTACCCCGCAGAATGCAGCAGCTTTCTTTAAAAAGATTGGCTTGAAGACCCATCAGGTAAAGAACACCGTGATCGTAGGTGGCGGAACTATTTCTTATTATCTTGCCCAGGCTCTGCTTGCCATGAAGATCAAAGTCAAGGTAATTGAGAAAGATAAGAACCGCTGTGAGTTCCTAAGCGAAGAACTTACAGATGCTACGATTATTAATGGTGACGGCACAGACCGTTCCCTTCTTCTGGAAGAGGGGTTGGAAAGTGCTGAGTCCTTTGTAACTTTGACCAATATGGACGAGGAGAATATTTTCCTTTCCCTTTTCGCAAAGACTATTTCGAATGCCAAGCTGGTTGCCAAGGTAAACAGACTTGCCTATGACGATATTATTGACAGTCTGGACATCGGAAGTGTTATTTACCCGAAATACATTACTGCAGATTATATTTTGCAGTATGTAAGAGCAACTCAGAATTCCATTGGAAGTAATGTGGAGACCTTGTATCACATTCTGGATGGAAAGGCAGAAGCTCTGGAATTTAAGATCTGTGATAATTCACCTATTGTAGGAAGGACATTGTCCGAACTGAATCTGAAGAAGAATCTTCTTGTTGGATGTCTTTACCGGGATGGCAGTGTTCGCATTCCTCGTGGACATGATGCCCTGGAGATTGGAGACAGAGTTGTAATTGTTACCACTAACAGAGGCCTTCGTGATATCAACGATATACTTGCAAAGTAAAGGAGTCCGGACATGAATTATTCCATGATATCTTATATTCTTGGCTGGATCTTCAATTTTGAAGCGGCATTTATGATTTTGCCAGGAATTACAGCAATCATTTACCGGGAAAAAAATGGTCTGGCATTTCTGATCACGATGTTGATCTGTCTGACAATTGGAATTCCGCTTACCAGGAGGAAAAGAAAAAGCAAAGTATTCCATGCCAAAGAGGGTGCTGTTACAGTTGCTCTCAGCTGGCTGGTACTCAGTATTGCAGGAGCGCTTCCTTTTATTATTTCAGGAAGTATTCCCCATCCTATAGATGCAATATTTGAAACTGTTTCCGGTTTTACCACGACTGGAGCCAGTATTTTGAGTGATGTGGAGGCTCTGTCTCACTGTATGCTGATCTGGAGAAGCTTTACCCACTGGATTGGCGGAATGGGAGTACTGGTATTTATTCTCTGCCTGCTGCCTCTTACCGGTGGATACCACATGAATCTGATGAAAGCAGAGAGCCCGGGACCGTCTGTCAGCAAATTGGTACCGAAGGTACAGTCCACAGCCAAGATTTTGTATACCATATACATTATTCTGACTATTGTGGAGATCATTTTCCTTCTCATTGGAAAAATGCCTCTGTTTGATACATTGTGCCTTAGTTTTGGTACCGCAGGTACTGGTGGTTTTGGTATCAAAAATGACAGTATTGCAAGCTACAGCACGTATAATCAGGTGGTGATTACGGTCTTTATGATTCTTTTTGGAATCAACTTTAATGCCTATTATCTGCTTCTGACGAAAAAAGTAATGCAGGCAGCCAAGAATGAAGAGGTACGTTACTATCTGGGGATTATTGGCTTGGCCATTGTAGCTATCGCTATTAATACAAGAGAAATGTTCACAAGCTTTGGAAGAGCTTTCCAGCAGGCTGCTTTCCAGGTGGGATCCATCATTACGACTACTGGATATGCTACCACAGATTTCAATGTGTGGCCGGTATTTTCCAAGACCATTCTGGTTATCCTTATGTTTGTGGGAGCCTGTGCAGGAAGTACAGGCGGCGGTATCAAGGTATCCCGTCTTCTGATCCTGTGTAAATCTGCACGCAAGGAACTGCAGCTGTATCTGCACCCAAATGCAGTGAAGAAAATCAAGATGGATGATAAGGCGATTCCCCATGAGGTGGTGAGAGCTACAAACATGTTCCTGTTTGTGTATATTATGATTTTTGTTATTTCACTGTTGATCATAAGTCTGGACAATCTGGATATGGTTTCCAATTTCACTGCGATCGCAGCCACTTTGAATAATATAGGACCTGGTCTTGGAGCTGTGGGACCTACCGGGAACTTTGATACGTATTCTTATATTTCCAAGGCTGTTATGATCTTTGATATGCTGGCAGGAAGGCTTGAAGTATTCCCGCTGTTACTTTTGTTTAAGAGAGATACCTGGAGAAAGTTCTGAAAACTGACAAATATAAAACTCCTCAAATTAACACGCTCTAAAGAATGTTAATTTGAGGAGTCTTTATTTGCGTAAGCAACGAACAGGAGCTTGTTTGGTTTTACTTGTCCATAGTATAAGGCTCATCTGCCGGATATCCTCCTGCCGCTTTCTGCATTCCACGCGGCAGTGCATCCTTGGAAGTACGCCAGTCCGCATCTTTATTGCGGTAATCAAACTTATCGCAGAACCAGTCCAGATCATCAGAAAGCCTTTGCATATTCTGTTCCATCATTGGGAAAAGGATAGCGTAAAAGGCTTTTTTCTCTTTATCAGATAAAGCACTTTCAGCTGTTTCAACCAGATCTCCGAAATGGGGAATGCAAAATCCCTTACAGGTTTCAAAAAGCGGGAGAAATTCCTGATTTTTTTTAAACAGTTCAAAAAAAGTATCCAGATATCTTGCATAGGTATCTTTATAAAAATTGCAGATATAGCAGGTATCTTCCTGTTCTTTTACCCATACGCCAAGAGAAGTCTTCGGTGCATCTGTATCTGTGTTTCCTTTCTTAAATCTGGAAAAAACGGAAGCCCTGGAAGGAGCGAAAATCCTGATCTGTTCATGAAGCTCTTTTGTTTTGTACTGAAAATGGGTTTTCAGAATCAGCCCTGTACCCAGACGGTTTCCGTAGTCATACATTTTCTTATAGTGGGTACGGCAAAAGCCCATTTTATCAGTTTCTGCCCGTACATCGTCTTCCATATAAGATGCGCCGGCACCTAAAACGAAATCCATGGCATGCTGTTCCAGCTGGCGCTCCACAAAACAGAAAGGGCATTCGTCCTCTGCTTTAAAAGCATCCATCAGGGGAATGGTATATAATTTTTCTTTCATCTGTAAGGTCTCCTTCAGGATTTTAATGTATAAGTCTATAATTTTTCAACATCTGCTCCATGGATAAATGCCTGCAAAATACAGTCTATCGTCCGATGAAGATAAGGACGGTATTCAGCAAGACAGACTGGCTGGGAGTGAAGAATACAGCTGTAACTTGTGGAACTTACCAGTTCAATAATGGTAAAAAGAAGCAGCTCCGGGGAATCATACTGTACATCAGATTGATCCAGAAGATTGAGATATTCCTGGAAAAATGGAAAATCATCGTCATCTGCCTGTTCCTGAAACGCATCCTTAAAAACTCCCCAGGACAGATTCTTGGAAATAAAGCCAAGCAGATTACTCTCAGTTTCCAGCCTGTCCAGAATATTATCTACAATAAAATGAAGCTGTGCAGTGAAACCGGTAATGTGGGAGGCTTCCAGAGCATCATGCGCCTCGGAAAAAAGTTCGCCGGCTTTGTGAGAGATCAGCTTATTTCGAATATCATATTTATCTTTAAAATAGAGGTAAAAAGTTCCTTTGGCAACTCCTGCATTTTCCACAATATCGGAAATGGTTGTCTTGGCAAGCCCCTTAGTGGTAAAGAGTTCAAAGGCAGTGTTGTATAGAGCACTTTTCTTCCTTTTTTTATTTAACTCCAGTTTTCCCATGCCAGTTCCTCCTAAGCTTATGTCCGTCAGACATTCTATAAATAAAAGTTTACTGTCTCTCTCAGCAGCAATAAAAGCCGGTTGTTACAATTACAGCTTCACTATCTGAACTTTTCTTGATAATTATGGTGGTTTATTTCTATTTTAAACAAAAATGACCAAAAGTCAATATCAAAACAGGAAAAGATTTGGGTAAAAAGCAGATATTGACTACTGGTCAGTTTTGTTGTATAACTTTCATAGGCTAAGAGATGACTAACTGATGTCGGGAAAACAGATACGCTGTAGGACAGCGGGAGGAGTTTGCAGACGTCAGATATTTAAGTAAGAATTAAGGAGTTGGCTAACATGAACCGAAATAAAAAGATTCTGAATGTTACAATGGCTGCCGGAATGGCTGCCGTCCTTGGAACTACACCGGTAATTGCTGCAGCACAGGAAGCAGACAATGGAATATCCAAGGAAGAAACCGTATATGTAAACGCCACTGCAGAAGGTGAAATAAAAGACATCACCGTATCTGACTGGCTGAAGAATTCCGGATCAGCAGAGGGAGATATATCCGATGTATCTGACCTGGAAGGAATCAAGAATGTAAAAGGTGATGAAACCTTTACCCAGGATGGCGACAAGGTTACCTGGAATACAGACAGCAGTGATATTTACTATCAGGGAACTTCCAACAAGGAACTTCCGGTAGATATGAAGATCAAATATTATCTGGATGACCAGGAAATTACTCCAGAGGAGCTTGCTGGCAAGAGTGGACATCTTCGTATGGAAGTTTCTTATACAAACAAATCCAAAAAGACAGTAAAAGTTGATAAAAAAGACGTAGAAGTTTATTCTCCGTTTGTTATGGTAACCGGAATGATCCTTTCTTCCGATAATTTTTCCAATGTTACCATTGATAATGGAAAGGTGATTTCCGATGGCGACAAGGAAATGGTTGTAGGAGTTGCAGTTCCAGGTTTGAAGGACAGCCTGGATTTAAGCGGTGACCTTTCCGATAAGATTGATATTCCGGAAGGATTCACAATGGAGGCTGATGTTACAGACTGTACTATGGGAAATACTTTCACTATGGCGGTTACAGACTTGCTCAGCAGTCTGAATCTTGAGGATTCCGATGATTTGGATGAACTTCAGGATTCTCTGGATGAACTGGATGATGCAGCAGTGAAGCTGGTAGATGGATCTAAGGATCTTTTTGATGGAACTAAGAAGCTTTATGATGGAACGAAAGATCTTTATGATGGAACCGAAGATCTGAAAGACGGAACCAGCCAGCTTTATGATGGAGCCAAGGACCTGGATGACGGAGCCAAGACTCTGAAAGATGGAACCAGCCAGCTTTATGATGGAAGTAAAGACCTGGATGACGGAGCCGGCCAGCTTTACGACGGAGCCAAGACTCTTAATACAGGAGCCGGTCAGCTTTATGATGGAACTACTTCCTTATACAGTGGAACAAAGACTCTGTACGATGGAACCAGAACTCTTTATGGCGGAGCCAGTACACTGGCTTCCAGTTACAATGAATTTGATGCTGGTGTGGCAAGTGCCAAGACTGGTGCTTCCCAGTTAAACAGCGGTGCAAAAACACTGCAGAGCGGTATTTCCCAGTATACTGCAGGGGTGGATTCACTGGCTTCTGGTGTGAACAGCTACACAGAAGGTGTTGACACTGTAAACAGCAACATGGCAGAGTATAATAAAGGAATGAAATCCCTGACAGATGGTGTGAACAAATATGTGGCTGGTGGAAATCAGCTGGCAGACGGTGTAACCGCTTATGTAAATGGTGCAACTCAGCTGACTGACGGAGTAAGCACTTATGTAAGCGGTGCAAGTGCCCTGGCACAGGGAACCAAGGACTATGTAAGTGGAACATCTGCACTGGTTGAAGGGGTAGGACAGCTGGCACCTGGAATCCAGCAAGCTTCAGAAGGAATCAGCGCTGCTTCTGCAAAACTTACAGAAATTGCCAAGAATGTAGCAGCTGCAAAGCCGGAAACAATGGTGAAGAGCCTGAATCAGTATGCAGATGGAGCTGATTCCCTGGCTGACGGTGTAACGGAATACGTTGGAAAAGTAGGTGAGGCTGCTTCTGGAGCAGCAAGTGTTGCAGAGGGTGCAAAGAGCCTGACTGATGGTACAGCGGCTCTTGTTTCCGGTGCAACTCAGGTAAAAGACGGAATTGGAAAATTAAAAGAAGGAACAAGCTATTCAATCAGTCAGATCGGCGACAGTGCCTCTAAGACAATGAATGATTCAGCAGCAAGTATCCGTGAGGCAGCTGCCCAGATTGAGACTACGGTTACTGCACAGTCCGCAGGGGTATCTACAGATGCTGCAGCTGGTGCAATCAGTGCAACCCAGAGCTCTATGAGCAGTGCAATCGCAACTTTGCAGGGAGCACTTGGAACAGAGGGACTTGACGAAGGAACTGCAGCAGCTATTAATTCTGCAATCGAGCAGTTAAATGCAGGTCTTGGAAATGCTTCTGCCGCCCAGGGTGAGCTAGGTAACATTCAGGCACAGTCACAGGTAGCTGTCCAGGCTGAGACAAACGGAAGCAGTGTTCAGGAATCCTTAAATGCCATTGCGTCCACCCTGGAAGGTGCAGCGGGCAGTATTTCAGAAGCAGCATCAGCGAGCTCCTCAACTTTAGCTGGTGAAGCAGATAAACTGATTGCAGGTGCAGCTGCTGTTGAATCAGGAGCCCAGACCGCAAATGCAGGAGCCGCACAGCTGAGCACAGGTGCTGATTCTCTGAACAGTGGAATGGCACAGCTGAAGGAAGCTGGTGAAGGTCAGTTATCTACAGGAGCATCAAATCTGAAAGCAGCCGGAACGCAGGTAAGAGAGAGTCTGACAGCAGTAAGCAGTCTGATTGCAGGACTTGGAGATCTTTCTTCCATGACAGATTCTGTGAATCAGTTAGCGGAAGGTGCTAAACAGATTTCAGAAGGAAATGAGAAGCTTCAGGCTGGCTATAAACAGTTACAGGATACCAAGGCTGCTGAGACACTTACAAACGGAGCAGATCAGATCCTTAACAGTGAGAAGACTATTACAGATGGAATCAATACCCTTCAGGGCAAGGATAATGCCAACGCAACAGCACTTCTCAGTGGCGCAAGTACATTAAAGAGTGCAAAGGAGAGCCTTGATGCAGGTATCAGTTCAATCAGCAAAGCAACCGGCAAGCTGGTAACTGGTGTTGGTCAGATTGCAGCAAACAGTGTGGCACTAAGAAGCGGAGCTTCTCAGCTGACAGCAAGCAGTGATACCCTGAACAGTGGAGCATCCCAGCTGACAGCAGGAACCAAGAGCCTTGTAAGCGGAGCAGGTACATTAGCAGCAGCCAGTGGACAGGTAAAATCCGGTATTGCACAGCTAAAGAACGGTGCTGCAGATCTGAGAAGCGGAGCTTCCCAGTTAAGAAGCGGTGCAAACAGTGTTAATAATGGAACTCGTGAATTGAAGAGTGGTACATCTTCTTTAGTAAGCGGAACAAAAGATCTGAAAGACGGAACCAAGACTTTGAAAGATGGAGCTAAGGATCTGAATGACGGAGCTAAGACTCTGAAAGACGGAACAAGCAGTCTGAAAGACGGAGCTAAGACCCTGGATGATGGAGCAAAAGACCTGAAGGATGGGGCAAAAGATCTGAAAGACGGAGCTAAGGATCTGAAGGATGGAGCAAAAGATCTGAAGGATGGTGAGAAAGAGTTCTACGATGAGGGTATCAAGAAACTGAAAGATACTATGGAAGATGATTTCCAGAGTGTTCTGGATCGCCTGGAAGCACTCCAGTCTGATGATGCTGCTTATACATCCTTCACAGGAAAAGATGCTTCCATGAGTGGCAACGTGAAGTTCATTATTGAAACAGAAGGCTTCGATGATGGCAGTGAAGACTGATCTTAAGCAGGTCAGATATAAATTTCTATAAGGAAACAGAGAAGGGCAGGAGAGTATCCTGCTCTTTTCTATTACGGGATAAACCCTGCAGCCGTTACCGTTCACGGAGTAACAGCACCTTTGGGTTGCACCTGCAAAAAGAGTCTGCTATAATGAAAAACAATTAAGGAAATAAAAGAGTTTATATAAAAATGAACAGAAAAAGGTGATAAAGTGGATATTGCGAAAAAGAAAAAAGCAAGTATCCGGTCAGGAAAGAAAAAGGCAGGTCCTGGCTATAAGTCCAAGATCAAAATGAAAAAGGCGAAATCAGATTACTATGATTTTAATCTGGTCGCAGTAATCATATTGATCATGTGCTTTGGTCTGATCATGCTTTACAGTACAAGCTCTTACATGGCTCAGATTAATGAAGGGGACGATATGTTCTATTTCAAAAAACAGGCAATGTACAGTATCGGCTGTCTTGTGCTGGCAATTATAGTGTCCTATTTTGATTATCATATTCTGGCGAAATTTCCGTTTGTGATCTATGTAGTAGCCGCTGTTCTCATGGTGCTGGTAAAGACTCCCCTGGGAGTCACCTCTCATGGAGCGAGAAGATGGCTGAAGCTTGGGGTACAGTTTCAGCCGGCAGAGATTGCAAAGATTGCAGTGATCATCACATTGTCCTATCTGATCGTCAAAATGGGAAAGAGAGTGGAAACCCTGAAAGCTACTATGGTACTTCTGGGAATGGGCGGCATTCAGGCACTGTTTGCATATGTGTTTACGGATAACCTGAGTACTGCTATGATTATTTTGGGGATTACCGTAGGTCTGGTGTTTATCGCACATCCAAAAACAAAACCATTTGTTATCCTTGCTGTTGTTGCGGTTATTTTGGTGGCAATCCTGGTATACAGTCTTTCCCATATGAATCAGAGCTCTAACTTCCGTTTACGTCGTATTCAGGTATGGCTTCATCCGGAGGATTATGCAAGCGGAGATGGCTATCAGACTCTGCAGGCTTTGTATGCAATTGGTTCAGGAGGTTTCTTTGGCAGAGGTCTTGGAAACAGTATTCAGAAGCTTGGAAGTGTGCCTGAGGCACAGAATGACATGATATTTTCCATTATTTGTGAAGAACTGGGGATTTTTGGCGCGATCATGGTTTTGGCGTTGTTTGGTTATCTGTTGTACAGATTGTTTTTTGTTGCACAGAATGCACCGGATATGTTTGGCTCCCTGCTTGTGAGCGGCGTTTTTGTACATATCGCTTTGCAGGTTATTATGAACGTGGCTGTTGTGCTGAACATCATGCCAAACACAGGTGTCACATTGCCATTTATCAGCTATGGAGGTACCTCCATTTTGTTCCTGATGGCAGAGATGGGACTGGCCTTAAGTGTGGCCAGACAGATTAAATTCCAGGAGCCGGAATTTATCCTATAATTCTCTTGACAAATGAGCCAGCAGATTATATACTTTCCGCAGTGTATGACATACGGCTGATGGAAGCCGGTTTTCGAGATATTTATTAAAGGAGAATGAGCAATGTTAGAAAAGATGAGTGAAATGATCGCAGAGCAGCTTAACTGCGACGCAGAGACAATTACAGCAGATACTTCTTTCAAGGATGACCTGGGAGCAGATTCCCTTGACCTCTTCGAGCTTGTTATGGCTCTGGAAGACGAGTACAACATTGAGATTCCGGCAGAGGAGCTTACAGAGCTGAACACAGTTGGTGATGTGATCGACTATCTGAGAGATAAAGGAATCGATGCTTAATTTTTTTCGCAGATGATGATCTCCCGCTACTGTTCACTGGTAACATTCAGCGAGGTGTTTCTGTGAACAAAGTTCACAGAAAACCCGAGAATTAAGTTTGCGCAGCAAACGCTACTTCTTGTGCTTGTCACAAGAAGGTTCGTCTTTCTGTGCATCGCGAAGCGCGTTACGGTGAACGGAGTGAACGTAACGATCTCCCTGAGGCTGGGCTTCAGGGGGATTTTTTCTATGGACATTTTGAATAGATTAGGTATATAATGTGAAAAGGCAATTGCCATCACGGAATGGCAGCAGAAGATAAGAAAGAATAAACAGGGAGAATAGAGAAGACATGACTAAGATCAGAACCAGATTTGCACCAAGCCCTACTGGCAGAATGCATGTTGGAAATTTACGTACTGCGTTATACGCATATCTTATTACAAAGCATGAAGGCGGAGATTTTATTCTCCGTATTGAGGATACAGACCAGGAGCGCTATGTAGAGGGCGCTGTAGATATTATTTATCGTACTATGGAGAAGACTGGTCTTATTCATGACGAAGGTCCGGATAAGGACGGTGGATATGGCCCATATGTACAGAGCGAGCGCCAGGCACAGGGGATTTATATGAAATATGCCAGACAGCTTGTAGACCAGGGCGACGCATACTACTGTTTCTGCCAGAAGGAAGAATTAGAGAGCATGAAGCGCGTGGTAGCAGGCAAGGAGATTTCCATTTATGACAAACGCTGCCTGAAGCTTTCCAAGGAAGAAGTTCAGCGCCGTCTGGATGCCGGAGAGCCACATGTAATCCGTTTTAACATGCCTACAGAGGGAACTACCACTTTCCATGATGTAATTTACGGAGATATTACAGTAAACAATGAGGAGCTTGAGGATCTGATCCTGATCAAATCTGACGGATATCCGACTTATAATTTTGCTAACGTTGTAGACGATCATCTTATGGGAATCACACATGTAGTACGAGGCAATGAATATCTTTCCTCTTCCCCGAAATATAACCGTATCTATGAGGCATTT
The DNA here is from genome assembly GCF_015668065.1 of Ruminococcus sp. 1001713B170207_170306_F1. Taxonomy (NCBI): domain Bacteria; kingdom Bacillati; phylum Bacillota; class Clostridia; order Eubacteriales; family Oscillospiraceae; genus Ruminococcus; species Ruminococcus sp. 1001713B170207_170306_F1. The sequence continues at coordinate 132,176 of NZ_JADPEX010000006.1, read as the reverse complement.
GGCTGGGATATTCCGGTTTATGTACATTGTCCGCTGATCACGGATGAAACTCACGCCAAATTGTCCAAACGTTCCGGACATTCCTCCTATGAGGATCTTCTGGATCAGGGATTTGTTTCCGAGGCAATTGTAAACTATGTTGCACTTCTGGGATGGAGTCCGGCAGATAATAACGAGATCTTCAGTCTCAAGGAACTGGTTGAAAAATTTGATTATCATCACATTAATAAATCTCCGGCTGTATTTGATATTAACAAGCTTCGCTGGATGAATGGCGAGTATATTAAGAAAATGGATCCGGAAGTATTTTATGAAAGAGCACTTCCATACATGAAGGAAGTTCTGAAGGGAGACTTTAACTTTAAGAAAATTGCAGGAATGGTTCAGACCAGAATCGAAACTTTCCCTGACATTCCGGCATTGATTGATTTCTTCCAGGAAGTTCCAGAGTATGATGCATCTATGTACTGCCATAAGAAAATGAAAACAAACGAAGAGACTTCTCTTACAGTTCTGAAAGAAGTTCTTCCGCTTCTGGAGGCTCAGGAGGATTACACCAATGATCCGCTGTTCGCTTCCTTAAGTGAATTTGTCAAGGAGAAAGGTTACAAGAACGGCTATGTAATGTGGCCTCTTCGTACAGCTGTTTCAGGCAAGCAGATGACACCGGCAGGCGCTACCGAGATCATGGAGATCATTGGCAAGGATGAGACAATCCGCCGTGTGAAAGCAGCAATCGCGAAGCTTGAGAATCTGTAATGAAGAATCTGTCTCAATTATGAAGAAAAATCCATCTCAATTAAGGGCAATCGCCCACCTGTCAGGACCTATGATGGTTCTGGCAGGCCCCGGTTCGGGGAAAACTTCAGTGATCGTTGAAAGAACTGCATATATGACTGGTGAGGGGGAAATACCGGCGTCCTCTGTTCTTGTTGTAACCTTTTCCCGGGCTGCAGCAAAAGAGATGAGAGAGCGTTTTCTGAAGTTTACCGGACAGACCTCCACGGCTGTTACCTTCGGAACCTTTCACGGTGTTTTTTACGGAATCCTGAAGCAGGCTTATGGACTTAGTGCCGGCAATATTTTGTCAGAAGAAGAAAAATATGCCATTTTAAAAGAAATGACTCTGGAATTTGGTCAGGAACTAGCGCAGGAGGGAGATTTCCAGGAGGATGTGGCAAAGGAAATCAGCGTGGTAAAAGGGGGGAGGATTTCCTTGGATCACTATTATTCTTCCTGCTGCCCGGATGAGGTATTCCGCCAGATTTATAATGGGTATCAGAAGGCCTTGCGTCAGAGAAGAAAACTGGATTTCGATGACATGCTTCTTTGCTGCTATGAACTTTTTGTCAAGAGAAAAGATATCCTGGCGGCATGGCAAAACAAATTCCAATACATTATGGTAGATGAATTTCAGGATATCAACCATCTCCAGTATGATATTGTAAGGATGCTGGCAAAGCCCAGGGATAACCTGTTCATAGTGGGAGACGATGATCAGTCTATTTATCATTTCCGTGGCGCCAAGCCAGAGATCATGCTGAACTTTACCAAAGATTATCCTAAGGCAGAAACGGTTCTTTTGGACATTAATTATCGTTGTACGAAAAATGTACTTCAGGCAGCCATGAATGTGGTGGGCTGCAATCAGATCCGCTTTAAGAAGAGGCTGTCTACGCCAAATGAGCAGGGAAAACCTGTGAAAGTGATGGAATTTGACAATCCAAGAGAAGAGTATGTGAAGATTGCCGCCTTTTTGAAGAAGCGGCTGGAGGCGGGAGAGAATCTAGAGGATACTGCAGTGCTTTTTCGTACCAATCAGGAGGCAGAGGGGCTTGTTGGAGCCTTGATGGAGTACCAGATTCCTTTTACCATGAAAGAACAGCTGCCCAATCTGTTCCGGCATTGGATCAGCAGAAACCTGATGGCATATCTGAAAATGGCAGCAGGAGACAGGACGCGAAAGCTTTTCCTGGAAATCATGAACCGCCCTAACCGGTATATAGCAAGGGATGCCCTGACTCAGACCACAATCTCATTTTCTGCACTGAGAGATTTCTATAAAGACAAAGACTGGATGTGCGACAGGATTACCACACTGGAAACACATCTTCGGATTCTTTCCACTTTAGCACCCTATGCTGCAGTGAATTTTATCCGAAAAGGAATGGGCTACGAGCAGTATCTGATTGAATATGCCCAGTACCGTAAAATTCGTCCAGAGGAGCTCCTTGAGGTCCTTGACCGCATACAGGAAAGTGCCAAAGGCATGAAAACCCTGGAAGAGTGGGAAAACTACATAGAGGATTACACAAAGAAGCTGGCTGAACAGGCGAAAAAACAGGAGACGAAAAGGGAAGGGATTGTAATTTCCACCCTTCATGCGGTAAAAGGGCTGGAATACGATAAAGTTTATATTATGAATGTAAACGAAGGGAGCATTCCCTATAAAAAAGCGGTTCTGGCAGAGTCTTTGGAAGAAGAACGCCGGCTTTTTTATGTAGGCATGACCAGGGCAAGGAAAGAACTTATGCTCTGTTATGTGCGCCGTCAGTACGATAAAGAGCGTGACCCTTCACGGTTCCTGGAAGAAACCGGGCTGTTCTAATTTCCTCTTGTAAACGTAAACCTGATAAAGTATAATGATGTCTGTTGTGAAATTATAACAAAAAAAGAGGTAACTATTCAGGAGACAGTATTCCGCGAGGTTGTTTTTGTGAATACAGTTCACAGAAAGCCCGGGAATTGCGGCGTGAAATCATGGAAAGCATGATTTTTTGTGTATCGCGAAGCATGCAATTGTAAAGCATGTAATTGTGAAGGTACGGAACAGTTACCAAAAGAGTACTATTGCGGAAGCAGTGCAGATAAATGAAGAAAAAGATGAAATGGAGAAACCGCATTTTCTGGCTCAGGATCCTGATCATGGTTCTGGTCATTGTGGGATCTTATCTGGCATATGCCTTTATATACAGAGGCAGAAATGAGCCGCCCACCAAGAGGAAAACCACCAATCAGGAAGCGGCTTACTATACGCTTCGTGGACAGATCCAGATGCTTTCCCAGAAAGAAGAACTGATGGCATTTGCCTTTGAAGACAGGAAAAAAGAGCGGGAATATGGAACCTATATTATTCCCGGTCTGAAAGCAACACAAACCCTTCTTACCAGTGAAGGTGATATGCCGGCCATGTGTACCACTATGACACCGCAGGGTTTGGCAGTAACAGAGGATTATGTTTTTGTAAGTGCCTATTGTCATGCGAAAAAGCATAATTCTGTGATCTATATGATCAACAAAGAATCGCACCGTTTTATAAAAGAAATTATTTTGCCCGGACAGCCACATGTTGGCGGTCTGGCGTATGACAGTGAACATCAGATTCTATGGTATTCTTCAAATACGCAGGAGCTTGCCCAGGCAGTGAGTCTTACCATGGAATCTATTGAAAATTATGACTATGATGCGGGCAGGCATCCTATCGCGACCAACCAGGTAGCCAGCCTTTACGGAATCGTCCGTGATTCCTTTATGACCTTTTATGATGGGTGTCTGTACGTTGGCTGCTTTACAAAATATACAGACAGTGCAATTGCAAGATATGCAGTAGATGATCAGGGAAACCTGATAAATACTATGGATGAAGGTCTGGGAATGAACTTTGGGATGGCAGTTCCCCTTGATTATTCCACCATTTCCGAACAGGCACAGGGAATGACTTTTTATAACGACAAGCTTCTTTTGTCTCATTCCTTTGGAATTCTGCCTTCCAGAGTGGTATTTTATGAGAAATCCGATAAAAGGCTTTATGTAGATGAAAATTCTGCTGTCAGCTATCGGTTTCCGGAACGAATCGAACAGATTTTTGTGGATGGGGATGACTTGTACGTGCTGTTTGAATCCGCTGCTTATGCATATAGTTCAGCGTCTGTGAATATTGTGGACAGGGTTTTAAAACTGAGCCTTCCCAGAATGGAAGAATACCAGCAGAGCATACAGAGTAATGTGAGCCAGTATTAGAAGGATTTTTCAAACACGCTCTAGAGCCTGTAAATCTGGTGGATTTATTTAAGAATGAATCCGGGATTGTCCACATATATTAAAATTGAGAGGTGATACAACATAGAAGCAGAGCAGATTCAGAACCTGTTTGCGGGCAATATCCGCAGACTGTTGATGAATGCAAACCTTGATTATGACAAAATATATGAGATACGGTTAAGAGTAGGACGACCGCTGTTCTACACCTATGACGGAGGTGAGGGTTTCCTTACCGACCATGATGGCAAATACGTGGTGACAAGGGAAGATCTGAAGGAAACCATGGAATATATAAGTGGTTATTCCCTTTATTCCTATGAAGATGAAATGCGCCAGGGGTTTCTTACTGTTCAGGGAGGTCATCGGGTAGGTGTTACCGGAAAGGTGATTCTTGACGGCAATGAGATCCAGGGAATGAAATATATTTCCTGTATCAATGTACGTCTGGCTCACGAAGTGGTAGGCTGCGCAGACCAGGTGATGCCCTATATCCGCAAAAAAGACTGGGTAGCGCATACTTTGATCGTTTCTCCGCCAAGAGGGGGGAAAACAACCCTGCTTCGGGATATTATCCGTCAGCTGAGCAATGGTGAGGAAAAGAAAAAAATGCCGGGGGTAACGGTTGGCGTTGTAGATGAGAGAAGTGAGCTTGCCGGTTCCTATCAGGGAGTTCCCCAGAATGACCTTGGTATGCGTACGGATGTGCTGGACGGCTGTCCAAAGGCAGAAGGGATGGAAATGCTGATCCGTTCTATGTCTCCGGCAGTTGTGGCCGTAGATGAACTGGGACGGAAAGAAGACTTTAAAGCTGTGGAATCTGTGATTCACAGTGGATGTAAAGTAATCGCCACCGCTCATGGAAATTCCATTGAGGACGTGATCCATCAGCCTTATTTTGAAAGGCTGGTGAGAAGAAGAGTGTTTGAACGGTATATTTTCCTGGACAAGGGAGAACATGCGGGAACCATACTTGGAATTTATGACAGAAACGGGAGGCCTTGTTGAAAACAGCAGGAATCATTCTGATCCTTTTTTCCGGAACAGGTCTTGGGTTGTGTAAAAGCATGGAATTGACAGCCAGACTGAAAATTCTGGAAAAACTGGCTCAGCTTCTTCTGTTACTGAAAGGGGAAATCCGCTGCACAGGGGCGACGTTGGAAGATGCCTTTCTTGATGCTGCAGCAAAAATGCCAGGAGAGTACAGGCTTTTTCTCAAAGAAACTGCAGGATGGCTTCAGCAGCGGCCTGGAATTACCTTTGATGAGATTTTCAGGGAATGCGCGGCAAGACTGCTTCCCCTTTACAAACTTTCAGAGGAAGAGCGGGAAAGCTTTCTTTCTCTGGGTGAAAAACTGGGATATCTGGACAGGGAAATGCAGGTGGCACAGCTGACACTTCTGGAGGAGGAGCTAGGCTACAGGATAAAGACTCTGAAAAGTGCTATGCCAAAGCAGCAGAAAACATATCAGAGCATGGGAATTCTGGGCGGAATTCTGCTGGCAGTCTTGTTGTGGTAATTTCATATAATATCTGGAAAAATTGCCTGGAAAACGGTTATGTAAGGCAGATAACGGTAAGAAAGGAGGCCCCCTTGGAAGTCAGTATTATTTTTAAAATAGCTGCTGTGGGGATTCTGGTCTCCGTGCTTTCTCAGGTTCTGAAACACAGCGGCAGAGAGGAACAGGCTTTTTTAGTCAGCCTGGCAGGTCTCCTTGTGGTACTCTTCTGGATCGTACCATATATTTATGAGTTGTTTGACAGCATAAAAAAATTATTTGAATTGTGATCTGATTCACCAATATCCTGTCACCTGTGTTCAGGAGGTGGAAAATGGACATTATAAAGATTTCGTTACTAGGCGTATGCGGTGTTATTCTTGGATTTCTTATGAAAGGAACCAAACCGGAATACGCCTGTTTTATTACAGTTGGAATTGGTCTTGTGATCATGGGACTTGCTGTGGGGAAAATTTATTACCTGTTTGAATCTCTGGGGAAAATCCAGGAGACACTTCCAGTGGACACGGAATATATTTCCACACTGGTAAAAATGATCGGAATTACCTACATCGGTCAGTTTGCCTCCGGAATCTGTAAAGATGCAGGCTACAGCACAACAGCGGCGCAGATTGAGCTGTTCTGTAAATTGTCGGTGATGGTTCTGAGCATGCCGGTGCTTATGGCACTTCTGAAGACGATTCAGGAGTTCATGGTATGAGGGTCTGGAGAAAAAAACAAAAATGGCAGGTAATTGCTGCATTGTTGTTTGCAGTATGGATTCTGATGGGAACCAGAAAAATAAATGTAAACGCAGAGAACATGGAAGCAGAGAGTTTTACAGGTGAAACAGCAGTCGAAACAGAGGAAGAGACAACGGAGAAAACGGTAACAGCAGGTATTGGCTATCGTGCAGCTTCCGCTGATTCTGAGGGCATTACGGAGCAGCTGGTTTCTGACATGTCTTTCGAACAGGTACAAACTTTAATGGATGAAATGCTGGGAGAGGACAGCTTCTCCATAGGAACAGCATTAAAAAACATGATAAACGGCGAAACAGTATTTTCAAAAGAGGCGGTGCAGCAATTTCTGCGCAGCCTCTTTTTTGAACGGCTGGAAAAAGAACGGGCTAATTTTTTTCGCATTCTTCTCCTGGTGCTGGCAGCTGCTGTTTTTTCAAATTTTGCAGAGGTATTTGAAAACAGCCAGATTGGAGAGGTAAGTTTTTACATGGTATATCTTTTATTATTTACCATTCTGATGAACAGCTATCAGCAGCTTGGAGTTTCTCTTGGAAAACAGCTGGAATGGATGACTCAGTTTATGAAAGGCCTGGCACCTGCTTATTTCGTGGCAGTTTCAGCAGCATCAGGAGCTGTCACGGCTTCTGTATTTTATCAGGGGGTTCTTCTTCTGGTGTGGCTGGTGGAATGGCTTCTTCTCACTTTGATTCTGCCAGGGGCTAATCTGTATGTTCTTCTTTGTATGGTGAACCATCTTTCCAAAGAGGACATGTTAAGCAAGATGGCAGAACTTCTGGAAACTATGATCAACTGGAGCCTGAAAACCATGCTTGGGGCTGTCCTTGGGCTTCAGGCGGTACGAGGACTGGTTGCGCCTGCCATGGATGCCATCAAACGAACTGCCCTGGGCAGAACTGCCGGAGCGATTCCGGCTGTGGGAAATGCCGTAAATGCGGTAACAGAATTGATTCTGGCAGGGGCACTGCTTGTGAAAAACTGTCTTGGAGCAATGGCGGTGGTGGTTCTGCTTCTTGCAGGAGCCGGACCTGTGATTCATTATGGTCTCCTATCCCTTAGCTTTCGCTTCCTTGGTGCAGTGGCACAGCCTGTATCAGACAAACGAATCGTAGGCTGCCTTGGCACAATGGGAGAAGGCTGTGCCCTGCTTCTGCGGATCATGCTGACTGCGGAAATTCTGTGTGTGCTTACCTTTATAGTTCTCATGGCGTCTGTAGGCGGATAAAAGTAACAGTAAGCGGAAATGAACCATAATAACCTGAGCATATGACTGAGATATGGGACCAAAATGGGATGCGGGAAGTGATATATTATGAAAGAAGCCATCTACAGCTGGATCAAATGCCTTGCCATATTTTATATTCTGTTGACTATGCTCATCCATCTGGTGCCTACCGGGAAATATCAGCGTTATGTGCGTTTTTTTATGGGACTTTTGCTGATGGTTATGCTGATCACTCCCATGCTTTCCATTCTGGAAAAAGCTAAGACACTGCCGGAAAGCTTTTCCAGCCTTTACCAGCAGGAAGAAAAAAAGCGGCTCACTCTTGATCTGGAAAATCTTCAGAAAAGCCTTCTGGAAAAAGGTGTGGAGGAGCAGCTTGAGAAAAATATTCCGGAATCTTTGAAAAAGAAAGGCATAGAAGTGACGGCATGCAAAGTACATATAGAAGGGGAGCTGTTAAAAGTCTGCCTGTGGACGAAGGAGGTGCCAGATGGAGAGCTTGAGAGGGGGATAAAAGATGAACTTGCAGCAAACTGGGGAATCAGGGAAGAAAACTGTGAAGTCCTTGCTTGGGAAAATGGGAAGCAGACAATGGGTGATTCTTCTCCTTTTGGGACTTCTGCTTACGGTAATTGCACTTCCGGTATCCGATAAAAAGGATAGCTCCCCGGAAGTAAAAAGCAGTTCCTTTTTTTCAGCTTCTTCTGAGAAAAATACAGATGCAGAACGGACAGTTCTGGAGAAAAAACTGGAAGATCTTTTATCCCAGACAGAAGGAGTGGGAAAAGTGCGGGTGCTCCTTATGACGGGGGAAGAAAAAGACAGCAGCAGTTTCTACGATTCCGGAAATCAGGCGGTGACCGGAGTGCTGATCGCGGCGGAAGGAGCAGATAATTCTGTGGTTTCCAGGAATATTGTAGAAGGAGTTATGGCATTATTTCAGCTGGATGCCCATAAAATTAAAGTAATGAAAATGAAATGAGGAGAGGTAAAGTGAAAAAGATTCTGAAAAAGAACCAGGTAATCATTACTTCACTGGCGGTTCTGATCGCAGTTGCAGGATACCTGAATTTTGCAGATGTAGATCTTGGCCTGAAAAATAAGGAGGCAAGCGCGGACAGCAGCAGTATTCTGGAGGATGTAGACTATGATCTGACCGATGAAACAGCCCTTCTGGATGAGAACGGGGCGGATAGCAGCCTTACGGATGTGCAGGATCAGACCACCAGCACGCCGGGGGAAGCTGTACTTACTGCGGCTTCTGATTTTGCGGCCCAGGCCAAACTTTCCAGAGAACAGATCCGTTCCCAGAATAAAGCAGACCTGCAGGCTATTATTAACAACCAGGATCTGGGAGATGACCAGAAGCAGGAGGCTGTGAGCACCATGGTTTCCATGGCGGATCTGACGGAAAAAGAGTCGGCAGCAGAACTTCTTCTGGAAGCCAAAGGCTTCGAAAATGTGATCGTAAACCTTACCGGAGAAACGGCAGATGTGGTGGTTCCGGAAGCAGATCTGACAGATGCAAAACGGGCTCAGATTGAAGACATTGTGAAAAGAAAAACGGGAATTGCGCCGGAAAATATTGTGATCACGCCGTTAAATGAAAGCGAGGAAGAACTGGTAAATAAAGATGAATCACTGGAGACTTCCGTGGATATTGATGATGATACTACAGTAAATCCGTGATAATACTACAGTAAATCCATGATATACCCCCTTGACAGTGCAGCAGTCCTTATACTAGAATAGGAATGCTGCAAAAATGTAAGAATACACGCTCTAGAGCGTGTTTGAAATAGAGAATTCAAATAGGAGGCTAAACGTGTCGAAGTATACGAAAGAAATAGAAAAAAGAAGAACCTTTGCCATCATTTCCCACCCGGATGCAGGTAAGACTACTCTGACTGAGAAATTCCTGCTGTATGGCGGAGCCATTAATCTGGCCGGTAGTGTTAAAGGAAAGGCAACGGCCCGCCATGCAGTATCAGACTGGATGGAAATTGAAAAGGAGAGAGGTATTTCCGTTACTTCTTCCGTATTGCAGTTCCATTATGACGGTTACTGCATCAACATTCTGGATACTCCTGGACATCAGGATTTCTCAGAGGATACTTATCGTACCCTGATGGCTGCAGATTCTGCAGTTATGGTAATCGATGGGTCCAAGGGTGTTGAGGCACAGACCAGAAAGCTGTTCAAGGTCTGCGTTATGAGACACATTCCTATTTTTACTTTTATCAATAAAATGGACCGTGATGCCAACGATACCTTTGATCTTCTTGACGAGATCGAAAAAGAGCTTGGAATCGCAACCTGCCCTATTAACTGGCCAATCGGTTCCGGTAAGAAATTCCGCGGTGTTTACGACCGCAACACGAATAAGATCCTTACTTTCACAGATACCCAGAAAGGTACCAAGGAGGGAACTATTGAGGAAATCGATCTGGATTCTCCTCATGCACTTGAGGTTATGGATCCGGAGCAGAAAGAACAGCTTCTGGAGGAAATCGAGCTTCTGGATGGCGCAAGTGCCGAGTTCGATCAGGAGATGGTAAGTAAGGGAGAACTGACTCCTGTGTTCTTTGGATCCGCTCTTACCAATTTTGGTGTTGAGACTTTCTTGGAGCATTTCCTGAAGATGACTACGTCACCTCTTCCAAGAATGGCAGACTCAGGTCTTGTTGATCCTATGAGCGATGATTTTTCTGCTTTTGTATTTAAGATTCAGGCAAATATGAATAAGGCTCACCGTGACAGAATTGCATTTATGCGTATCTGCTCCGGCAAATTCGATGCCTCCCAGGAGGTTTATCATGTACAGGGGGATAAGAAGATGAGACTTCTTCAGCCCCAGCAGATGATGGCTGAGTCACGCCATGTAGTTGAGGAGGCTTATGCAGGAGATATTATCGGTGTATTTGATCCCGGTATTTTCTCTATTGGAGATACGATCTGTACGCCTGGAAAAAAATTTGCATTTGAGGGCATTCCTACATTTGCACCGGAGCACTTTGCAAGGGTAAGACTTCTGGATACCATGAAGAGAAAGCAGTTTGTAAAGGGAATTAACCAGATCGCACAGGAAGGTGCCATCCAGATTTTCCAGGAGCTTTACGGAAATATGGAAGAGATCATTGTGGGCGTTGTTGGTGTGCTCCAGTTTGATGTTTTGAAATATCGTCTGGAGAACGAGTATAATGTGGAAATTCGTCTGGAAAATCTGCCATATGAGCACATCAGATGGATTGCGAACAAGGATGAGATTCAGGTGGACAAGATCGTCGGAACTTCTGACATGAAGAAGGTTACAGATCTGAAAGGCAATCCGTTGCTTCTGTTTATCAATGCATGGAGTGTGGGCATGACAGAAGACAGAAATCCGGATTTAATATTAACAGAATTCAGTAAATAACTCTTTTCATTTTTGACGCATTTTGCTATAATTAAAGAAAGTCTCGGATAGAAATAGAACTGCGCAGATGCGTGGGATAGTCCGTTTCGTGTAAATACGCCGTAAGGCAGATTTGACGCTGGCCTCGGGGAAAGATGCGAATTTTCCGGCAGCCGGCAGATTAAACCTAGGAGGTTTGTAAGCATGGCAGAGAAGAGAACAACATATAAAATACAGGATATTGAGGGAATCGGTGAGGTTCAGATCGCAGATGAGGTCGTTACTATTATCGCCGGACTTGCCGCTACAGAAGTAGACGGAGTTGCCTCCATGGCAGGTAATATTACCAATGAGCTGGTAAGCAAGCTTGGAATGAAGAATCTCTCCAAGGGAGTTAAGGTTGAAATTGTTGACAGTGTGGTAAGCGTTGACCTTACCCTGAATATTGAATATGGCATGAATATCCTTGAGACCAGCAAGAAGGTTCAGGAGAAAGTAAAAGCAGCCATTGAGAACATGACAGGACTTGAGGTTGCAGATGTCAATATTCATATTGCAAGCGTAGATATGGAGAATGAAAAAAGCAAGTAAACGAAAAAAGGAAAGTAAACCTTTCCTTTTTTTTCTATGAATGTCTGCGTGAGCTGGCATTTCTTTGCAGGGATTTTCGGGAGTTACAGATAGTAGGAGGAAACATGAGAAGAAGGGAACAGAGAGAACATATTTTTAAGCTGCTTTTTATCAGCGAGTTTAATACACAGAAAGAAATGGAAGAGCAGCTGGCTTTATATTTAGCTGATATTGAGAATCTGGAAGAGAGCGACCGGGACTATATCAGCCGCAAATATATGAACATTATGAACCACACAGATGAGCTTGATGAGAAGCTGAACAGCATCAGTATGGGATGGAAGACAAGCCGTATGAACCGTGTTGATCTGACAGTTCTTCGTCTGGCTGTGTATGAGCTTGAATATGAGAAAGAGGAAGTGCCGGTAGGAGTTGCCATCAATGAGGCTGTAGAACTGGCGAAATGCTTCGGTTCTGAAGAGTCCGGTGCATTCGTAAACGGAATCCTTGGAAAGATTGCCAACCCGGATAAGAAGGTTGCTGCAAGAAAGGCATCTTCTAAGAAAGAAGAACAGACCTCTGCAAGACCGAAATCCGGTTTCAAGGTAAAGGATCCTTCCAAAAAGGTGGTAGTTGTCAACCGCAATGTAAGCTCCAGGGCACCGGAAAATAAAAATGAATAATGTCTATTCTGTTGGTCAGGTAAACCGCTATGTGAAGAACATGTTTACCCAGGACTATTTTTTACAGAATATTTATGTAAAGGGAGAGGTATCCAACTGTAAATACCACTCCACAGGACACATCTATTTTACCTTGAAGGACGAAGGCGGCACACTGAAATGCGTTATGTTCGCAGGTTCCAGAAAAGGTCTTGCTTTCCGCATGAAAGACGGAGACAAGGTGATAGCCGGGGGCAGAGTAGATGTTTATGAAAGAGATGGCGCATATCAGTTCTATGCGAAGGAGATTACTTTAGAGGGAGCTGGTGCGCTTTATGAAAGATACCTGGCGTTGAAGCAGGAGCTGGAGGATATGGGAATGTTTGCACAGGAGTACAAGCAGCCCATACCGGAATTTGCCCACAGAGTGGGGATTGTCACATCTCCTACAGGTGCTGCGATTCGGGATATTATCAACGTTTCCACCCGAAGAAATCCTTTTATCCAGAGTATTCTTTACCCGGCACTTGTGCAGGGAGAGGGAGCAGCGGCCAGTATTGTACGTGGTATCCGCATGCTGGACGAGGCAGGCGTGGATGTGATCATTGTAGGCCGGGGCGGTGGTTCTATTGAGGAACTATGGGCTTTTAACGAAGAAGAGGTGGCAAGGGCGATTTTTGAGTGCCATACACCTGTAATTTCTGCAGTGGGACATGAGACTGACTTTACCATCGCGGATTTTGTGGCGGATCTTCGTGCCCCTACACCTTCAGCAGCGGCAGAACTCGCCTATTTTGACTGCCGGACTCTTTTGAATTCCATGCAAGGGTATCAGGAACGGCTGGAACGGGCAGTGTGGAATAAAATTGACGTAAACAGGGAAAAACTGGAAAGATATGGAACACGTCTTCAGTATCTGAATCCAGAGAGCCGTCTGCGTGACCGTCAGCAGTATGCGGCAGATGTGCAGGAACGAATCCAGTCTGCCATGGAACAAAAGATAAAAGATAAAAGACACAGACTGTCCCTCTATCTGGAAAGGTTTCACGGTCTTTCTCCTCTTCGGAAGCTGAATCAGGGTTACTCCTACGTTTCTGATAAGGAAGGAAAGACATTGACAAGCGTTTCACAGGTAAAACAAGGGGATGGTCTGCTGATTTATGTTACAGATGGTACAATAGAGGCGTCTGTACAGAATACAAAAGCCAGCAGTTACGGAGCAGATACAGACAGTGAAAAATAAAGTCAGCATGCAGATCGTGCATAGCTAGTAAAAGACTTCTGTGCACAATGTGTGCAGCAATAAAGACGGAGGTGCGGAAGGATGGCTGATGAGAAAAAAGAAGAGAAAACTCTGGAGGAGGCTTTTTCAGAGCTGGATGTTCTGGCGGGAAGGCTGGAAGACCGTGAGACCTCCCTGGAAGATTCATTTCGCCTTTATAAACAGGGAATGGAGCTTCTGAAATATTGTAATGATAAGCTTGATACTGTTGAGAAAAAAATGCTGCAGATGAATGAGGATGGTAGCCTTGGTGAATTTTCAAGATGAATTAAAAAAAAGAACAGAAGAAATTAATAAAGTGATCCAGTCTTATCTTCCGGAAGAGGAAGGTTTTGCGAAGACTATGGCACAGGCAATGAATTACAGTATTCTGGCAGGAGGAAAGCGCCTTCGCCCTATGCTGATCCTGGAAACCTTAAGGCTGTTTGGAGGAGAAGAGAAGCTGGCATATCCTTTTATGGCAGCAATGGAGATGATTCATACCCATTCACTGGTCCATGATGATCTTCCGGCTCTTGATAATGACGATTACCGGAGAGGACGTCTTACTACTCATAAAGTTTATGGGGAAGCTATGGGGGTTCTTAGCGGTGTGGCACTTCTCAATTATGCTTATGAAGTGATGCTTACAGCTTTTGACACGGCAGATACACCAGATTGTCAGGCACATGTGATTCAGGCACTGAAGGTAATGTCCCATAAGACCGGACTTTACGGAATGCTTGGCGGACAGAGTGTGGATGTGGAAAATGACGGCAAGCCTATGAGCCGTGAGATGATTGATTATATTTATGAGAATAAGACTTCTGCACTTATTGAAGCCTCTGTGATGACAGGCGCAATTCTTGGAGGTGCCACGGAAGAAGAGACTGCTATAGTAGAAAAAGCAGCAAAAAATATCGGCCTTGCGTTCCAAATCCAGGATGATATCCTGGATGTGACCAGCACCGAGGAAGAGCTGGGTAAGCCAATTCACAGTGATGAGAAGAACCATAAGACTACTTATGTGACACTTATGGGAATTGAGAAAGCATCACAGCAGGTGAAGAAGCTGTCAGATGAGGCAGTTACTTTGTTTGAAGGACTGAATAAGAAAAATGAATTCCTGTTTACTCTGGTGAACGAGCTGGTGGGACGCAGGAAGTGAAAGAAGGATACAAATGATTCTGGATAAAATAAAAAAGCCCAACGATATTCACAAAATTCCTCTGGCTGAATTTCCGCAGCTGGCAGAAGAAATACGAAGCTTTTTGATTGAATCCGTCAGCAGGACAGGAGGACATCTGGCATCCAATCTTGGAGTGGTAGAACTTACACTGGCACTGCATAATGTACTGGATTTTCCAGATGACAAGCTGATTTGGGATGTAGGCCATCAGGCATACACTCATAAGATCCTCACCGGACGAAAAGGTGAATTTGAGACCCTGCGCAAGGAAGGCGGACTGAGTGGTTTTCCAAAAAGAGGGGAGAGCAATTGCGACTCTTTTGACGCGGGACATAGCTCAGATTCTATTTCTGCAGGCCTTGGTTATGTGCATGCAAGGGATCTTCTTGGAAAGAATTATCATGTGGTTTCTGTGATCGGCGATGGTGCGCTTACAGGCGGTATGGCTTATGAGGCGCTGAATAATGCAGCCGAATTGGATACCAATTTTATAATTGTTTTAAATGACAATAATATGTCAATCTCTCCAAATGTAGGAGGAATGTCAAATTATCTCAGTGCGATCCGTACTGCAGAAGCATACACCGGAATGAAAATGAGCTTGAATAAGGCGGTAAAAAAGATTCCCCGTGTGGGAACCGCTATGGTGGATGCTGTGAGAAGGACGAAAAGCAGCATTAAGCAGCTTTTTATTCCGGGAATGCTCTTTGAAAATATGGGCCTGACCTATCTTGGACCGGTGGACGGGCATAATATGCGCCAGATGATGCGTCTTTTTAATGAGGCAAAGCGTGTGAAGGGACCGGTTGTGGTTCATGTTCTTACAGAAAAGGGACGTGGCTATGAACCTGCAAGACAGAATCCGGATATGTTTCATGGAATCGGACCGTTTGACATCAAGACTGGAAAGCCAACCCAGAAGAAGGTCTGTCCGGGTTATACAGATGTGTTTGCAGATGCTTTGTGCCAGGTGGCAGCAGAAGAAGAGAAGCTGGTTGCCATTACAGCTGCCATGCCTGATGGTACCGGGCTGAAAAAGTTTTCCCAGAGATTTCCAGACCGGTTCTTTGATGTGGGAATTGCAGAAGAGCATGCAGTTTCCTTTGCAGCCGGACTGGCACTTGGCGGAGTAGTCCCGGTGGTTGCCATTTATTCCTCCTTTTTGCAAAGAGCTGTGGATCAGATGCTTCACGATGTGTGCATGCAGAAGCTTCATGTGATCTTTGCAGTGGACAGGGCAGGTCTTGTTGGAGCAGATGGTGAGACACATCAGGGCAATTTTGACATTTCCTATCTCAGCATGATGCCTGGAATGACAGTGATGGCACCGAAGAATGACTGGGAGTTAAAGGAAATGCTTCGCTTTGCTGTGAAAGCGGATGGCCCGGTAGCAATCCGTTACCCAAGAGGTAATGCATATCAGGGGCTGCAGGAATATCAGACAGCTGTGGAGATGGGGAAAAGTGAAGTCCTTCACAGCGGTTGTAAGGTAGCAGTTCTGGCACTTGGAAGCATGGTGGAGATCTGTGCAGAGGTCTGCAGTGAATTACAGAAGGAAGGAATTGATTCTACCTTTGTAAATGTCAGATTTGTAAAGCCATTAGATACAGCTTTGCTGGATCAGCTGGCGCGGAATCACAGCCTGGTGGTAACAGTAGAAGAAAATGTGCAAAATGGTGGCTTTGGACAGCAGGTATGCAGTTATATGGAAGAACATCATCCTGGTATCCAGGTGCTGCCAGTGGCTATTCCGGATCGTTTTGTGCCTCATGGAGGTGTGGACAGTCTTAGGGTACAGCTGGGGCTTAGCGCCAATGCCATTGCAGAGAAGATAAAGAAAATTTCAGGTAACTATTCAGAAGGAATAAGAGAATGAAGAAACGATTGGATATGATGCTGGTGGAGCGCGCTCTTGCACCTTCCAGAGAAAAAGCAAAAGCATATATCATGGCCGGACAGGTTTATGTAGATGGTCAGAAGGAAGATAAAGCAGGCTCCATGTTTACTGAAACGGTGAAAGTGGAAGTCAGAGGAAACACCCTTCCATATGTAAGCCGCGGCGGCCTGAAGCTTGAAAAAGCAATGAATGAATTTGATGTAAGTCTTGAGGGGAAGGTGTGCATGGATGTAGGCGCCTCTACAGGCGGTTTTACAGACTGTATGCTTCAGAATGGCGGTGTGAAGGTATATTCTATTGATGTGGGATATGGCCAGCTGGACTGGAAGCTTCGCAACGACCCAAGAGTTGTGTGCATGGAGAAAACCAACATTCGCTATGTGGTACCGGAGGATATCCAGGAGAAACCTGCATTTTCCTCTATTGATGTTTCCTTTATTTCCCTGACCAAGGTACTGGGACCTGTGCGAAATCTTCTTACAGAGGATGGCGAAATCGTCTGCCTGATAAAACCCCAGTTTGAGGCTGGCAGGGAAAAGGTGGGAAAGAAAGGGGTTGTCCGTGATCCTGCTGTACACGAGGAAGTGATAGAGAAGGTGAGGGATTTCGCCATGAGTATTTCCCTCGAGCCATGCCATCTTTCTTTTTCTCCGATCAAAGGACCAGAGGGAAATATTGAATATCTTCTGCATCTGAAGAAAAGACCGGAGGGAACGGAGGTTCCGGACAGTCTTACTGTGAAAGTGGAGGATGTGGTTGCACAGGCACACGGAGCATTGGATAAACCGGCAGAAAAATAGTATGCAGTTGAATGCTGTTGCTTACAGGGGACAGTAAACAGATACAGGACTTTGGTATGAATAAGTTTTATATTATAACCAACAATGAAAAAGATAAAAATCTGGAATTTACAGACCGGGTAGTGGATTATCTTGGAAAAAGAGGCGGACACTGTGAAGTTCAGCTTGCAGGAAGACAGACTGCAGGTCCGTTCCACTATACGGATCCAAGAAAGATTCCGGAAGAAACACAGTGCATTATCGTACTTGGCGGTGATGGAACCCTTCTTCAGGCTGCCAGAGACATTCAGGCGGCTCACGATAAGAAGCGCAGTCAGATTCCCCTTCTGGGAGTCAATCTTGGAAATCTGGGCTTTCTGGCTGAGGTGGACAGGCAGTCTGTATACCAGGCTCTTGACAAGCTTACGGAGGATGTCTACGAGGTGGAAGAGAGAATGATGCTCTCCGGGACTGTTTACCGGGGAGACAGGGTCATTGGCAAGGATATTGCCTTAAACGACATTGTAATTGCAAGGGAAGGTCCCCTTCGTGTTGTAAGATTTAAAAATTTTGTCAATGACGAATATCTGAACTCTTATAACGCTGATGGAATTATTATTTCCACACCTACAGGTTCGACAGGATACAGCCTTTCTGTTGGCGGTCCTATTGTTTCACCAAGTGGAGAGATGACGATTATGACACCGATCGCGCCACACACTCTGAACAGCCGAAGCATTGTTTTCCCAGCGGAGGATGTGATCACGGTGGAAATGGGAGAGGGACGTCACCAGGATTGTGAAAAAGGACTGGCTTCTTTTGATGGGGATTCTGAAATTCCAATGATCACAGGAGATAAGATTGTGATCCGAAAGGCAGAGGTGAAAACCAGGATTTTGAAGCTGAATCATCTTAGTTTTGTTGAAGTGTTGAGACAAAAAATGAGGGATAGCTGATTTTTATTAATGTATCAGAATACAAATATTATTATAAGTATTGATCGTAGTATGGGAATTTTATTGATAATATCATTTTCAGAATGCGTTGCAAAGGTTCATTCAGAGCTTGTTTGAAAAAGGGGTATTGTAAGTGACAGCCTTTTTTAACAGACTTCAGGGCAGAAAATCTTTGCAGGGGAGGTTAAGAAGTGAAATTAGCAAGACATGAGAAAATTATCGAACTGATAAAAGAATATGACATAGATACACAGGAAGAGCTTGCAGCCAGATTGAATGAAGCCGGTTTTAAGGTGACACAGGCTACGGTTTCACGAGATATCCGTGCACTGAAAATGACCAAGGTTGCAGGAAAAGACGGGAAATCCCGCTATGCCATCCTGCAGGATACACAGCCAGGGCTTGGGGACCAGTATACAAGAGTGTTAAATGATGCGGTTGTGTCCATTGAGGTTGGACAGAATCTGGTAGTGATCAAAACAGTTACCGGAATGGCAATGGGAGTTGCCACAGCTCTGGATGCCTTGAAATGGCCGGAAATCCTGGGCTGTATTGCAGGAGATGACACGATTATGTGTGCCTGCAAAAGCTCTGAGCTGGCGGAGGGTGTCATGGAGAAGCTGGGCAGTATTTTGAACAGAAGATAAAAATGGAAACAGTTTGCATGACCGGAATTTTCAATCGGGTTTCAGAGCTGACTGAGAACATAAAGTGGATCGGGCAGGAATTTCCTGCTCGATTGTTACTATCTGAAGGGCATGTGTGGCTTTGAAGCATAGCGTTGCCTGACATTACATATGGCATTTAGACCTGTTTATAAGGGTATGAGAAAAGAGTAAGGAGTTACTGTCCATTTGAATATACAGTAACGTAAGGAGGTCAACCTTGTTAGTACATTTACACGTAAAAAACCTTGCACTCATAGATGAAATTGAAGTGGAATTCGGACCAGGGCTGAATATCCTCACCGGTGAGACTGGTGCCGGTAAGTCCATTCTTCTCGGTTCCATGCAGCTGATCCTGGGAGGAAAGACATCCAGAAGCATGATCAGGGAAAATGCGCCCTATGCACTGGTAGAGCTTTTATTTCAGGTTGAAAATACGAAAGCAAAAGAAGCACTTGCCGCACTTGATATTTATCCGGAGGACGGACAGATCCTCATGTCAAGAAAAATCATGGACGGCAGGAGCATTAATAAGATAAATGGGGAGACAAGCACTGTCAGCCAGATGAAGGCCGCTGCAGCCTGTCTTCTTGACATTCACGGGCAGCATGAGCACCAGTCCCTTCTCTATGAGGAGAAACAGCTGGAAATCCTGGACGCTTATGGCCGTGAGAAAATCTTTCTGGAAAAAGAGAAGGTGAAAGCTGCCTATCAGGAATATAAGAAATGTCAGGCAGAACTGAAATCCCTTGATATGGACGAAGAGCAGAAGAATCGGGAAATGGCTTTTCTGGAATTTGAGATCAATGAGATTGAGAAAGCATCTCTGGTTCCAGGAGAAGACGAAGAATTGGAAAAGCAATATCGAAAGCTCTCCAATGGACGCAGAATTATCGATTCCCTGCAAAGTGCCCATGCCCTTACCGGATATGATGGACAGGGAGCTGGGGAAGCAGTGGGAGAGGCTCTTCGGGAGCTTTCCAGAGTGACAGAGTACGATGATCAGCTGGAATCCCTTTCCCAGACCTTAAGCGAAGTGGACGGACTTCTCAATGATTTTAACAGGGAGCTGTCCTCCTATATGGATGACATGACTTTTGATGAATCCGTATTTTATGAGACAGAGCGCCGCCTGGATCTGCTCAATGGTCTGAAAGCCAAATACGGTCAGCGTATCGAAGAAATCCAGGAATACCAGAAAAAACAGCAGGAAAAGCTGAACAAACTTCAGAAGTATGAAGAAATTTTCGAGGCTTCCAGGGAAGAACTGAAAAAGGCAGAAAAAAAGCTGGAAGTGGCCTGCAGCCGTCTTTCAGAAATTCGTAAAGAATACAGCCATCAGCTGGAGAAAAAGGTAATCCAGGGATTAAAAGACTTAAATTTCCTGGATGTACAGTTTGCCATCACGTTTTCCAGAAGAAGCAGTTTTACAGAGAATGGTTATGATGAAATCCAGTATGAAATTTCCACAAATCCGGGAGAAAGTCTGAAGCCCCTTGGTAAAATCGTATCCGGTGGTGAGCTTTCCAGAATTATGCTTGCACTGAAGGCAATCCTGGCAGACCGTGACCAGATCGAAACATTGATTTTTGATGAAATAGATACGGGAATCAGTGGACGTACTGCTCAGAAGGTTTCTGAGAAAATGGCAGTGATCGGGCATCATCATCAGGTGCTCTGCATTACCCATCTTCCCCAGATCGCAGCCATGGCAGATTCCCATTTTGAGATCGAGAAGCAGGTTGAAGGCACCAAGACCACCACTCAGATCCATCCCCTTGATGAAGAAGCCTCCATCCGCGAACTGGCCCGTCTTCTTGGGGGTGCCCAGATCACTGGCGCTGTGCTGGAAAATGCAAGGGAGATGAAAAAACTGGCCAGGGAGTGCAAGGCATAATTCCTTTTTGTAGATTGAGAAAATGAGTTTTCAAACATGTAAGTTGAAATCCTCTGTGAGACAGGCTCCTGTCTGACAGGGGATTTCTGAGTATATCAGAAGCTTTTTCAGGCAGGCTCCGGAGCGAGTCTGAAAAATCATTCCCGCAATCTGCACGCCCCACTTTGCGGTATATTTTGCCCGAATTCAGTTGCCGTAGTCCGCTACGGCGCCCTCATCCGGGCAAAATCTCCCACAAATTGTGACGCACATCTTGCAGAAAGCCTTTTTCAGACACGCTCCAGCATGTTTTCAATAAAAATTCCATACCCACTTGCCGCATCCTGGACAAAAACGTGGGTTACCGCACCGATTACTTTTCCATTTTGCAGGATGGGACTGCCTGACATGCCCTGGACAATGCCGCCGGTGGTGTTAAGAAGCCGCTGATCGGTGATATGGATGACGAAACTTTTGTTAGTGTCCTCGTGGTTCATGTCGATTCTGGTGATTTCTGCATCGTATTCTTTTACTCCATTACCTACATCACACAGAATGGAAGCCGGACCGGTCTGTACTTCCTGTTTGTAGCCGATTTTCATCTGGCGGAGGGAAATTGGCAGAGAATCATTTCCGGAAAAACTGTCTGCAAAATCCCAGAAAGAAGTTTTGGACTGGTTAAAGCTTTCAGAAGCATTGACCGTATCATCTGAAGCAGAAGCTGCGGCCTGGAGCTCTGTAATATTATTGCCAGAACTGCTGGTGAAACTGCCGTAAATTCCATTTGAACTATTTACACGAATCTGTCCGATCACATTGTCATTTCTGTAACGGATCAGCCCGGAAAGTTCTCCGGGACTTCCTTTTTCCCCTTTTTGCACTCCGAGAATCTGGGCACAGTAAAGATTTCCTCCCTTTATTGACAAAAGATTTCCTGTGTCGATATCGCTGATTCCATGGCCAAGAGCACCGAAATTTCCGTCTTTTGTTACATAGGTAAGGGTTCCGATTCCCTGGGTGTCATCCCGGACCCAGATTCCAAGCTTGTACTTTCCGGAAGCATCCTGTGCCGGGGAGAGAGAGACCGGAATGGTACTGTTATTTCTTCGCACGCTTACCGTAACAGGCTTTCCATCAATAGTTTCCAGATCGTTAATTAAATCCTGCTTGCAGGATATTTTCTGCTCATTTAGTGCAACAATATAATCGCCAGGCTTTAAAATATTTTTTGCCGGATCCTGCATCTGCCCATTTTTAGAAAGGATTTCTCCGGTGTCGATCACAAGAACTCCGTCTGTTTCCATGTAAATCCCCACTGTGCTGCCGCTGACCAGAATGGTGTCTGCCTCTGTTGGTTTCACTTTAATATTCTTGAAAGCTATTTTTCCAAAAAGTCTGCAAGGCAGTTGGTAGCTGCCTTCCCCGGAAGCAGTGATTGTATCTCCGAAAGATACAAAAGGAAGATTGGAAATCTGGGAAAGGTCAAGTCCTGAATTTTTGTCAATGTGTATTTCATCCGGAATTTTCCGGTCCAGATAACGATATCCCAGAAATACCATTGTCAGAAGGTCAAGGACAAGACAGAGCAGGATAAAATGTTTGTATTTTCGTTTCTGGTACATGTTTTCACATCCTTTTCTTTTGTTTTTCACTGTGCTGGTACAGCAAATATTAAGTAACCGCTATAGTGACTTGTCTGATTTTTCATATACTGTGTCAATATAGCAGAAACTTAATTTTCACTGTACTAGTATGGAGAAAAATCATGATTTCACTCTTGTATTTTTATGAACCTGTTCCATATCTTTCAATCATAAAACGCGAAAAAAATAAACTGTGTTAAATTGAGAGTCGGTGTAAAACGCTGTCTTAATATAAAAATCCCCTCAGAAAAAATGAAATTATTGTCGTTAAAAGACGCAAAAAAGCTCGAAACTAATCGAACGAAAATGCAGTAAAAACGGCAGTTTCGGCTTGATTTCCCCATGGCAGTTCCACTATAATAGACGTTGTTACAGCAAAGGAAAATTTTTCTGAAAAATGTGCAAGAGCAAACAGGGCCCTGCTGTTTTGTACAGGTGATAGGAAGATATTGGGAAGAAAAACGCGTTTGCTTCCTGATATCAGAAATATAGCAACTTTCCGGCTGTGGATTGCCGGAGAATTTTCAAAATAGTAGAAGGAGAATGGCCTCATGGAAAAATTGAATGTGGCAATTGCGGACGATAATGAGAAAATGGTGGAGGTACTGAGTAAGATCATTGATCAGGACGAAGACCTGAAACTGGTTGGAAAAGCACATAATGGAGAAGAAATCTGTAACATCATAAAGGAAAAACAGCCTGACGTGGTTGTACTGGATATTATCATGCCAAAAGTAGACGGACTTTCAGTGATGGAGCGCTTCAGTCACGATGAAAATTTGAAAAAAGTGCCGTCATTTATTGTGGTTTCGGCAGTGGGACAGGAGCGGATCACAGAGGACGCTTTTGATCTTGGAGCAGATTATTTTATGCTGAAGCCTTTTGACAACAAAATGCTGCTGAACCGAATCAAACACATCCGCCGGGCGGGAGAGAGACGCGTCAGGGAAATGAACCGTCCAAGACAAAAGGAAGAGGAAAATACTTACAATTCAGGAAATCTGGAAACGGATGTGACAGATATCATACATGAAATCGGAGTACCTGCACATATTAAAGGTTATCAGTATCTGCGGGATGCTATTATTTTATCCGTAAATGACATGGAAATGCTGAATTCTATTACAAAAATTTTATACCCAACCATAGCCAAACGCCATCAGACAACGCCAAGCCGCGTGGAGCGGGCTATCCGACATGCCATTGAAGTTGCATGGAGCCGTGGAAAAATGGATACCATTGACCAGCTGTTTGGCTATACAGTGAGCAATGGGAAAGGAAAACCTACCAATTCCGAGTTTATTGCACTGATTGCTGACAAAATCAGACTGGAATATAAAAATCGTTCTTTCCAATGAGCCGAATTTGGGGTATAATAAAAGACAGAAGCAGGTTACTGGCATTAAGTGGCAGTAACGCTATTTGCTATTACTAAGGAGGGTTTTTTGGATGAAAAGAATTCTTTTTGCAACATCAGAGGCAGTGCCTTTTATTAAGACCGGAGGATTGGCTGATGTAGCCGGCTCACTGCCGAAATGCTTTGATAAACGTTATTTTGATATTCGCGTGATCTTACCGAAATATGCCTGCATGAAGCAGGAATGGAAAGATAAAATGGAATATGTCACACACTTCTACATGGATCTTGGATACAAGAACTGTTATGTAGGTATTCTTCAGATGGAGTATGATGGCATTAAGTTCTACTTTATAGATAATGAGTATTATTTCAGTGGACCGAAGCCATATGACAGTGCTCCGTGGGATCTGGAGAAATTTGCATTCTTCTCCAAGGCAGTGCTTTCCGTACTTCCGGTAATTGATTTCCGCCCGGACATTATTCACTGCCATGACTGGCAGACAGGTCTTGTTCCGGTTTATCTGCACGACAGCTTCCAGCAGAATCAGTTCTTCTGGGGAATTAAGACCATCATGACCATACATAACCTGAAATTCCAGGGTGTATATGATGTGAAGACAATCAAGGAGCTTACAGGACTTTCCGATTACTATTTTACACCGGATAAGCTGGAAGCATACAAGGATGGCAACTTCCTGAAGGGTGGTATTGTATTTGCAGATGCTGTTACTACAGTAAGTAATACATATGCAGATGAGATCAAGACACCGTTCTATGGCGAAGGTCTGGACGGACTGCTCCGTGCACGCTCCAACAGTCTGCGTGGTATTGTAAATGGTATTGATTATAATGATTTTAATCCGGAGACAGATATTAATCTGTCAGCTCGTTATAATGCTACCACCTTCCGTAAGGAGAAGGTTAAGAATAAGATCCAGCTACAGAAAGATTTAGGACTTGAGCAGGATCCGAAGGCTATGATGATTGGTATTGTTTCCCGTCTGACAGATCAGAAGGGATTTGACCTGATCGCTTATATCATGGACGAGCTTTGTCAGGATAGTGTACAGATTGTAGCTCTTGGCACAGGAGATGAGCGCTATGAGAATATGTTCCGTCACTTTGACTGGAAATATCATGGCAAGGTTTCTGCACAGATTTATTACGATGAGAGCATGTCTCACAGAATCTATGCAGCTTCTGATGCATTTCTGATGCCGTCATTGTTTGAGCCATGCGGTCTGAGCCAGCTGATGAGCCTTCGTTATGGTACTCTTCCAATCGTCAGAGAGACAGGTGGTCTGAAGGATACGGTAGAGCCTTACAATGAATTCGAAGGAACCGGAACCGGATTTTCATTCAGCAATTACAATGCACATGAGATGCTTTCCACGATCCGCTATGCAGAGCACATTTACTATGACAAGAAGCGCGAATGGAATAAGATGGTAGACCGGGCTATGGCAAAGGATTTCTCATGGAGTAATTCCGCACGTCAGTATGAAGAGATGTACAACTGGCTGATCGGGGAATAAGGATTCTGTAAGAAATATGCCATTTAAAGTACGGATATAGATATATATGGTACATAATATATACGGTACATAATAAGATGAAATTCGGACATACTACTTTCTGTAAAGTGTCCGCCTCAGGATACAGGAGAGATTAATTTTCTCCTGTATTTTGTATATATGGACATTTGAAGGCTGTCGAAAACAAAGGTTCCATACTGTTGGTTTTCGCTACAGAAATATTTTCGTTACTGTTCACTGGTAACATTCCGCGAGGTGTTTTTTGTGAACGTAGTTCACAGAAAACCCGAGAAGTGCGGCGCGAAATCATGCAAATGCATGATTTCTGTGCATCGCGAAGCGCGTTGCTGTGAACGGAGTGAACAGTAACATATTTTAACAGGAGGCAGGTTATATGAACCAAATTTCAGAACTGGATCTACAGAATTTACGTCACCTGATCGGCGGATTTGACACCACCCATTGTAAAATGGAGGAGTATGCAAGTAAGGCTACCGATGCCCAGGTAAAACAGTTTTTCCAGAAGTCTGCCCAGTCGGCAGTGGACTGCAAAAATCAGCTTATGCAGTATTTACAGTAGGAGGTGCCGCAGATGAATGAAAAAGTGATGGTAGCAGATACCCTTGCCGGAATTAACGGTGAACTGACCCGTTATGGGGAGATGATCCCTCAGACAGAGAATCCTCAGCTGAAACAAACCTTAAAACAGATGAGAAATCAGTGCGAGATGTCCCAGGAGGAGATTTACCAGATTGCCCGTGCAAGAGGCTATTATGTGCCGGCAGCTCAGGCAACAAGGGAAGAAGTGGATCATGTCAGAAGCGTGCTTAGCCAGGGATAAGAGGGGCTAGTGTTACTGGTCACGGAGTGAACAGTAATGGGATAGTAAATAACATCCGGGTTGCAGGAAATAATTCTTGTAATTCCGGATGTTTTGCTATATAGTAGAATTACTGACAGGAAAACGACAATATAAAAGTCGTATACGATTCATTTCAAAATTTACCGGAGTTTTGTCTGTCTCCGGGTATACAAGAATTTCACACCCGTATTCCGGGATGATTCCACCGGTGAAAATAACTTTACAGTTCGTTTGGCTTAACATGAAAAATAAAATTTTTATATGGCGAGTAGGGGCTTGACAAGTGAACTGATTTAAGATAGTATGTACTACAGAGAAACGAACATAGGTTCGTATTTGCGCAAGCAAGAAGATCCTGGCTGCTGTTCACTGGTAATGTTCCGCGAGGTGTTTTTGTGAACAAAGTTCACAGAAAACCCGAGAATTGCGGCGCGAAATCATGCTTTGCATGATTTCTGTGCATCGCGAAGCGCGTTACTGTGAACGGAGTGAACAGTAACAGATCTTGGCTGCTGTTCACGGATAAGGTTCTGCCAGGTGCCTTTTGTGAATGGTAACAGGTTATACAGTCCGGTTAATGATTACAGAAATTACTACGGACTTGTCTGATTATTAAGAATAGGAGATCGGAATAATGATAAATGAAGAGAAGAAGAAAGCGCTGGAAGCGGCTCTTGGACACATTGAGAAGCAATATGGCAAGGGCTCTGTAATGAAACTGGGTGAGTCCAGTGCCAATATGCAGGTGGAGACTGTTCCTACCGGTTCCCTGAGCCTTGACATTGCACTTGGGGTAGGCGGTGTGCCGAAGGGACGTATTATAGAAATCTACGGACCAGAGTCCAGTGGTAAGACCACTGTTGCATTACATATGGTAGCCGAGGTTCAGAAAAGAGGCGGAATTGCCGGTTTTATCGATGCCGAGCATGCTCTTGACCCTGTATATGCGAAGAAC
This sequence comes from Ruminococcus sp. 1001713B170207_170306_F1, assembly GCF_015668065.1. Lineage (NCBI taxonomy): Bacteria > Bacillati > Bacillota > Clostridia > Eubacteriales > Oscillospiraceae > Ruminococcus > Ruminococcus sp. 1001713B170207_170306_F1. The sequence goes on along the minus strand of NZ_JADPEX010000006.1, from coordinate 105,049 downwards.
ATCGGCGTAGATATTGATAATCTTTACATTTCCCAGCCGGATAATGGTGAGCAGGCTCTGGAGATTACAGAGACCATGGTTCGTTCCGGTGCAGTTGATATTATCATCGTGGATTCCGTTGCAGCTCTGGTTCCCAAGGCAGAGATTGATGGTGACATGGGAGACAGTCATGTAGGTTTGCAGGCACGTCTGATGTCACAGGCACTTCGTAAGCTGACCGCTATTATCAGTAAGTCTAACTGCGTTGTGATCTTTATCAACCAGCTCCGTGAGAAGGTTGGTGTTATGTTTGGTAACCCGGAGACAACTACTGGTGGACGTGCCCTTAAGTTCTATTCATCCATACGTCTTGATGTACGCCGTGTAGAGACATTGAAGCAGGGCGGCGAGATGGTTGGAAACCACACCAGGATCAAGGTTGTTAAGAATAAGGTTGCTCCGCCATTTAAGCAGGCTGAGTTTGATATTATGTTTGGTACCGGCATCTCCAAGGAAGGGGATATCCTTGATCTTGCTGCTGAGAATTCCATTGTGAATAAGAGCGGTGCATGGTATGCATACGAAGGAAATAAGATCGGCCAGGGACGTGAGAATGCCAAGCTGTTCCTGAAAGAGCATCCGGACATCTGCGATGAGATTGAACGCAAGGTTCGTATCCATTATCACCTTCTTCCAGGTGAGGAGGAAGAGCAGCAGGATGTGAAGCAAGAAGAAACTACACCAGAATCTGACGCTCCGGCAGCAGAAGAGGAATAAAATATGGCGGTTACACCTGAAGAGCAAAAGAATGCCAGAAGAAAGGCAATGCTTCTTCTGGAGCATATGGACCGTACAGAGAAAGGCCTGTCTGACCGGCTGCGTCAGGCAGGCTTTTCAGCAGAAGCCACAGAGGATGCCATGAACTATGTGCGTTCCTATGGGTATCTGAACGATTACCGCTATGCCATGAATTATATTTCCTTCCGCATGGGAACCAAGAGCCGTCAGAAGATTCTCCAGGAGCTTTCAGGGAAAGGAATTGACCGCGAGACTGCCCTTGCAGCCTGGGAAGAGGCAGCAGAGATTGAAGAGCCAGATGAACTGGCCATTCTCCGAACTACAGTAGAGAAAAAGTGTCAGCCTGGTACTGCCCTGGACGAGAAGGGGATGCGCCGCCTCCAGGGATTTCTCCTTCGAAGAGGTTTTTCCTATGGAGATATTTCCCACGTGCTGGAAGACGTGAATATTACCTGTGAGAGAAGCTATTGATAAATTGCCGGATTCTTTCTGTGCATCGCGAAGCGTGTTACTGGTCGCGGAGTGAACAGTAACGCTAGACGTTTCTTTGGAAATTTAAATTTTGTTTTTGTGTAGAAAAACTTGACATAATTCTAAAAAAAAGATAAACTTGTATTGTTGTGATTGCACAATGAAAACTAAATATTGAGGAGGTGCTCCTGTGACAACAATTATTGTTGCAGTTGTCGCTGTAGTAGCCACTCTACTGATTGCAGTTCCTATTACTAGTAAAGTTTCTGTGGATAACAAAGTTAAGAAAGACGCAGAAACGATTGGGTCAGCTGAAGAAAAGGCCAGAGGCATCATTGATGAAGCCTTAAAAGCGGCCGAAACAAAGAAACGTGAAACTTTATTGGAAGTAAAGGAAGAATCTCTCCGTACAAAGAACGAACTGGAGAAGGAAACCAAGGAACGTAGAAACGAACTGCAGAAATATGAGAAGCGTGTCTTATCGAAGGAAGAAACCGTTGATAAGAAAGCTGAAGCAGTTGAGAAGCGCGAGGCAGAGTGCACAGCGAGATTTGCTGAATTGCAGAAGAAAGAAAAGAGAGTAGATGAACTCGAGCTGAAAGGAGTACAGGAACTGGAACGTGTTTCCGGTCTGACCTCCGAACAGGCAAAAGAAGAATTGCTCAGATCTGTGGAAGACGATGTTAAAGTTGATGTTGCCAGACTTTACAAGGAACTTGAGAGCCAGGCGAAGGAAGAGGCAGGAAAGAAAGCCAAGGAATATGTGGTAAATGCCATTCAGAAATGTGCGGTAGACCATGTTGCCGAGACTACTATTTCCGTAGTGCAGCTTCCAAGCGATGAGATGAAGGGACGTATTATCGGACGTGAGGGACGTAATATTCGTACTATGGAGACCCTGACAGGTGTAGACCTTATCATTGATGATACTCCTGAGGCAGTAGTTCTCTCATCATTTGATCCTATCAGACGTGAAGTGGCAAGAGTAGCACTTGAGAAACTGATCGTAGATGGACGTATCCATCCGGCCAGAATCGAGGAAATGGTTGAGAAGGCACAGAAAGAAGTTGAAACTCAGATCCGCGAGGATGGCGAGAATGCAGCTATGGATGTTGGAGTTCATGGTATTCATCCAGAGCTTCTGAAACTTCTTGGACGTATGAAATTCCGTTCAAGTTATGGACAGAATGCGCTGAAGCATTCTATTGAAGTAGCACAGCTTTCCGGTCTGCTTGCCGGTGAAATTGGTGTAGACGTGCGCATGGCGAAACGTGCCGGTCTGCTTCATGATATCGGTAAATCTATTGACCATGAAGTTGAGGGATCCCATATTGAGATTGGTGTAAACCTTTGTAAGAAATATAAGGAATCACCTATTGTGATCAATGCGGTAGCAGCACACCACGGTGATGTGGAGCCAGAGAGCCTTATTGCCTGTATCGTGCAGGCAGCAGATGCGATTTCCGCGGCGCGTCCAGGCGCTAGAAGAGAGACACTGGAGACTTATACCAACAGACTGAAGCAGCTTGAGGATATTACCAATCAGTTCAAGGGGGTTGAGAAATCCTTTGCAATCCAGGCTGGTAGAGAAATCCGTGTTATGGTAGTTCCTGAGCATGTGAATGATTCTGAGATGGTACTTCTCGCAAGAGACATAGCGAAGCAGATTGAGGCTGAGCTTGAGTATCCGGGTCAGATCAAAGTCAATGTGATCCGCGAGAGCAGAGCTGTTGATTATGCCAAATAATCGGAGTTAATTTACATTAAGAAATATTAAGAAACCGCTTCCGCATTTTTCATACTATATGAAGGATGCGGAGGCGGTTTTTATTATGAAAGTCCCGGACGGCAGCCATGAACGAGCTATGCTTGCATGGGCTGATTCATGGAAAATCAAAAAGAATTTTTTTATGTAATTCATAATCAAATCATCGCTTGCGTACAATGGTACAGGGTGAATATATGGAAAATTTACTCAGTATCAAAAAGAAAAGTTTTTTTCCAGGACTGACTTTGCTGCTTGCAGGATTTCTTGCAGGAATGCTGATCCCGAACTTTATATACCGTTTTTCCTGGAAGCAGCAGGCATTTTCCGCAGTGTACCTTTTGGAAACCTATGGGAAAACAGAAGCAGGAGGAATCGATTATCTTTTGCAGATTCTCTGGATGCGCGGTGGGATTTTTTTCCTTTCTCTAATCTGTGGTTTTACTGTATTTGGAGTCCCTATGGCAATTATGGCGATGCTTTTTACCGGAATTGGACTGGGAATCGTATTTTCCATGTCTATTCTGCAGTTCGGACTTACCGGAGGCGCAGTTGCCGTAGCACTTCTTTTTCCGCATTATCTGATCTATCTGCCATTATGGGATTCGGTGTATCAGATGGTCTACAGGGAATCTATGGGAATCTGGCGCAATCATGGAATTTTTCCACAGAAAGTAAGCGCTTATCTCCTGAAAGTGCTCTTATATACAGCTTTATACGGTGTGGGAATTCTTTTGGAATGGCGTGTAAATCCATGGATTTTAAACAAAATTCTGGATTTTTCGAAATTTTTTGAATGAGAATAATATGAAAAATACAAGATATAGTATTGGTTACCATAAAAGCGACGTTATTTTGTAAAATGGGCAAAAAAAGCTTGTTTTTATACGATTTTTGGCCGAAAAAAAGGTTTGATTTTATGTCAATTACAAAGTATAATACAAATACATTTTAAGATCAGTTATTGTGGGGAGGTAGCCCGTTCCTGCAATAAAGCGTGAAAGAGCAAATGCAATGGACAATAGGAATTCCGGGCGAAATCTCCCACAAATTGTGACGCACATCTTACAGAAAGCCTTTTTCAAACACGCTCCAGAATCTTTTTCAAACATGGTCTAAAGCAGTATGATCATGGGCTATATGAAATGAATTTATAACAAAAGAGACAGGAAGTAAACAATATGGAACAGGAAATACGCGAGTTTATTGAATACTTACATAATACGAAAAAAACATCCCAGAATACAGAGGTTTCCTATCAGCGGGATCTGAACAAGATGGCTGCATACCTGGAAATGAAGGGGATTATGAAAGCGGAAGATGTCCGTGAATTTGATCTCATGGGATACATGGATTATATGGAGAAAGAGAACTTCGCGTCATCCACTATTTCAAGAAGTGTTGCTTCCATGCGTGCTTTTTTTCAACACATGTTTGCACTTAGGAAGATGGAAGAGAACCCCACAGATAATCTGAAATCTCCAAAGGTAGAGAAGAAGCTTCCGGAGATTCTCAGTATTCAGGAAGTTGACGATCTTTTGAAGCAGCCAGATCTGACTACGCCTAAGGGAATTCGGGATAAGGCTATGTTAGAGCTTTTATATGCCACTGGTATGCGTGTCAGCGAACTGATCCATCTGGAGACCACAGATGTAAACCTTCAGCTTGGCTATGTGGTTTGCCAGGAGAATAAAGAGCGTATCATTCCGATTGGAAATGTAAGCAAGGAAGCGTTGAATCTTTATCTTGAAGAGGGACGTAAGGTATTTGTGAAAGATGATTCAGAGCATGCGCTGTTCACAAATTGCTCCGGTAAGGCCATGAGCCGTCAGGGCTTCTGGAAAATGCTGAAAGGCTATGCCCAGGAGGCTGGGATTCACAGAGATATTACGCCACATACATTGAGACATTCTTTTGCAGTACATATGCTGCAGAATGGAGCAGACATCCGAAGCGTCCAGGAAATGCTGGGACATTCCGATATTTCTACGACTCAGGTATATTTAAGCATGAATATTAACCGGATGCGAGATGTGTATATGAAAGCACATCCAAGACATTGAGAAGAGCGAATAAGATGATAACTGTCCATGGGAGAGACCTGTGGGCAGTTTTTTATGTAATAGGAAATTCCGTTGGAATTTCCTATTACATAAAAAGCCCTACCGGGCAGGATCGCACTGCGGCGGAAAGGTAGTTGTCGCTCGAGGCGACCCGCCGCAGGCGGAGAAGCCTGCAAGCAGGATTCTTTTTTATGTAATGAAAATTCTGCAAAGTAAGAGTCTTTCTTGTATTATAAAAATGTTTGACCGAAAATTCTATCGGAAGATATTAGAGCGTGTCTGAAAAATCTCCCGCATTCCGAAATCAGAATACAGGAGATAAATAAATTTTATTTTTGAAAATATACCGCAAAGTGGGGCGTGTAGATTGCGGAAATGATTTTTCAAACAGGCGCTAGCACATCTCAGCGATTGTATAAAGCAGCTTCTCAGATTCTTCCCATCCAAGACAAGCATCTGTAATGGATTTACCATATACATGGTTTGGTCCGATCTTCTGATTGCCTGGCTCAATGTAGCTTTCGATCATAAGACCCTTTACCAGCCCACGAACATCAGAATCAACCTGACGGCTGTGAAGAACTTCTTTGGCAATACGGATCTGCTGCTCATACTGCTTGTTGGAGTTGGAATGGTTGGTATCCACGATGGTAGCCATGTTCTTCAGGTTCTTAGCGGAATATTTCTCGAAAAGAAGACGAAGATCTTCGTAATGGTAGTTCGGAATAGCCTCTCCGTGTTTGTTTACAGCACCACGAAGAATGGTATGTGTCAACTCATTCCCTGTAGTTTCAACTTCCCATCCCCTGTAGATAAATGTATGGCTGCCCTGAGCTGCAACAACAGAGTTCAGCATAACACTGAAGTCACCACTTGTAGGATTCTTCATTCCCGCCGGAACATCCATACCGCTGACAGTGAGACGGTGCTGCTGATCCTCAACAGAACGTGCTCCTACAGCAACATAGGAAAGCAGATCGGAAAGGTAACGCCAGTTCTCTGGGTAAAGCATCTCGTCCGCACAGGTAAATCCGCTCTCTTCAATAGCACGGATGTGCATTTTTCGGATGGCAACAAGACCGGCAAGCATATTAGGTTTTTTCTCCGGATCTGGCTGGTGAACCATTCCTTTATAACCCTCTCCGGTAGTACGAGGTTTATTTGTATAAACACGAGGAATGATTAAAACTTTATCCGCGATCTTGTCCTGAACTTTGCGAAGTCTCAGCAGATAGTCGCATACAGCATCTTCATTATCTGCAGAACAGGGACCAATGATTGCAAGAAATTTATCGGATTTTCCAGTGAATACGTCACGGATTTCCTGATCACGTTTCTCTTTCAGTGCCTTGATCTTTGCATCAATGGGATATTGGTTGCGGATCTCGTCGGGGGTTGGAAGCTTTTTGATGAATTCAAATCCCATGGTATTTTCTCCTTTTATCGGCAAAATTTATTTTCGATTCAATATTATAGACTATGATGGAAAAAATGTCGATAGGCAAATTGCGGGAATGATTTTTCAAACATGCTCCAGTCTGTTTAGATAAATGAAATGAAGCAAGGTAAGAATCAGTTGGGAAAGGAGCATTCCGTAAAAATATCCACGGATTCCAAGCACAGGAATAGAAAAGAAAACAAATCCAATTCGGATACACACTCCTGCAATATTGTGAAAAAGGCAGGCATCCGGGCGCCCGAGACCGTTCAGAATACTTTCCAGTGCAGTATTTGTATAAAGAAAAGGGCAGATAAAAGCCAATGTCCTTATGTAAATCCCCGCAGTTTCACTGTGAAAAAGAAAATTTCCCAGTGATTTTCCGAAAACAAAGAAAAAGAATGTACAGAAGCCTCCGAAGAAAAAGCAGTTTTCGCAGGTACGGCGGATCACATGACGGATTTTTTTCTCATGACCGAGGGCCTGTAAACCAGCCACAGAAGGCATCAGCATAACAGAGGCAGAATTTGTCAGTGTCGCCGGGAAAAGAATCAGCGGCAGCGCCATTCCGGTAAAAATTCCGTACACAGACAGGGAATCAGTCCGATTTATTCCAGCCAGAAGCAGTCTTTGGGGAATAAGAACCATTTCGATGCCAGAGAGTAAGGTAAGCAGCAGCCGGTTGACAGAGTGGGGAACTGCAATCTGGGCGATTTCTTTTATAAGAGCATTTATGGAAGTGGCAGTATTGTTTTTGACAGAAGCTGGTTGTATATGTGAAATATATTTTACAGCAGAAGGTGAATTTCTGTGAGTGCCTTTGCACATACAGAAAAATACTCGTAAAATACGTCGAAGCAGTCCGGTGACTGGTTTGTAATTTTCCCTGGAAAAATCCAGTCCAAGCGCCAGCATACATGCTACAGTGGCTGTAAGTTCACTGAAAAGTGCACCTCCGGCCGCTATTACAGGGGTAATCTCTTTTTTCTGGGAAATCAGAATCAGGTAGATCACGTAAGTGCTGCCAATCCGGGAGGTCTGCTCAAGAAACAGGATAAAAGCTGGAATTCCAGTCGTTTTTCTGGCATAATAAAAGCTGTTTACGCATGAATGCAAGGCTGCAAAAGGAAAACTAAAGGCAAGAATACGAAGCAGAACCGCAGTACGCGGCTCTTTTAACAAAGCAGAAGCCACAAAATCTGCATTCCAATAGACCAGAAAAGATAAAAGTCCGCAAAGTGCCATCGAAAGAAATGTTCCAAGAAGCAACGCATCTCTGGACTCTTTTTCTTTTCCAAGGGCAGTGAAAGAGGCACACAGCCTGGAAATAGCAGCCTGAATGCCCATACAGCAGGCTGCCAGTACGATTGCGTGAACCGGAAGCGTAAGCTGGTAAATTCCAACTCCCTGTGCACCAATAGTATGAGATAAGAATATTCTATAGAAGAAACCCATCAGGCGGCTGACAAGGCCGGTAAGAGTAAGAATCAGGGTTCCTTTGATAAAAAGTTTGTCAGACATAAGAATCCGCCTATCCTCTTCATCCTTTTAATTAGTTTATGCTGTAAATGTGCCTTGACAGAACTGTTATTATCTGGTAAAGTGGGATAGAAATCCAAGCGAAATACTAGGAAATAGAAAAGTACCTAAGGAGATAGATGAAATAACCCTTTCCCGGGAGTCTTTCATATCGAATTGATACCAATAAACCAGGAGGAAGAAAAATGGGAAAAATGATATATCTGGATAATGCGGCTACTACCAAGACCGCTCCGGAAGTAGTAGAAGCAATGCTTCCTTATTTTACCGAAATGTATGGAAATCCATCCAGCATTTACGACTTCGCATCCAAGAGCAAAGAAGGCGTCAGCAAGGCAAGAGGCCAGATCGCAGATGCACTTGGTGCCAAGAAAGAAGAAATCTATTTCACAGCTGGCGGTTCAGAGTCTGATAACTGGGCACTGAAAGCCACCTTTGAAGCATATAAATCCAAAGGAAACCACATCATCACAACCAAAATTGAGCATCATGCAATCCTTCACACCTGCGAATATCTTGAGAAAGAGCGCGGAGCGAAGATCACATATCTTGATGTAGATGAGAATGGTATTGTGAAGCTTGACGAGCTTGAGAAAGCTATTACACCAGAGACGATTCTGATTTCTGTTATGTTTGCGAACAATGAGATCGGATCTATCCAGCCGATCAGGGAAATCGGTGCAATTGCCAAAGAGCATGGCATCCTTTTCCACACAGATGCAGTACAGGCTTTTGGACAGGTGCCGATCAATGTAGATGAGTTAGGAATTGATATGCTCAGCTCCAGTGGACATAAGCTGAATGGACCGAAGGGAATCGGTTTCCTTTACATCCGCAAGGGTGTTAAGATACGTTCCTTTGTACATGGTGGAGCGCAGGAGAGAAAGCGCCGCGCAGGTACAGAGAATGTTCCTGGAATCGTAGGTTACGGCGTTGCTGCAGATCGTGCAGTCCGCACTATGAAAGAACGTACAGACAAAGAGATTCAGGTAAGAGATCATTTCATTGAAAGAATCCTGAAAGAGATTCCGTATGTGAAATTAAATGGTGACCGCACCAAACGTCTTCCGAATAATGTAAATGTAAGCTTCCAGTTCATCGAAGGAGAGTCCATGTTGCTTATGCTTGACAATTATGGCATCTGTGCATCCAGCGGTTCCGCCTGCACATCAGGCTCCCTGGATCCGTCCCATGTACTTCTGGCTATCGGACTCCCACATGAGATTGCACATGGTTCCCTGCGTATGACCTTAAGCGAGGAGACTACCATGGAAGATGCTGATTTTGTAGTAGATAAGCTGAAAGAAATCGTAGCTTACCTGCGATCAATGTCTCCATTATATGAAGATTTTATAAAAAAACAGTAACTGTTCAGTACCTTCACAGTTACACGCTTCGCGATGCACAGAAATCATGCTTTGCATGATTTCGCGCCGACATTCTCGGGTTTTCTGTGAACTACGTTCACAAAAAACACCTCGCGGAATAGTGCCTGCTGAATAGTTAAAAAAAATAAAAAATTTGATTAAAACACTTGCCAGGAGGAAAAAAAGATGTATAGTGAGAAAGTAATGGATCATTTCCAGCATCCACGTAATGTTGGAGAAATAGAGAATGCAAGCGGTGTCGGTACAGTAGGAAATGCCAAATGCGGCGATATTATGAGAATTTTCCTGGATATCGATGACGAGACACATATTATCAGAGACTGCAAATTCAAAACCTTCGGCTGCGGTGCCGCAGTAGCAACCAGCAGTATGGCTACTGAGATGGTAAAAGGTAAAACTATTGAGGAAGCCATGAAGCTTACCAACAAGGCTGTTATGGAGGCTCTTGACGGACTTCCGCCAGTGAAAGTACACTGTTCTCTTCTTGCAGAGGAGGCTGTACATGCTGCACTGTGGGATTACGCACAGAAGCATCACATTGAGATCGAAGGTCTGAAGAAACCGAAGTCTGACATTCACGAGGGTGAAGAGGCAGAGGAAGAAGAGTATTAATAGTTACTGCGAACTGCAGTAATTATAAAGTGTCGTCATCGATACAAAAGAATAATATTTTTTACAGGAAACCGAATCCTTAAGCAGATTTATTTCGTTACAGATAAATAGGTGGTAAAGATGAGGCAGACCGTAAAGAGAATTCATCAGGGCGGATGTTATCATCTGCCCTATTTTAATACAATGGCACGAACGGTTTTTTGACCTTTTGACACTGGTATCATACAATGGGAAAAAGAGTAAAACGGAAACATCCTTAAATAAAACATAAGAATGAAGGAAGTAACGATGACAGGACTGACAAACGAACAGGTACAACAAAGAATTGAAGAGGGGAAAATCAATGTCAATGAGAACCCCAACACAAGGAGCTATAAGCAGATCGTAAGGGAGAATGTGCTTACATTTTTCAACTTTCTGAATCTGGCTCTGATGATTATGGTATTGCTGGTTGGTTCCTATAAGAACTCCATGTTCATGGGAATTATTGTGATCAATACGGTGATCGGAATCATCCAGGAAGTGCGTGCGAAAAAGACGTTGGATAAGCTGTCTATCCTTACGGAGAGCAAGGCAGTGGTCTTGCGTGAAGGCAAAAAATGGTCTATCTCCACGGAGAAGCTGGTTCTGGACGATATCCTTTTTCTGAAAACAGGAGATCAGGTGCCCGCAGATGCCAAGGTGCTTGAGGGCAGTATTGAGGTCAATGAATCCCTGCTGACCGGTGAATCGGATAACCTTCAGAAAAATGAAGGGGACGAGCTTTTTTCAGGAAGCTTTGTCACATCCGGAGAGGCCTGCTGTCAGGTTATCCACGTTGGCAAGGATAATTACGCATCTCAGATTACCAGCGAGGCGAAGGAATTTAAACGTCATAACTCAGAACTTCGTAATTCCCTGAATGCGATTCTGAAGACTATAAGTGTGATCATAGTTCCTATGGGAATGCTGTTGTTTTATAAGCAATATTACATTGCGGGAAACGGAATCCGGGATGCAGTAGTGAATATGGTGGCTGCTGTCCTTGGAATGATCCCTGAGGGACTGGTGCTCCTTACCAGTGTGGCGCTGACTCTTGGTGCGCTGACACTGACCCGTAAGAATACCCTGGTGCAGGAATTGTATTGTATTGAGACTCTGGCGAGAGTGGATACCCTCTGTCTGGATAAAACCGGAACCATCACAGCCGGTACTATGTGCGTGGAACAGGTACAGCCCTATGTGGAAGGGATGGAGATCAAGGCTCCGGAAGCAGAAAATGAGAATATAAGCGAAAGTACAATAAATGGAATAGCGAATCAAGCTCAGAAAGTTCCAGAAATGGCAGCTGCAGAGGCGCAGTCTGAAGTATCCGTGGTTGCGGCACAATTGCAGATAGGAGTTGTTATGGGAACTACTGAACAGCTGTCAGCACAAGATTCACAGGGCAATGTCAATACTGATTTAGCCATCAGCGGCGCCCAGCCAGAATTGACCATGGGTGAGATCGAACGTGTCATGGCAAACATGATGTCCGTTTTAAAGGACAAGAACGCCACCGCAGATGCACTCCACAAACGCTTCTCCAGAAGAACGGACATGCCGGTAGATCATTGCATTCCGTTTTCCTCAGATCGCAAATACAGCGGTGTAGCCTTTAAAACAGAAGGAACTTATCTGATGGGTGCTGCCCAGTTCCTTTTCCCGGATGGAAATGAAAACTTGATCAAGCAGTGTGCTGCTTATGGAAAAGAAGGCTTACGTGTTCTGGTGTTGGCGCATAGCCCAAACCTGAATCGGGAGAATGAGCTTCCGGAAGGGTTAAAGCCGGTTGCGTTATTTATGCTTACTGACATTATCAGGGATAATGCCCCTGAAACCCTGGCATTTTTCAAAGACCAGGGCGTAGATCTGAAAGTGATCTCCGGTGATGATCCTGTGACTGTTTCTGCCATTGCAAAAAAAGCAGGACTGGAGAATGCAGATAAATACATTGATGCCACTACCATCACCACACCGGAGGATATGGAGCGTGCCGTTGAAGAGTGTTCCGTATTCGGCCGTGTAACTCCGCAGCAGAAGAAAGAGATGGTGCTTGCCCTTCAGAAACAGAAGCATACAGTTGCCATGACCGGTGACGGTGTGAACGATGTTCTGGCACTGAAAGAGGCAGACTGCAGCGTAGTTATGGCAGAGGGAAGTGACGCTGCCAAGAACATTGCAAATGTAGTGCTCATGGATTCCAATTTTGCCGCTATGCCGGAAATTGTGAACCAGGGACGCCGTGTGGTGAACAACATTCGTACCGCAGCCTCCATGTTCCTGATCAAAACTATTTTCTCTGTGCTGCTGTGTCTGATCACTATTTTCTGGGGCGATAGCTATCCGTTTGAGCCAATTCAGATGTCCCTGATCAGTGCCTGCGCAGTGGGTATCCCAACCTTCCTGCTCGCCCAGGAAAACAACTTCAACAAGATTGAGAGTGGTTTTCTGCGTTATGTATTTATGAATGCATTCCCAGCAGCAGTCACCATTACGGGATGTGTATTTACCATTATGCTGGTCTGCCAGAACGTTTACCATAGCAATGTAATGCTGAGTACAGCCTGTTTCCTGGTAACCGGATGGAACTACATGGCAGCTTTGAAGACGGTATACGCGCCTCTAAGCAGGTACAGGAAAATCATTATTTACGGTATGCAGTTTATTTTCTTCTTTGCAGCCGTATGTGTGCAGAACCTGCTTGCACTTGGCTCCCTGGAGTTCGGAATGATCATCCTGGTATTTATCCTGATGACCTTCTCTCCGGTTGTAATCGAAGTTATCACAGAATGGTGCAGATCTTTGTATAACAAGGCACATGAGAGGGAAAAGAAAGGAATTATTTCTCTGTTTTTGGAGAAAGTGCAGAAATAATGACTGACCTGGTCTTGAGTGGTAATCAAAAATAATACTTCAGGCTGAATTTATAAAGAAATGCAAAAAAATGCTTCATCGCTTGTTATGGCGATGAGGCATTTTTTTAACACGTTCTAAAAGCCGGGCTGATTGCTTCTGCCGGGTATGGAAAAACAGGGCTTCGTTATAGTTTTACAAAGTTTGGTTTCCGATCTTTAAATACTGTATAATATTTAAATCCACATTCTTTCAGCACCTGCGCGGCCCTATCAAAAGCGTATCCTATTTTATCCGGCGTATGCGCGTCAGCACCAATGGTGATGATTTCGCCCCCTAGTTCTTTATAACGTCGGATGATATCCGTACATGGGTTTGGCTCTCCAAGACCGTAGTGATAACCGCCAGTGTTGATTTCCAGTCCTACATTTGTGTCTGTCAGTTTTTTCAGAATCGCATCCAGAATGTTCCGATATTTTTCATAAGAATAAAACTGGTTTTTGTTTGGACCATAGCGGACAATATAATCCAGATGTCCATAAGTGTCCATTTCATGAAATGCATCCAGATTCTCCAGAATGGATTCAAAATATTCAAGATAAGCCTTTTCCTCGTCCCTGTCCTGGAAAAATTCCGGGTAGTAGGGGTCAGCACCGTGGACTACGTGAGAAGAACCAATCACGAAATCGAAAGGATATTCCTTTAAAAGATTGTGAAAATATTGTTTAAGATGAAGCTGCAAACCGATCTCAATACCGAAATGGATGTGAATCTGATTCTTGTAAGTCTCTTTCAGTTCGTTGAGTTTAGTGTAATAGGCGGGAATATCCAGGGCAAATTCCAGGTCATCCGGAGTTGGTGGATAGTCTGGATCCAGATGCTCTGTAAAGCAGATTCCCTTAAACCCCAGTGCAGTGGCCTGGCGGATCATATCCGCAGTGGGAGTGCCGGAATCTGCGGAAAATTCAGAATGCATGTGGCAGTCCCACAAAACTCCGGGAGAGTTGGAAAGTATTTTCATAATAACCTCCTTATAAATTATAAACCAAGCAAAGTATTTTAAAAATATATTTTCTGTAAATATAAAGATATATTTTATGGATAAGTGTACAGCGAAGGAACATGTGAAAAAAATTCTTCCTACACGAAAAAGAAAGGAAAAAACGTGCATAAATGCTGCCAATGTGTCATAAAAGGGACTTAATTGTCTCATTTGAGAGCAGTATATCATATCAGAGAATATTTGTGGCAATTTGCCTGTTATTTTTTTGAAAATAGGCTTGAATTTTTGTTCGGAATTAGGTACAATACGCTATAGGTTGATGTTTCTTTCACAAAGATTGAAGCACTCACATAATTTTTACCATTTAATTCATAGGAGGAATTTATCATGGCAGTAAAAGTTGCAATTAATGGTTTTGGACGTATTGGTCGTCTTGCATTCCGTCAGATGTTCGGTGCAGAAGGATTTGAAATCGTTGCTATCAACGACTTAACATCTCCTAAAATGCTCGCTCACTTATTAAAATATGACTCAACTCAGGGAAGATATGCTCTTGCAGATACAGTAGTAGCTGGAGAAGATTCCATCACAGTTGACGGAAAAGAAATCAAAATTTATGCAAAAGCTAACGCTGCTGAGCTTCCATGGGGAGAGATCGGTGTAGACGTAGTTCTTGAGTGTACTGGATTCTATACATCCAAAGACAAAGCTCAGGCTCATATCGATGCAGGTGCTAAACACGTTATCATTTCCGCTCCGGCTGGAAACGACCTTAAGACAATCGTTTACAATGTAAACCATGAGACTCTTACAAAAGAGGATCACATCATTTCCGCAGCTTCCTGTACAACAAACTGCTTAGCTCCAATGGCTAAAGCACTTAATGACCTTGCTGCAATCAAATCCGGTATCATGTGCACAATCCACGCTTACACAGGCGATCAGATGACACTTGACGGACCGCAGAGAAAAGGCGATCTGAGAAGATCCCGTGCAGCTGCAGTTAACATCGTTCCGAACAGCACAGGTGCTGCTAAAGCAATCGGTCTTGTTATCCCAGAACTGAACGGCAAACTGATCGGTTCCGCACAGCGTGTTCCAACCCCAACAGGTTCTACTACAATCCTTACAGCAGTTGTTGAAGGAAATGTAACTAAAGAGCAGATCAACGCAGCTATGAAAGCAGCTTCTAACGAGTCCTTCGGATACAACGAAGATGAGATCGTTTCCAGCGATATCGTTGGTATGAGATTTGGTTCTCTGTTCGATGCTACTCAGACAATGGTTCTTCCACTTGAGAATGGCACAACAGAGGTTCAGGTTGTTTCCTGGTATGATAATGAGAATTCCTACACAAGCCAGATGGTTCGTACAATCAAACACTTTGGTAAACTGCTTAACGCTTAATTAGTAGCAGAGTAGGGTTTTCGAATGCTGGCAAGCTATAGTTTGGCGGCATATGAATAAGACTCAGAGAAGGGTCCGGTCTGAATAGGACCGGACCCTTTTGTCTGTATAAAAAGTTAAATTTTATAAGGAGGCATAACAAGATGCTGAATAAGAAATCTGTTGATGACATCAACGTAAAAGGCAAAAGAGTCCTCGTAAGATGTGACTTCAATGTACCTCTGCAGGACGGTAAGATTACAGATGAGAACCGTCTGGTAGCAGCTCTTCCTACAATCAAGAAGCTTGTTGCAGATGGTGGAAAGATTATCCTTTGCTCTCACCTTGGAAAACCGAAAGGAGAGCCGAAACCGGAGCTTTCTCTTGCACCTGTTGCAAAACGTCTCACAGAACTTCTCGGACAGGAAGTGAAATTCGTTCCAAGCCCGGTTGTTGTAGATGACACTGTAAAAGCAGCAGTAGCTGACATGAAAGACGGCGAGATCATTCTTCTTGAGAACACTCGTTATCGTGCAGAAGAGACTAAGAACGGTGATGAATTCAGCAAGGAACTTGCTTCTCTTTGCGACGTATTTGTAAACGATGCATTTGGTACCGCTCACAGAGCACATTGCTCTAACGTTGGTGTTACCAAATATGTAGATACAGCTGTTGTTGGATATCTGATGCAGAAAGAGATCGATTTCCTCGGAAACGCTGTAAACAATCCTGACAGACCATTCGTAGCTATCCTTGGCGGCGCTAAGGTTTCCAGCAAGATTTCTGTTATCAACAACCTTCTTGACAAGGTAGATACTCTGATCATCGGTGGTGGAATGTCCTACACATTCTCCAAGGCTATGGGCGGACATATCGGAAGATCCCTTTGCGAGGATGATTATCTTCAGTATGCATTAGACATGATGAAGAAAGCAGAAGATAAAGGCGTTAAGCTTCTTCTTCCTGTAGATAACAGAATCGGAGATGACTTCTCCAACGACTGCAACATCCAGGTCGTAAAACGTGGCGAAATCCCGGATGGATGGGAAGGAATGGACATCGGACCAGAGACAGAGAAACTTTTCGCTGACGCTGTAAAAGATGCCAAGACAGTTGTTTGGAACGGACCGATGGGCTGTTTCGAAATGCCGAACTTCGCTCATGGCACAGAGGCTGTTGCCAAAGCTCTTGCTGATACAGATGCTACCACTATCATCGGTGGTGGTGATTCCGCTGCAGCTGTTAACATCCTCGGCTATGGTGACAAGATGACACACATCTCCACAGGTGGCGGTGCGTCTCTTGAATTCCTTGAAGGAAAAGAGTTACCAGGTGTAGCAGCAGCTAACGATAAATAAATAGAGCACTTAATGAAAGCAAGCTGTAAGCGCAGCTTGAATTATGTGCGAATTTGGTTCGAAGGAACTTAATGAGAGCAAGCCAACGGCGCAGACCAGCTGACTTTCATATATGGTGATGTCGCCTGCCGGCGACATGTCCGTTTAGTGAATCGAACTTCCTTATCACACAAAAGGAGATATATAAGATGTCTAGAAAGAAAATTATTGCCGGAAACTGGAAAATGAACATGACTCCAAGTGAGGCAGTTAAATTAGTTGAAACTTTAAAACCATTAGTAGCTAATGATGACGTTGACGTAGTATTCTGCGTACCGGCTATTGATATTCTTCCTGTAGTTGAGGCTGCAAAAGGCTCCAACATCCAGGTTGGTGCTGAGAACATGTACTTCGAGGAGAAAGGTGCTTTCACAGGCGAGATTTCCCCGAACATGCTTACAGACGCTGGTGTTAAATACGTAGTTCTCGGACACTCTGAGAGAAGAGAGTACTTCGCTGAGACAAGCGAAACTGTAAACAAAAAAATGCTTAAAGCATTTGAGCATGGAATTACTCCAATTATGTGCTGTGGAGAGACTCTTGATCAGAGAGAGCAGGGCGTAACTATGGACTTCATCCGTCAGCAGGTTAAAGTTGGTTTCCAGAATGTTACAGCTGATCAGGCTAAAACAGCCGTTATCGCTTACGAGCCAATCTGGGCTATCGGAACTGGTAAAACAGCTACAACTGAGCAGGCTCAGGAAGTTTGCGCAGGAATCCGTGCTTGCATCGCTGAGATCTATGATGAGGCAACTGCAGCAGCAATCCGCATCCAGTACGGCGGATCTGTAAACGCTAAGACAGCTCCGGAGTTATTTGCTCAGGCAGACATCGACGGCGGTCTTGTAGGCGGTGCATCCCTGAAACCAGAGTTCGGCGATATCGTAAACTATAACAAATAATAAAATAATAGCTATTTTTTAGCTAATGTGTCCAAGCGAGAAGTAATTAAACGCCCCTAAACACAAGGATGATTGGTAAATATTACCAATTGAATTGTGGGTAGGGGCGTTTTATAATTTACCTACTATCACTTTTTGGTATCACTTTTGGAAGGAAAAATCACTGTCATTCAAATAAGCAGAAATAATGAAATTAGGTATCGTTATTACGAGGCCGATTTCATAAATGTCCAGATAAGTTGTTAAATGCCTTTAAATGCTGATAGCTAGAGCATTTAGCGGATTTCCGACTTGGATAAAACTCTATATAAATTCATGTGATTTTTTGAAAAATGGCCCACTTTGTGGCCCACTAACTTTTGATCGAAGTCCTAATATGGTAAGAAGAAGCGCCTGTAGGAGCGCTTCTTTTTTTCTGCACAGGAAAGACCGCCTGTGGTGCGCTGCTGAATTTAAAAATGTCCGCACGGAGGCGGGCATGATAACAAGAAAATCCCTGGATTAGAAAATATAAAAATCTTACTCGCCAAATCGTTATCAGATTCTTCATCATTTAGAAGATAATCCATATCTGGAAGTCCATTCTCGTTTCTCTTGCTATATAATATTTTGTAAATCATTTTGCATGGATGTTCGCTGATAATAAGTATTTATGATATCCTGTAAAGTAATTGTATTCATCTTTTCTTCAGTGTTTTTTTGAATTTCATTATAGAATCCCTGCAAGGACAACTGAATATTAATGCCAACGCCACAATCAGGGTTGGTATGAGTATCTAAATGAAGTAGCGGTTTCTCGCCCTCCACTGCTTTATAAATATCCAGCAACGTAATCTGGTCTGCTGGTTTTGAAAGAGAAGGACGGGCATGTCCGGCTACACTGGTCATAAGTTCGGCCTTTTTTAGTTTTAACATGAGCTGGCGTACAAAGCCGGGATTTGTATGGATACTTTCTGCAATTGAGGCACTGGAGAGTGAGTTTTCCTGGTTGATAGCAATCAGAACCATTACATGGACAGTATCGCTTAATTTCGTTGAGTATTTCATGATAAGAAACTCCTTGTAGTATGATATAATGATTTTGGTTTCACGTTTTTGAGGCGAAAATATTTCTGGTTTGTCAAAAACATCCCAAGTTCTCAACAGCTCTTTTTAATGTGTTGAGAAATTGTACATATTTTTTATTTTGATGATTGTAAATAATATAATTACAACTATAATGAAATTTAAAGGAAAAGTCAACATAGTAATAAAACTTACGGAGGATTGTATAATATGCTGATTGTGGACAAATTAAAAGGAAATTTATATACCAGAATCAAAAAACATATGACTAAAAAAATGTATCACCTTTATTATCGTGAAAACAGGGAAGCTTCACAGTCTAAAGAAGAATATGAAGCAAATTTATTAAGAGCATACCGACATTTAGACGCATGCAGATTCAAAAATAAGGGATGGCCATGTCCAACATGCCCAAGTTGCTGTTTTTGTGGAAAAGATTATGAAACTATGACTGAGGTAATGGATTTTGCCCGGGAATGGATGAAAGAGAATCCGGACAAAGCCAGATTTATGAAACCACCCAAATTCTTGCATAAACATTGATTATTATATGATGCGATAAAATGTTCGCAAAGGGGAAGTTATGGAATACAAAAATCAAACAGAAAATCGTGCATTTCAGGAAATGCTGCTGGCAGCAGTAAAACGGTTACAAAATCGTTCTGGAGAGGAGATTGCTGCAAAAAGTGGGGCTGTTTTTCATAGCAGCCGAAATGTGCTTGAAGTACTGAGTTTTTATGAAACGATTGAAATTCAACTCCCTGAGTTTCGTATTAACTCAAACATGGACGAATGGCATTATCTGACATTGCTGCATTATCTGGATATGGCCGATGGAACAGAAGGTTCACAGAAGCTCATTACTTTTGGTAACCTGAAAGATGGATTGATTCGAGGAACCAAGTTTGACCGGACCGCAGAGCAGAAACTGGAAAAGCTTTTGCAGGATAAAGATCCTGAGAAAATTCAGAAAGCATGTAAAAACCTGGGTGCAGAATTTACAGAGACAACGGCGGATTTGTGTGCTGTTTTTCCAGTTCTGCCAAGATATCCGGTAACTTTAAAAATATGGTTTGCAGATGAAGAATTTCCTGTATCTGGCAAAATATTTCTTCAGGATCATGCCGATCATTATCTAAGTGTAGAAGATGCGGTAACAGTTGGAGAAATTTTGCTGCAAAAATTATCGGAAGCCTTTTCTTCTCTCTGATCATGAATCAGAAAACTTTCCAGCCCGGCTTTGATAAATTTGTCGATTACTGTCTGAATCTGTTTCCAGTCATTACAGTGATTGCGGAGCATCAGTCTGTTGATGGAAAGGCAGCCATTCATTTGAAAATAAAAAACCGATTCTGCCTGTTCAAAGGTCAGGAGGCTGTGTGACATAAGCCAGGTCACATAGCCTTCTTTTGTATTTTCTGCTATTTTTTCCAGAAGAATAGGGGCAATTGCATCATCCAGAAACAGTGCCCTGTATTGTGATTCCATCTGTATTTTCTGACAGAACGGATAGGAACAGCTTTTTTGATTTAGACAGAATAAATGATCTACAGTTGTTAACATATCCTGAGTCATATCATTAAAAATATCTGATAATACATCATGGATATCGTAGTAATGAAGATAAAAAGTGCCACGGTTGATTTCAGCATTTTTGCAGATCTCTGTAACTGTAATTTTCGTAAAACTTTTCTGCTTTAACAATTCTAAGAACGTATCTTTTATGGTTTGCCTGGTATAGCGGGTACGGCGATCTTGTTTTCTCGTTTTTTCTGACATTATATACTCCTGTATTAGTTAGTATCATATAATTTCTCAACAATTTTTCTGATGTGTTGAGCAGCTATACAAATCTCATAGATTGATTATTGTAATTTATATAGTAACAACTATAATGGGATTTAAAGAAAAAGTCAACAGATTGTTCAGAATTTTAGGAGGAAAAACATGGGACATGTAATTGCTGTATCAGGAAAAGGCGGTGTAGGGAAAACAACCCTTTGTGGATTGTTGATTCAATATTTATGTGAAAATAGAAAACATCCGGTTTTAGCTGTAGATGCAGATGCAAATGCGAATTTGAATGAAGTGCTCGGCGTTGAACCTGAGATTACACTCGGAGAACTGAGAGAAGAGATTGAACGTGCAGGAGTTGATCCACGATATCAGATTCCGGCAGGAATGACAAAACAGGCTTATCTGGAAATGCGTCTTTCCGATGCAATTGCAGAAGAAGACGATTATGATTTGATGGTAATGGGGCGAACCCAGGGACAGGGCTGCTATTGTTTTGTAAATGGTCTTGTGCAGACCCAGGTTCAGAAACTGCAAAGCCATTATCCATATATTGTGGTTGATAACGAAGCAGGTATGGAACATATCAGCAGAGGAATCCTGCCAATGATGGAAGTTGCGATTCTTGTGAGTGACTGTTCCAGAAGAGGTGTTCAGGCAGCCGGACGTATTGCAAGGCTGATGAAGGAGTTAAACTTTAAACCACAGAAAACTGGATTAATCGTGAATCGTGTTCCAGATGGAAAACTGGATGCCGGAACTCTGGAAGAAATCCGAAATCAGGGACTGGAACTGTTAGGGGTTGTACCACATGATGACCAGGTATATCAGTATGACTGTGCTGGAAAACCAATCATACGGCTTCCGAAAGATTCTCCTGTAAGAAGTGCACTGGGAGAAATTGTAAAGAAGATAGGATTGTGAGTTGGAGGATTGAAAGTATGAAGATTACAGTATGTGGCAAAGGTGGCTGTGGAAAAAAGTACAGTATCAGCGCTGCTTGCCAAAGAATTTGAACGAATGGGAAAGGCTGTTCTTGTAGCTGATTCTGATGAATCAAATTATGGACTGCATCGCCAACTTGGTGTAAAGCTTCCAAGGGATTTTACAGAGTATTTTGGTGGTAAGGAGAAAGCTTTTAAAACAATGATGGCAGGAGAGATTCTTGATACTGTGAAGTTGTCTGCATTTGCAAAAAAGTTCTATTCGGAACCATTTACATTGAATGAGATACCCGAAGAATATATTTCACGAAACAATGGCGTGATGCTTATTTCCAGTGGAAAAATACATCAGGCAAATGAAGGCTGTGCCTGCACAATGAATAGTATTTTAAAGCAATTTATCAAACATCTGACGGTAGGAGAAAATGAAGTTGTATTGTTGGATATGGAAGCTGGCGTAGAGCATTTTGGACGTGGTGTAGATAACAGTGTGGATTTAATCTTAATGATCGTAGATCCTTCTTTTGAATCATTGAAATTGACGAAAAAAATCCAACAGCTAGGGGACAGCATTGGGAAAACTGTATTTTTTGTGTTAAATAAAGTAAATGAATTGGTTTTGCCAACAATGTTGGAGTCTATTGACGATCAGAGTAAGGTGTTGGCAGTTATTTCAACAGATACAGAAATCGCAAGAAAGGGATTGGTTGGAGATGAACTAATGATGGAAATTCCGGAAATTCATATGCTTGCAAGGAAAATTTTGAAGCAATAAATGAGAGGAAGTAATAAGAAATGAAAATAGCCGTAACAGGAAAAGGTGGTGTAGGAAAGACCACAATCGCTGTAACTCTTGCAAGATTATATGCAGATGAAGGAAAAACAGTGTATGCAGCGGATGCAGATCCGGATGCGAATCTGGGACTGGCACTAGGTTTTTCAGAGGAAGAACTGGCAGAGATTATACCAGTCAGCAAAATGAGAAAGCTGGTGGAAGAACGGACCGGAGCGGATAAAAGCAATACATTTTACAAAATCAATCCAAAAGTTGACGATATTCCGGAGAGATATTCGAAATTTCGTAATGGTGTTAGATTATTGATTCTTGGAACAGTAGAAACAGCCGGAAGCGGCTGTGTCTGCCCGGAAAATGTAATGCTTAAACGGATCATCAACAATCTTATTCTGCACAGAGAGGATGTTGTGGTGCTGGATATGGAAGCAGGTTTGGAACATCTTGGAAGAGGGACAACAGAAGGCATGGATCAGTTTATCGTTGTGATAGAGCCAGGAGCCAGAAGTGTTCAGACTTATAGAAACGTAAAGCGTCTGGCAGAAGAACTGGGGGTAAAGAAAGTAAGAGTTGTTGCAAATAAAATCAGGGATGAAAGTGATGAAGCATTTGTGAAAGACAGAATACCGGAAAGTGATTTGCTGGGATTTGTTCATTATAATCCGGAAATTATGAATGCAGACAGAGAGGGAGTTTCTCCTTATGATTTCAGCCAGACAGCAGTAGATGAGATAAAAAAAATAAAAGAAAAATTAGGTTAAGAAAATAATAGAATATATACAGGAAAAAGGTGAAAAAATGGGATTTTTTTCAGGATGTATGGATGCCAGAAGCATGACTTCAATTAAAGAAGTTAAATGTCCGAAATGTAGTGCAGATATAGAAGTATTTGTGAGAGATGGAAAAACAGTTGGCGAAAGTGTATGCGATAACTGCGGATATATGATAAAAGAAAACCAGATTACACAGATGTAATTTGTAATATTACATCCACTTAACGCAAGAAAGAAGCAGTGATATACTGAAATAAAAGTTATTTATAAAATAATAATAAAAATCTGGAACAATATTGTGTGATTGAACAGTTGCAAAGAATGCAATTGTGGAAGATGAAGAAATTTACGTAAAACAATTAACAGAGTATATCCGGAAATATCAAACGGAAAGGGGAAGATCAATAAAGGTTACGGTATTTGGTATTTGCTGCATCTCGTGCCAAAAACGGTACGAAATAATAACCATGTTATAGTAATGACAACAGGAAATGATACTTTAAAAAGACGAGAGAGTCAAAGAAGGGAAAAAGAGAATGATCAGTGTTGAAATGGAAGATGTTCTGGCGGTATTACAATTATGCAAACCGTATATTATCGGTATTATTGCTGCACTTGTAATTGGAATCGTAATTATGATCGCATGCCGCAGGATGTCCAGGGACAAAAGCTTTCTGATAAGAGGAGAAGCTGCGATCGCAATGGTTCTTGCAGTTGTTGTCTGCGTGAATATGATCTGTTTTGGACCAATGTCTACGTTGATTGGACTGGCAACGGGAAATGGAACTTTAAGCGATGAAACAAATGAAGAAGCTGCGGAAGTAGCAGAAGAAATTATGGAAGACGGAATTGTTCTTCTGAAGAATGAAAGCCTGCTTCCTTTAAATGAAACAAAAAAACTGAATATTTTTGGCTGGGAATCTATTAATCCGGCTTACGGAGGAGCTGGTTCCGGTGGAATTAATGATCTGTATGATATTGTCAGTCTGAATCAGGGACTTGAAAATGCCGGATTTTCTATTAACCAGAAACTGGTTGATTTTTATAACAATTATGGTGCAGATGATCCGGAAATGTCTATCCAGAAACAGAGCTGGACATTACCGGAGCCACCTGTAGATACTTACAGTGATGAGCTTATTAAAAGTGCGAAAGAGTATTCTGATGTGGCAGTTGTGGTTCTTTCCAGAAAAGCAGGTGAAGGTCATAATGATATTCCTATGGATGTAAGAAAAGCAGCATATGATAATAATTCTGATGAATATGATGATTTTCCTGAGGGAGAGCATTATTTACAGCTTTCACAAACTGAGAGAGATATGGTGGATATGGTTTGCTCAAACTTTGATAATGTCATTGTAATTTATAATGGAGCAAATCAGTTTGAACTTGGTTTCGCAGATGAATATCCTCAGATTAAATCTGTTGTATGGTGCCCAGGAACGGGAAATGTGGGATTTAATGCACTTGGTAAAGTATTTTCAGGTGAAGTCAATCCTTCCGGAAAAACACCGGATACATTTATTTATGATATGACGACTGCTCCGTGGTGGAATAATGCAGAAAAAACAGAGTATACAAATCTGGCAGATATGGCTGTTGAAGGAATGAACGCAGGAACTGCGCAGGTGTATGCTCCGGCATTTACCAATTATGTGGAAGGCATTTATGTAGGATACAAGTACTATGAAACAGCTGCACAGGAAGGTGCGATTGATTACGACAAGACTGTACAGTATCCATTTGGATATGGTCTGAGTTACACAGAATTTGAACAGAAAATGGGTGAACTGGAGGAAAAAGACGGACAGATTTCTGTAGATGTAGAAGTAACCAACTCCGGAGATGTTGCCGGAAAAGATGTAGTAGAAGTGTATTATAAACCGCCATATACAAATGGAGGAATTGAGAAATCTTCTGCAAATCTGATCGAGTTTGCAAAAACAGATCTGCTTCAGCCGGGAGAATCTCAGACCGTTACAGTTACATTCAGTATAGAAGATATGGCCTCTTATGATGAGAATAATGCAAAAGCGTATGTTCTTGAAAAAGGCGATTATGTGATCTCTATCAACAGCGATTCACACACTGTGCTGGATCAGAAAACTTATACTGCAGATACTGATGTAGTATATGAGGAAGAAAATAAAAGAGTATCAGATGATACTGCAGCAACAAATGTATTTGAAGATGCAAAAGGCGATGTGACATATCTGTCACGTGCAGATCATTTTGCAAATTATAAAGAGGCTACAGCAGAACCGGCATCTGCAGAGCTGGGTGAGCCATATGCTTCTGAATATCATCTGAACAGTAATTTTGATAAGACTACATATCTTAATGATGAGGATGTAATGCCGACAACGGGAGCAGATAACGGACTTACATTAGAGGATATGCGAGATGCTGATTATGACGACCCTCGTTGGGAAAAACTTCTGGATCAGCTTTCTGTTGATGAAATGGCAAATATGATTGCAATGGCTGGTTATCAGACAGCAGCCATGGATTCTGTGGGAAAAGTGGCTACACTTGATTTCGATGGACCGGCAGCAATTAATAACAACTTTACAGGGGTTGGTTCTATTGGATTTCCGATTGAAGTTGTGATTGCTTCCACATGGAATAAGGAACTTGCACAAACCTGGGGTGAATGCATGGGCAAGATCAGTCAGGAAATGGGTGCAGAGGGCTGGTATGCACCAGGTATGAATACTCATAGAACTGCATTTGGAGCAAGAAACTATGAATATTTTTCAGAAGATGGAGTTCTTGCAGGAAATATGGGTGCAAAAGCAGTAGAAGGAGCAAGAAAATACGGAGTTTATTCTTACATTAAACATTTTGCTATGTATGAAGGTAATGCCAAAATGGTAAGTGTCTGGTCGAATGAGCAGGCAATCCGGGAAATTTATCTGAAACCATTCGAGATTTCTGTAAAACAAGGTGGAGCAAATGCGGTTATGGTTTCCTGGAGTTTCCTTGGAGATAAATGGACTGGAGAATGCAGTAACCTTATGAATACAGTTCTCAGAGATGAATGGGGATTCAGGGGAATGGCGCTTACAGACTTCTTCCGAAACAATGGTCATGGATTTATGAATGCAGATGCAGCTTTGTCGAATGGAGTAGATGTAATGTTGTCTACATTCAATGGAGAAGAGAACAATGTAGCCAATCCAGAGCATCCAACATCTGTACTTCAGATGAGAAATGCCTGCAAAAATGTCATGTATACAGTTGTAAGCAGTTGGGCTTATGATGGAGAACACGAAGAAACAGGTATGGAAAACTGGAAAAAAGCAGGAATTGGTATCGACATTGTAATAGCACTTTTCATGGCAGGAATGGAAGTACTGGTAATCAGAGAATATAAGAAAAGAAAGAATGCTGAATAAGGATGAAAGTGGGATGGAAAACAGTTATGAAACAGCAAAAATTGGTTGAAAAGATGACAATAGAAGAAAAGGCAGCGATACTCAGTGGAAAAACTGTCTGGCAGACCAGAGAAATTGACAGGTTTTCCATCTCGTGTTGTGCTGCTGAAACAAAGGAAAATGGCCGTCTGATTATGAGTGCTGAGGATGTATGGAATGTTTCGCTGACAGCACCAGAGGCGAATATTCTCTTGTGTGCCATTTTTTCTGTGAAAAAGAAGGTTTTCCTATGTGCAGAACCGGCAATACACTCAGGAAAAGACAGTCAGCTCTGTGGAGAAGAAATTTTTTTGTTTTCACAGTCCTGACAGATGCCATGAAGCATATCTCCGCTGCAATGCAGCCGGAAGCCATGATCTTTATACAAATGCTCTTTAAATTCATCCATAAAGTCACAGTCAAGATGCACAACCTTGCCACATCTGATGCATTTCAGATGTAGGTGTTCTGTGCATTTTTTTTCTTCTTCTGCAAACTGAAACACAGCTTTATCACTGTTCAGATCCGGATATTTGATTACAATATGCTCGGCGCAAAGCTTGTCAAGATATCGGTATACAGTTGTTGTATTTACCTTAATTCCTTCAGTTTTTAAATATTTTTCAATATCAGCCACACTGACAGTGACAGCCTTCTGGGACTTCAAATACTCCAGAATAATCTGTCTTGTTTTTGTAGTATAGGGTTTTCGCTCAGCCATTTTCTTTATTCCTTTCATATGTGCTTTTTTCTATTGTATCTTTTTATTTCTCCTAAGTCAATTATGCTCCAAAAATGCAAATAGTTTGCAAATATTATTGACAGCTGATATTCTATGCGTTATTTTAATAAACGCAAACGATTTGCATTTGTTTTAAGCGGATGAGATAATATGCTTTTGAAATTTTATTTTTAGGCACATCAGGTTTGTGCAGAAAGGATTTTATTATGAGAAAAAAATTATTAACTAGAACAGCACTTGCAGCTACAATAGCACTTGGCATTGGTTCTTTTAATCTGGCATATGCAGCAGAAACTGAGGATACTTCTTCTGGAAAAAAACTAAATGTTATGGCAAGCTTTTATCCTATGTATGATTTTGCAACAAAGGTTGGAGGGGATAAGATTGAGGTTACCAATATGGTACCTGCCTTCTGATTTGACGCAGGATGCATGGATAAATGTAACAGGTACATATCACTATGACAAACATAAAGGGATGGAAATTACTGTCACTGATATAGAAGACGCAGAGCCGTCAGAAGAGGAATATGTTTATCCTGCTTATTAAACAGAGATAGCTTGATTCAAGAAAACTATTTATAAGGTATATATTTTGCTCCATCAGAATGTTTGAAACAGAGCTTTGGGGCCTTTTATCTATCATTTATTAACTCCGGAAATAGAAAATAATTTTGTGTAAATGCAAATTATTTGTATTATAGATGCTGGCGCGGGACAGAAAAAAATGCCGTTACTGTTCACTCCGTTCACAGTAACGCGCTTCGCGATGCACAGAAATCATGCTTTGCATGATTTCGCGCCGCAACTCTCGGGTTTTCTGTGAACTTTGTTCACAAAAAACACCTAGCGGAACGTTACCAGTGAACAGTATCAAAATGCCAACAATATTTGCAAATAATCTGCAATTTACATTGACCAACATCGAATAAAAGCGTACAATGCGATATTGGCAGAAATATTAATCTGGAAGGAGAAAATAAATTCAATGAAATTTTGTCTATCTCATAAAAAATATCTTTTAGCTGGCATTTATATTATCTGTGTTATATTTACCTGTTTTAATGCCAGATTCTATCACACTCCTCTGGCAAAAATATGTTCTGTATCAGAAATGGAAACCATGAGCAGAGAAGGAACCAGAGGTGCAGAAGAACACTATTATACTCAGAAAATTACAGCCCGGATATTGAACGGTGCATATAAAGGTAAAGAAATTACACTTTCTAACGAATACACTTCTTCACAGGTTCAGACGCAGAAATACCATAAAGGAGATACGGTACTTCTGAATGGGTCAAAAGACAGACCTGGAAAAACTATACGTTCTGTAAAACGTGACATCTATCTGGTCGTACTGGTGGGTGGTCTGATTATTCTTCTGATCTATATTACGAGAAAACAGGGGGGTTATACGATCGTATCAGTGATACTGAATACATTGATTTTTGCGTACGGATTTCAACTGTTGGGAGATGGAAAGAATATTCTGAGAATATGTAATGTAATTGCACTTCTTTTTTCGTTGACTACATTGATCTGTCTGAATGGAATTCACAGGAAAACATGGGCTGCTGTTCTTTCGACTTTATGTGTTCTTTTCCTGATTATGATGCTGTTTGATTTTTCTATTCACAGGTATGGAGATTTAGATTATTCTAATCTGGAATACCTTGGAAGCATGAGTAATTCAGCCGACATATTCTGGACAGATATTATGCTGACAGGGCTTGGAGCGATTATGGATGTAACAGTCACTATAAGTGCAGCAACTGGTGAAATTGTTCGCAAAAATCCATTAGTTTCTATAAGAAAGCTGATACATTCGGGAAGGGAAATCGGATATGATATTATGGGAACCATGATAAATGTACTGCTATTTGTTCTTGTAAGTGGCATGATTCCAATGTTTATTCTTAAAATGAATAATGAGATCAGATTTATAACGCTTGTAAGATATCACATTCCATATGATATCTGTCGCTTTCTGATAGAAAGTATTGGAATAGTGTTGGCAATACCAGTATCTGTTTTAATTGCTTCGATTATTATGAAAATACCATCACTGAAAAGGAGTGGAAAATAATGATTCTTTTTCTTACATTAGTGCTGCTTTTTTTGATGATTACAATTGGAGGAGAACGTGGAGCTGTTTCAATCATGGCACTGGCAGGTAATATTATTATTCTGTTTTTTTCGGTTATATTGATGTCAGCTGGTTTTCCCGCACTGCTTCTGATACTGGCGGCAGGAGCAGGTGTCTGTTATAATTCTCTGTTTTATCAGAATGGAAATAATGTCAAAACGCGAGCTGCCTTTCTGGCTACACTGTTTGTAATGCTGATTCTGTTTATTCCGATTTTTGCTATTACGTGGAGAACAGGAAGTTATGGCTTAAATGAACTTCAGATTTCAGAAGAGGATTTTATGTACTATTACAACACAGATATCAGTATTAATATGCTTCATGTGGCTGTTTTTGTAAGTGTTTTCAGCACTCTGGGAGCTGTCATTGATACTGCACTGTCTGTGACGTCATCTGTGTATGAAGTCTGGACTCATAAAAACAGTCTGGTAGAGAAAGAACTTACTTCAACAGGGTATCAGGTGGGAAAAGAAATTATAGGCACAACAGTAAACACGTTGCTTTTTGCATATCTTGGAGGGAGTATTTTATTGTTTTCCTATGTGCAGACACAAAAATATAGTCTGGAAATCATTCTCAATTCCAGATTCCTCTTTCAGGATGTTGCGATTATGCTATTTGGTGCTATTGCCTGTCTTGTTGCAGTTCCAGTATCAATTAAATGCATTATCTGGCAGATCAGACATATTAATCCAGATAAAAAGCAATTAAACGCTTAAATTACATGGTAATCAGAAGATGGGAATTTCATATATAGTGATGTCACTGATAAGAGAGATGCCGGTTGTGTGTAAGATTCTTGCATAATGGTATCTACTTATCGTCAGTAAGCTGAATAGAAATAAAAATTACCATATATTTCGTCAGATTATACAGAAAAATGGAAATTTTGAACCGCAAAAAATTACAATTTGAAATTAATCAAATATTGTAATCAGCCTATGATTATGGCATAATGATTAAGGATATGTAAAAATTGAGAAAAATCCACGTTAACAAAAGAAAATACTTTGAAAAGAAAGGTCGCCTCTGCAGAATTGGCAGAGGGAAACGACAACAGAGGATTAGAACATGGCAATTTTTTCAATGGTTTTATCTTTGCTGTGCGGAGTATCATTTTTCCTTTTTGGAATGTCGCTGATGGGAGACGGACTGAAATCCGTTGCTGGTAATAAGCTGGAAGCATTCCTTTACAAAATGACCAATACCCCGCTGAAGGGAGTAGCACTTGGAACAGGTGTTACCAGTGTAATCCAGTCATCATCCGCCACTACCGTTATGGTAATCGGTTTTGTAAACTCCGGTATGATGAAGCTGAAACAGGCAATTGGTATTATCATGGGCGCAAATATCGGAACCAGTATTACAGGATGGATTCTGTGTCTGTCTTATATCCAGGGCTCCGGTGGAATTGCAAGTATTCTTTCTACAGCCACTATTTCAGCAGTAGTTGCTGTAATCGGTATCATGCTTCGTATGGTCTGTAAGAGATCTGTATACCGAAATATTGGAAACATTATGCTGGGTTTTGCCATTTTGATGAATGGTATGCAGATGATGAGTGGAGCAGTTTCTCCTCTTCGTGAAAGTCCTGTATTCATTGATATGCTGACAATGTTTTCCAACCCAATTGCAGGTATTCTGGTAGGTATTGCATTTACCGCAGTGCTTCAGAGTGCATCTGCAACAGTTGGTGTGCTGCAGGCTCTTTCCGTAACCGGAATCCTCACCTTTGCAAGTGCATTTCCAATTGTTCTTGGTATCGGTGTTGGTGCTGCATGTCCGGTACTGATCTCTGCAGTTGGAGCGAATAAGAACGGTAAGAGAACAGCTCTTGTATATTTGCTGAATGACTTATTCGGTCTGATCTTGTGGTCCATTGTATTCTATACCTTGAATGCGTTCATTCATTTTGGATTTTTGGATATGATCATGACTCCGGTATCCATCGCATTTTTGAACACCATTTTCCGTGTGGCTACCGTTGTGGTGCTTTTCCCGTTTATTTCCAAGCTGGAGAAACTGGTTTGCTATCTGGTTAAGGACAGCGCAGAGGAGCTGGAGGACGAGGCAGACTTCGATCTTCTGGAAGAGCGTCTGTTAAATTATCCTGCACTTGCAATCGGACAGTGTCATCGTGCTATGAATGGTATGGCCAAGAAGCTTCGTAAGAATGTAAACAGAGCTATGAACCTTCTGAATGATTATCAGCAGGATAAATATGACAAGGTACAGCGTAAGGAAGACCTGATCGACAAATATGAGAGCCGTCTTGGAGAGTATCTGATCCAGCTCACCAAACGTGAGATGAACACCGCCCAGACGCGCCAGACCTCCCTTTATCTGCACACTATCAATGACTTTGAGAGAATTGGCGATCACGCTTCCTACATCGCACATATGTCCAACGAAATGCATGACAACCACACGAATTTCTCTCAGACAGCATGGGATGAGCTGAATGTAGTTATGGATGCAGTCCGTGAGGAAATCAATGTGACCTGCAATGCATTTATGAACGATGACAGAGAAGCCGCACAGCGTGTTGCACCACTTGGCGTGGTAATCACCAGACTTTGTGATGAACTGAAGATGCGCCATGCAGAGCGCCTCAGCCAGGGCAAATGCGGACTGGAAGAGGGAACTGTGTTCAGCGATATTCTGAACAGCTTTGGACGTATTGCTTCCCACTGTGCAAGTGCTATGACAGCACTTATGAAAAGTGGGGAAGAGACAACCGATATCCACATTCACAACTCCAGAATTTATCCTACAGACAGTCTGGAATATTACACTTATTTTAAGGAATACAGACAGAAGTATGATATTGGCACAGAAGTGGAGCATAAGCTGAGTATGGAGCCGGAAGAGGTTGAATAAATAATTTTTAAGATAAAAACACCGTCAGATGAAAATTCGCAGATAAAATGCGAAAGTCACCTGGCGGTGTTTTTTATGCAGCAGGGTTCTTTATGGAAAAATTAATACCCTGGATTAATTAAAAAACAATATGAAAAAAGAACAAAATGCTCTAAAAATAATTCCAGAATCTCTCCACTCAGCCGAAACAAAGAATTAGGCATCCGTGCAAAAAAATAAAAATGTAAGTATTTTTATTCTTTTTCAAAAAAACGTGTTTATCAGAACTGAGACACGTATAGTTTATGTATGGTTTATACTGTGGGAGTCTGAAGCACCAGTTATTTCGATGGAGTGTGAACAGGATGTGATGCGGCTGCCTCTTTTTGGGCTGTTTTCGCATCCTCAATGATATCAGGGTTATTGGGTACGTATTCTACTATATCATCCAGATCACAGTTAAGAACAGTGCATATTCGGTCTAATGAAAAGATTTCTACATTTTCATTGTCCCGAAGTCTGCGCAATAACCTTTTTTCGATTCCACACTCATTAATGAGATAGTACTGTGAAATATGGCGTTTTTTCAATGTCTCCCAGAATCTGTCGTATTTTATCATCACTCAAATTCCTGTCCATTTTGTTCTTGCCATATCTCTATTATGGGTTTAAAATGAAAAACATAACAGGGTGATTATAGTCACCCTATCTGGGAGGACTAAGATATGCGAAAAGGATTAAAAATAGCAGGTTCCACTGTATTTGCAGCTGCATTGTCTTCGTGTCTGTTTTACTGTATGGTAGCAGGGGCGAAATCTGGCGCTGTGGTATATGTGGTCATGGCTGCACTGTTGTCTGTTATTATTTCGGTAACTCTGTGTGCAGGGTTTCATTATATCCGCCATCTTCAGAAGCTTTTGAAGGAGCTCAGTGAGAAGTAGTTTTTATATAAGAAGTAGTAAACAGTGGAAGTACGATTTAGATCGTGTTGTTGTATAAGGGAAACAATAATTCAGAAAGAGCTGGCGACAATAGGTATCAGGAATAATAGAACAGCTGTGATGGATGGAAAATCTGTCAGAGCTGTTCTTTTTGTGCCATAATAAAAAAGGACATAATAAAAAAGGCGCTGGCATTTAAGCCAGCACCCTTTAAAGCAACAGAGCTGTATAAGCGGATTATTTCTCCACCAGAAGTGATTTACCAGTCATCTCAGCTGGCTGCTCCATGCCCATAAGCTGGATCAGAGTCGGGATGATGTCTGCCAGGCAGCCGTTCTCACGAAGAGTATATTTCGGGTCTGCATTAACCAGAATGAACGGTACCGGATTGGTGGTATGAGCAGTATATGGCTCGCTTGTCTCATAGTCTACAAGCTGCTCTGCGTTACCGTGGTCAGCACAGATGAACATCTGTCCGTCAACCTCCTTCAGAGCCTCTACAGCCTTTCCTACGCACTCATCAACAGCTTCAACAGCTTTGATAGCAGCAGCTTCAACACCTGTATGACCAACCATATCCGGGTTGGCGAAGTTGATGATGATCACATCATATTTCTCGGATTTGATTGCTGCAACAAGCTTCTCGCATACTTCCGGAGCGCTCATCTCTGGCTGCAGGTCATAAGTCGGAACCTTCGGGGACTTCACAAGGATTCTGTCCTCGCCCTTGTTTGGCTCCTCAACGCCACCGTTGAAGAAGAAGGTTACGTGAGCATATTTCTCAGTCTCGGCGATACGTGCCTGAGTCATGTTGTGAGCTGCAAGGTACTCGCCGAATGTGTTGTGAAGCTGAACCTTGTGGAATGCAACCAGCTTATTTCCGATGGTGTCATCGTAATCTGTGAAGCATACATATGTGAGGTCAAGGCGTTTCTCTCTTGCGAAACCTGTAAATTCGTCATCGCAGAATGCTCTTGTGATCTCACGTGCACGGTCAGGACGGAAGTTGAAAAATACAACAGAATCTTTATCAGAAACAACGGCAACTGGTTTGCCATCTTTCTCAATGACTGTTGGAAGAACGAACTCGTCTGTCTTGCCGTCGTCATAGGATGCCTGTACAGCCTCAGCTGCGTCGGTTCCCTTAACACCCTCGCCCTTGGTAAGTGCGTTGTAAGCAAGCTCAACACGATCCCAGCGGTTGTCACGGTCCATTGCGTAATAACGTCCGGAAACAACACCAATCTCACCTACGCCAAGCTCATCCATCTTCGCCTGGAGCTGCTGGATATATCCTTTTCCGGAAGCCGGAGGGGTGTCACGGCCGTCCAGGAAGCAGTGTACATAAACTTTATTAAGTCCCTCTTTCTTAGCCATTTCAAGAAGACCAAAAAGGTGAGTAATGTGGCTGTGAACACCACCATCAGAAAGAAGACCCATGAAGTGGATCGCGGAATCATTTTCTTTGGCATTCTTCATAGCTGCAAGAAGTGCTTCATTTTTGAAGAAATCTCCGTCCTGAATCTCTTTGGTGATTCTGGTAAGCTCCTGGTATACGATACGGCCTGCACCCATATTCATATGACCAACCTCGGAGTTACCCATCTGACCGTCCGGAAGACCTACAGCCAGTCCGCTTGCATTACCTTTTACAAAAGGATATTCAGCCATCAGCTTGTCCATGACAGGTGTGTTCGCTTCGTATACAGCGTTTGCGTCATGTCTTTCATTCAGGCCATATCCGTCAAGAATCATTAAAACCGTTGGTTTTTTGCTCATAATGTGCTCCTTTATATGATAAAATTTCCCTTTTGTTGTTCCTTATATATAGTATCAAAAATCTGGGATTTTTCAATCACAATTTTTTTTATTTCTGGAAACTATTTTTAGCAGTATTTACTATGGGAGTTCTGATGAGAAAGAATTCTGCCTTGGCAGGCTTTTTATATAACAGCTTATTACATAAAAAAGGCACGAGCGAATCGTGCCTTTGACTGTATGCTTAAGATAAACATATGTACAATATAATTTTGATTTTTCTAATTACTTCCTATAAACTCGGATAGTCTTTGAAATACGCTTTACCGAAGACTTATTGGAAAGCTCCTGTACCGCTGTCTTGAAGTCACCCTCACGAACCTTGGAAGTGATCACAACAACCTCTGCAAGATGGTCGTCCTGATTCTGGCTGTCTTTCTGGATGATCTGGGCAATGCTTACGTGATATTTGGCGAAAACCTCCGTCATTTCAGCAAGTACACCACAGCGGTCTTCTACATGAAGGCGAAGGAAGTAACGGTTGTAGGTATCTTCCATTTTTTTCACAGGAAGCTGTTTATAGCAGGTGCATCCGATACGGCCGCAGCACCCTGCTTCCATATTGCGCACAATATCAAAAATATCTCCAACTACGGCGCTTGCAGTAGGAAGCTCACCTGCACCCCGTCCGAAGAACATGGCGTCCTCTACAGCATCTCCATGGACAAAGACCGCATTATAGGAATCATTAACGGTTGCAAGAGGATGATCATTTGGAATCAGCATCGGGCAGACGTAAGCTTCTACACCGGACTCAGTATTGCGGGCAACACCAAGAAGCTTGATGGCACAGCCCATCTCTTTTGCATAGCGGATGTCCTTGGCGGAAATTTTTGTGATTCCTTCGATATAAACATCATCAAATACCACTCTGGAATTAAAAGCAACGCTGGCGAGAATAGCCACCTTGCGTCCTGCATCAAGTCCATCAATATCCGCAGTAGGATCCGCTTCTGCATAGCCAAGCTCTGTGGCAAGTGCCAGTGCATCTTTAAATTCCATATTCTCCTGGGACATTTTTGTGAGGATGAAGTTGGTAGTACCGTTTACAATACCCATAACCTCGCTCATGTGGTTGCCTGCCAGGCACTGCTTCAAAGGACGGATAATAGGGATTCCGCCTGCTACAGCTGCTTCAAAGAGAAAATCCACATGGGAAGCTCTGGCTGTGTCCATAAGTTCTTTTCCGTGGACGGCAATCAGATCTTTGTTTGCTGTTACTACGTGCTTGCCTGCGTGAAGAGCATCCAGAATATAGGTTCTGGCAGGTTCGATTCCGCCGATCAGTTCGATTATAATGTCAATGGAAGGATCTGCTTTAATATCCTCCCAGCTATTGGTAAGGACAGCCGGATCATCTACCTTGCCAGCTGCCTTTTCCAGGTTGCGGACAAGTATTTTGCGTATTTTAACCTTGCAGCCGATCTTGGCTGTCATTTCTTCTTCCTGGTTCTTCAGAACCTTGTAAACACCGGTTCCAACTGTTCCAAGCCCAAGCAGGGCTGCGTTTATAACTTTTTCTCCCATGGGGAACTCCCTTCTTAAAAATAGTAGTGCTGCCGTTTGATCGTGGTTCCCGTTCATAGTTTGGCAGCAGATATAAACGTAAGCACGAAAAAGACAGATGTCTTTCACACGTTAACATTTCGTTATGTGGTTCTTATAGTATGGCAGAAAATGGTTTTTGTCAAGCGCTTAAAATAATACAATCCTATGGACTGCGTTCACAAATAAACACCTCGGGGAACAGCACCTGCTGAATAGTTGCAAAATAATAAAAAAAGGGGCTTGAAAGTAGAAAAAATATCGCCTATAATCCCTCTCAAACGATATTTTTTCTTATGGAGGAAAACTGAATATGCAGACAGATATGACTGTGGGAAAGCCCATGAAAATGCTGTTGAATTTTACTATTCCTGTATTTCTGGGAAATGTTTTTCAACAGCTGTACAGTATGGCAGATGCAGTTATTGTTGGAAAGTTTGTTGGAACCAAGGGGCTGGCAGCGGTAGGCGCTACTGGAACCATTACGTTCCTTATTATTGGATTCCTGATGGGGGTTACAACAGGAGTTACAGTTCTTACCTCTCAGAAGTTCGGAGCAGGAAGAATGGATGAGATGCGTAAGACGGTTGGTAATGCAGCAATTCTTTCTGCTGTGATCGCAGTTGTTATGACTGCAGTAAGCATGTTGGGAATGCACAGGCTTCTTGTATTCATGCATACACCTGAAGATATTTTTGATGGTGCATATGGTTATATTATGATCATCTGTGCCGGAATTTTTACCCAGGTATTGTATAATCTGGTGTCCAGTATCTTAAGGGCACTGGGAAACAGCAAAACGCCTCTTTACTTTTTGATTCTGGCGGCAGGACTGAATATTGTACTTGACCTTGTATTTATTATCTTTTTTCACTGGGGAGCGCCGGGAGCTGCCTGGGCTACCGTTATTTCACAGGGAGTGTCAGGAGTTCTTTGCCTGATTTATATGTGGAAGGCCGTGCCGGAACTAAAGATGAAAAAAGAAGACTGGTATTTTAACCGTGATATTGCCGTAAAACAGATCAGTGTGGGAATTCCCATGGGACTGCAGTATTCCATTACAGCCATTGGAGGCATGATGGTACAGAGTTCTTTGAATATACTTGGCTCTTATGCAGTTGCGGCCTTTACAGCAGGCTCTAAGATTGATAATATCTTTACCCAGGCATTTGTAGCTATAGGAACTACAATGTCTACATATAGTGCACAGAATGTTGGTGCGCGTAAGCTGGACCGTGTGCGTCAGGGGTTCCGGTGTGCAGATGTGATCGGCTGTGCATATGCTGTTGTTGTAGGATTTGTCCTGTTTTTTGTGGGAAAAAGCTTTTCTTATCTGTTTATCTCTGATAATGCAGAGGCGGTGATCCCTATGGTGGATACATATCTTCGCTGTGTTGGAATGTTTATGATTCCCCTTTATGTGGTCAATTGTTACCGTAATGGCTTTCAGGGAATGGGATATGGGCTTCTTCCTATGCTCTCAGGCGTGGCAGAGCTTATTGGAAGAGGTGTGATGGCAGTTGTTGCAGCAGATGCCAGGAGTTATACAATGGCATGCATGGCCAGTCCATTTGCATGGATTGTAGCAACAGTCCTTCTTATTGTACTTTACTTCTATGTGATGAAGGATATGAAGAGAAAATTATGTCTGCAGTGAAAGCCAGGATTACAAATCCGTAAACGTGATTTAATAAAATGAATCTGTTATAGACTGTTAAGGCTGAAAAAAGGTCGATTGCAATCCGAGTTTCCAGTTTGAAAGGGTAACTTCCACATATTCTTTCGGAAGAATTAACTTTCACGGATAAGCTCTTGGGGTGGAAGTTTGAATTGCAATTAACATTAAAGGGATTCTTTTGAAGGAAATATACATTTTAAGATACAAAATGGAAAATATATGTTATAATGAAACAAGGTTTCGCCATTAGATGGAGAAGCCTTGTTCAAACAGTGTTTTTATCAGAGGAGAGTTTTATACATGAGTAAGGACAACAAGCATACTCAGGGAAGCCCGGGAGACTTTGAAGATAAAATAGATTCGGCTATGGCAGGTCTTGAAGCAGATCTGGACGAGGAATTCCACGGCGCAGACTTTTATGATGAAGATGACCAGGAGAGCGATTTTGATTCCTGGGAGGGGGAAGACGATTCCGATGCAGAAGAACTGGCTGAGCAGGATTCTGAAGAGGAGTATCCAGAGGAAGAAGAGTACGACCAGGATGAGGCAGAGCTGAGCACGGAAGAAGAGGACTTCTGGGACGAGGAAGAGACAGAATCTGAAGAAGAGGATTCAGAGGAAGAAGATTCAGAGAGCGAAGATTCAGAGGACGCTGAATCTGCAGATGAACCGGAAACATCTGAAAAAGAGCTTCAGGTGGAAATTATTCCGCCCTATTCAAATAAAGGCAGAAAGCACCGAAGAAAAGATTCTGCCGGTGCGGCAGCACCTAACCAGCCTGAGAAGCAGACTTCTAAGAAATCTGCCAGACCGTCTCCGAAGCCGGCAGCCAGATCTGCCCGTCCGACGAAGATTTCCTATGTTCCTATTACTGATGAGGAACTGGACGAGAAGATCATCCCTGTTCCCAGGAAGAAGCATAAGGGACTTAAAGTTACGGGAATTGTGGCAGCTATTCTTGCGGTGACAGCAGGATGCGCTTATGGAGCAGTGAGTTACTATTATGCAGACAGATTCTTTGAGGGAACCTATATTAACGGAATCAACTGTTCCAATAAGACTGCCTACGAAACAGAGCAGCTGATTGCAAGCAATGTAGAGGATTATTCCATTGAGATTACCGCGAGGAACCAGGAGCCGCAGGCCATCAGCGGAAACCAGATCAATTACCGCTATGTGTCTGATGGAGAAGTTCTGGATCTTTTGAAGCAGCAGAAGCCATATGAATGGGTAAAAGGGTTCATGGAGACCAGAAGCTATACCACACAGGAGAATGTGACTTTTGATAAGAGTTTGCTTCAGAGTGAAGTAAAGGAATTAAAGTGTGCACAGGCAGAAAACCAGGTTGAGCCGGAGAATGCATATGTGGCGCTTGAGGGAAGCGAGTTTACCATTGTTCCTGAGACTGAGGGCAGCAAGCTGAAGGTGAAGGAAGCCTATAAAGCGCTGGATACCGCCATTTCCGGAAGCCAGACCTCCATTGATCTGGGAAATACGCCGGATGTATATGCAGTGGCAGCAGTGACCAGCGATGATCCTACCCTTCAGGCCACCAGGGATGCTTATAATAATTATACCAAGGCCAGCATTACCTATACATTTGGAGAGCAGACAGTCACTCTTGACGGAAGCACCCTTAAGGAATGGCTGCAGTTTGATGACAAGGGACAGCTGGTGCAGGATGATGCTTCCTTTACCCAGCATATCAAGGATTTTGTGGCACAGCTGGCAAGTGAGCATGATACAGTTGGAACAACACGTTCCTTTAATACGACCAGTGGCCGTACCGTTTCTGTTTATGGCTCTGCATATGGCTGGAAGATCGATCAGGACGCAGAAGCAGCACAGCTGACAGAAGAGATCCGTACAGGCACTCAGACTACACGGGAACCGGTATATTCCATGAGAGCCAATTCTTATGGATACAATGACATTGGAAGTACCTATATCGAGGTAGATTTGAGTAGTCAGCACATGTACTATTACCAGAATGGCAGCATCATCTTTGACTCTGACATTGTTTCCGGAGATATCCGTTATGATGACAGAGCCACACCTCCGGGAATTTTCACCCTGTATTATAAGAAGAGCCCGGATGTGCTTCGTGGAGAGAAGAAGCCGGACGGCACTTACGAGTACGAAACCCAGGTTACCTACTGGATGCCGTTTAACGGCGGAATTGGTTTCCATGACGCTACCTGGCAGGTATATTTCGGCGGTGACCGCTATACCTACGCCGGATCCCATGGATGTATCAATATGCCGCTGGATGCAGCAGCTACTCTGTACAGCATTATTGATACCAATGTGCCGATCGTGTGTTTCTACTAAAAGATCATTTATCTGACTGGAAAATTGCGGGAATGATTTTTCAAACATGCTCTAGCTGAATGAAAAGGCAGCTGCATGTCTTTGAGGCTGCGGATAGCAGAACAACACAAAAGAAGTGGAGAATAAGTTAATATGAATATGGATTCATTTGATATGATACTGACTATAGCAGCTCTTGTAATGGGAGTTATGCTTCTTACCGGTCATGGAGATATTCTTATGAAAGGCGGAAATGCCGCTGAGCGTAAGAAGCTTTACGATGACAAAAAGGTTCAGCTGGTTTCCGGCGTGACTCTGCTCATTTTCGGAATCCTCACCGGTCTGGATATGGTGGTCAAGAGCTATGTATACGATATCATTTATCTGGCAGCAGTAATTGTTATCTTCATTATCATGGTGGTAGTGATTCGCAAGAAATGTAAGAAATGAGATGAAAAAGAAGCACTTGTATATCTGGAAATTGATATACAGGTGCTTCTTTTGTAATCCGGATATTGAGCTGCACTGGAGCCTGTTTGAAAAATCATTCCCGCAATCTGCTTTTGAATAACTGTGTGTCACATTCTCGTTACTTCAGTGATGAGTCAGGCACACTATTTTTTGAAAAGTAAGGAATGCTAATAAAATTTGTATAAATAATTAGAATAATTTCAACAGATCCGCTGGCTTCTCAATCATATAATCCGGTGTATCCACCTGTCCGAATCCATAGGAAGCAAATACAAATGGTACCCCTGCCTCCTGACATGCCTGGTAATCCCCGAAGGTGTCTCCTACATAAACAGGTGCTTTCAGCTGATACTTCTTAGCAATAGAACGGATATTAGCTGCCTTGGCTTCCCCGCTGTCTCCTGGACACAGATGACCGGTGAAGTATTTTCCCAGCCCTGTTTTCTCAAAAACAAGCTCAATATATCCAGCCTGGCAGTTGCTTACTACAAAAAGAGGGTAGCGTTTGTTAAGCTCCTTCAAAGTTTCTTCCAGTCCGTCGTAAACAGGTGCGCCCATCGCACGCAGCAGATCATGCTCAGCCTGGCAGCAGATATCGATAACCCGAAGCTGTTCCGCTTTGGTCTGTTCTGGAAGGATTGCCTTCGCAATATCCGGGAGAAGTCTGCCAAACAGCCCTTTCAGCTGATCAGCTGTCACACGGACATCAAGATTCTCTTTTTCTAAAGCCTTATTCCACGCCATAGCTACAACGTCGGTGGAGTTCCATATAGTTCCGTCAATATCAAAAATAATACTGTCCATTTGAGGTTTTTAGTCCTTTCTGGTGTGCTTAAAATTCTAAAATTACTT
Source organism: Ruminococcus sp. 1001713B170207_170306_F1 (assembly GCF_015668065.1). Taxonomy (NCBI): domain Bacteria; kingdom Bacillati; phylum Bacillota; class Clostridia; order Eubacteriales; family Oscillospiraceae; genus Ruminococcus; species Ruminococcus sp. 1001713B170207_170306_F1. Next base: position 63,288 of record NZ_JADPEX010000006.1, on the reverse strand, counting down.
CTTTTCTCATTCTGTTTTGCAACCTGACGGTTTCTATTCTATATAGGAAAATCAAAAAAATCAATCTCCTAATATGGGATTTTTCAATTTTAACTGGCTTTTTGCAGATTTTATGTTATGATAGGAAAGGTGACTGCTGCTTTTGAACTATTGGTCAGTTTTATATTGCGGTGAAATAGTTACATTATTTCTTAAGACTGTCATTGAAGAAAGCCTTTTTCAGACACGTTTTGGGAGTCAGGCAGCAGCACGAGGTGAACTATGAAATACGAAAATATTACAGAAGGCCGTTTCCTGGATCGTCCGAACCGATTTATCGCACATGTGGAGATTGCGGGACAGACAGAGACGGTTCATGTAAAGAACACAGGCAGATGCAGGGAGCTTTTGATTCCTGGTGTTCAGGTTTTTCTGGAAAAGAGCAGTAATCCGGCAAGGAAAACAGCATACGATCTGGTCTGTGTAAATAAAGGCGGACGCCTGATCAATATGGATTCCCAGATTCCCAATAAAGCCGCCCTGGAATGGGTAAGGGCAGGACATCTTTTTCCGGAGGAAGTGCAGGTAACTCCTGAGAAAACTTATGGAAATTCCAGATTCGATCTGTATGCCTGTTCAGATAAGAGAAAGGCTTTTATTGAGGTCAAGGGTGTAACCCTGGAAGCAGACAATATTGCCCGTTTTCCAGATGCTCCTACTGCGAGGGGCGTGAAGCATCTGGAAGAGCTGATCCATTGCATGAGGGAAGGATATGAGGCTTATCTGCTTCTGGTGATCCAGATGAAGGGAATTACAAGATTTGAACCAAACTGGGATACGCACCGGGAATTTGGGGAAACCTTACAGAAAGCGAAAAAGGCAGGGGTGCATATTCTGGCCTATGACTGTCTGGTAGAGCCAGACGGGATGGAAATACAGAATCCAGTGCCTGTGTGTTTGGAGGAAACTAGATGACAGATGAGTTTATACAGCCTCTTCTTGCCTGGTATGATGAGAATAAAAGGATTTTGCCCTGGAGGGATAAGCACAACGCTTATTACACCTGGGTATCCGAGATCATGCTCCAGCAGACCCGCGTGGAAGCTGTAAAGCCCTATTTTGAAAGATTTATCAGGGAACTGCCGGATATCCCGGCCCTGGCAGTCTGTCCGGAGGAAAAGCTGTTAAAGCTGTGGGAAGGTCTTGGATACTATAGCCGTGTGCGGAACATGCAGCTGGCAGCCAGGGAAATGGTAGAAAAATATAATGGCAGACTTCCCGAAGACTTTTCCCTTCTTATCTCGTTAAAGGGGATAGGAAGTTACACTGCAGGAGCTATCGCTTCTATAGCGTATGGCATTCCGGTGCCAGCCGTAGATGGAAATGTTTTCCGTGTAGTCACCAGAATGACGGAAGATTCGGAAGACATTACCAGACCTGCATTTCGCAAAAAGACAGAAAGCGCATTGCAAGAAATTATCCCGAAAGACCGTCCAGGTGATTTTAACCAGGCAATGATGGAGCTTGGAGCAGTAGTGTGCGTCCCCAACGGACAGCCCAAATGCGACCTTTGTCCGGTGAGAGGCTTTTGCCAGGCGGGACTTCACGGCACTATGGAAAAGTTTCCGGTGAAAGCACCAAAGAAGCCAAGAGTGGTGGAAGAGCGAACCGTTCTGGTTATTCAGGATGGAAGCTGCACTGCGATCCGCAAGCGGCCGCCGAAAGGCCTCCTTGCCGGATTATACGAGCTTCCCAATACAGAAGGATACCTGAACCGTGAGGAAGCCCTGGAATACGTGAAAGAGCTTGGCGCAGAGCCCTTATATATAGAAGAACTGCCGGAGGCCAGGCATATTTTTTCCCACATTGAGTGGCGGATGAAAGCGTACCGGATCCGCGTGTCCTCCCTGGAGCAGACACATGCCCCGGGAATTCTTTTTGCAGATAAAAAAGAATCAGAGAGAAACTACGCCATACCTTCTGCGTTTGGCGCTTATGAAAAATATATGTAACGGTTCAGCTGGCGTTTTTGAGAACATAACTCAAAGAAAAAAAGGAAAATACATCGCAAGGTGCGTAATTTTAAAATACAGAATCGTTACACTACATGAGGAGGAAAATAAATGAAATTACTGAGCATAGCAATTCCATGTTATAATTCTGAAGCTTATATGGAGAACTGCATCAAATCCCTTTTACCAGGCGGAGATGAAGTAGAGATCCTTGTAATTGACGATGGATCCAAGGACAGAACAGCCGAGATCGCAGATGAATACCAGGAGAAATATCCAGGCATTGTCCGCGCCATCCATCAGCCAAACCTTGGCCACGGCGGCGCCGTAAACACCGGTATCCACAATGCCCAGGGGCTCTATTTCAAGGTTGTAGACAGCGATGACTGGGTAAATGAAGAATCCTACAAAGAGATCCTGAAAACTCTGGAAGAGCTGGTAAAAGGCTCCAAAACAGTTGATCTTCTCATCAGTAATTTTGTATACGAGAAACAGGGTGCTACCCGCAAGAAGGTTATGCAGTATCGTCACTGCCTGCCAGTGAACCAGATTTTCACCTGGAATGAAGTAGGTCACATGCCAAAGGGAAAATATCTTCTCATGCACTCCATGATCTACCGTACCCAGCTTCTCCTTGAGTGCAACCTGACTCTGCCGGAGCATACCTTCTACGTAGATAATATTTTTGCCTTTGATCCGCTGCCGTATGTACAGAACATGTACTACCTGGATACCAATTTCTACCGTTACTTTATCGGCCGCGATGACCAGTCCGTAAACGAGACAGTTATGATCCGCAGAATCGACCAGCAGCTCCGCGTAAATAAACTGATGGTAAATTCCTACACCAGCTGCGGCAGCATGAATAAACGCACCAGAGCCTACATGATCAGTTATCTGGATATTATTACTACCATTTCCTCCATTATGCTGATCCGCTCCGGCACAAAGGAAGCTCTCGACAAGAAGAAGGAGCTTCTGGAATATATCCGCTCCACGAACCGTGCCCTCTACGGAAAACTTCGCCACAGCCTCATGGGTAACTTCATGAACCTTCCAGGCCGCGGCGGACGTAAGGTGTCTGTAGCTGCATACAAGCTTTGCCAGAAGTTCTACGGATTTAACTGATTAATGATCAGGGCGCTCTGGAGACTGTTTGAAAAATCATTCCTGCAATCTGTACGCCCCACTTTGCAGCATATTTTATCTATATTCGGTTGTCGCCGCTCGTATTTTTGTTAAAAAAACGCGCCTTCCCATTTCTGGAAGTGCGCGTTTTGTTTAATAATGTTTCCTGCGATTATTCCGTCCAATTCTCTCTACTGCCATGCCACTTGCTTCTTCTCCTGCCTTCTGCGGATAGAAAAACAGATATCCAAACAGCGCCAGCGTAGCACCACAGCACACATCAATTACGGAATGCTGCTTCAGGAACATAGTAGACATGATAATAAGTAATGTAAGAACCAATGATCCATACCTTACCCCTTTGTGGTCTCTCAGCGCCTCACAATTGGTAAGTGACATATGAACTGCCAGAGAATTAAATACATGAATACTTGGCAGAACATTGGTCGGTGTATCCGTCCGATACAGCCATCTTACCATATCTGTAAACACGTTTTCCCTTGGAAACTCCGATGGTCTTAAGTGCAGTACATTTGGATATGCATAAGACACGATCAGGAAAACAGTCATACCCATCATCATATTGAAAATCAACTGATAATATTCTTTTTTATTCTTGTTCCTGAAGATAAAGTATAAAACTGTGAGAATCTGATACGGAAACCATAATAGATAGGGGACAATAAAATACTCACAAAATGGTATGTAATCATCAAAAACAGTGTCGATCACATGAAATCCCCATACCGGCCTGCACTCCAGATACTCAAAAAAAAGCATATAAACAATGGCATACGCAAGTATGATCAGACCATGCCTGTATTTTTTTATAAATTGTACCAAGTCTTTTTCACTCCTTTTCCAATCTGGGTTACCGGTCTTGTAATTCCGGATCCCCCAAATCGTGAGAGATTATACCACAGGTAAAATGATTTTTAAAGAGCTTTTTTCAATGGAAACTGTTAAATCTTCGCGAATTCCGCCAGATTCCCCGTCAATATGAATGGGAAGAGCGGACGCACTATGTACATGGATATCGCTGCAGGTGAGAATATGTATTCCCCTGATGCCCACATGCTTTCCGAAAAAAGCAGTAGGCAGGCAAAATAAAAGCTTTATCTTACGGATACCTTCCACAAGGATCACGTCCAGAAGCTGGTCGTCAGGCTGAGCATCCGGGCAGAACTTAAAACCGCCGCCTTCATATTTCTGATTCATAACCGCTGTAAAATATACGTGGTCATAGGAAAAAGTATTCTCTCCATCTAGGGTCACTGTCATTTTTCCTGGATTAATAAAAATCAGCTGCTTCAATGCAATGAAAAGATAAATCAGCTTTCCCAGCCCAAGACGATTGAATATCTTCTTTAAGGGCGTTGCCAGAACCTCCTGGCATACGCCGGCGTCATATCCGATTCCCGTGCTGATACCGAATCGGGACTTCTTATTATTGCGGAGCAGGTAAGGAACATCCATTTTGCTGATATGCTCTGCCTTTAGGATATATTCCAGTGATTCCATTGGATCAAAAGGGAGTCTCATGCTTCTGCAGAAATCATTGCCAGAGCCGGTTGGAATGTATCCGAAGACTACCCGGTCAAAATCAGTGATGCCGGTGAGCACCTCGTGAATGGTGCCGTCACCTCCCACTGCAATGATATATACAGGCTCAGATTCAGTGCCAAGAGCACAGGCATCAGAAGCAATCTCTGCGGCATGTCCGGAATATCTTGTAAGGCAGTACTGGAAATCAATTCCCCGAAGCATAAGCTGCTGATGAATTTCATTCCAGATGGAACGTCCCCTGCCAGAGCGGGAATTGGGATTAACAATAAAATAATACATAACTTCTCCTAGGTTTTTAGAACATGTTTGCAAAATCTCCCATAAATTGTGAAGCACATATCAGGGAAAGTATTTGGGGGCATGCTCTGTGGCAAAGAACCTGAAGCCTTGCGATGTAGATTCTCTGTCTTTTATGGTTACATAATAGCATTGGTGGGATCGTTTTACAAATTAATTTTAACAAAATATTCTTAAAAATTTCTGAAGTGTGTTATAATGTAACTATTCCTTAACAATTATGGAGAGGATTTCACTGTTTGCTTAAGCAGACATCATCAAATACGAAAATAATCAGGAGTGTATACATGAAATCACTTGTAATTGCGGAAAAACCGTCCGTCGCCAGAGACATTGCCCGTGTTCTTGGCGCAAACCAGAAAAATGGTGGTATTCTCGAAGGCAAAAACTATGTAGTAACCTGGGCACTTGGACATCTTGTAACCCTGGCTGACCCGGAAGAATATGACAGAAAGTATGAAAAATGGGAAATGGCGACTTTGCCCATGCTCCCCAAGGAGATGAAGCTGGTAGTCATCCGCCAGACAGGCAGGCAATTTTCCGTAGTAAAGACTCAGCTTTTCCGAAAAGATATTGGAGAAATCATTATAGCCACAGATGCAGGACGGGAGGGGGAACTTGTTGCCCGCTGGATTCTGGAAAAAGCAGGCTGCCATAAGCCAATTAAGAGACTGTGGATTTCCTCAGTCACAGATAAAGCAATTAAAGAAGGCTTTGCCAATCTGAAAGACGGGCATGACTATGATAATCTTTACCGTGCAGCTGTTGCAAGGGCAGAAGCAGACTGGCTGGTGGGAATGAATGGTACCAGAGCTCTCACCTGTAAATACAACGCCCAGCTTTCCTGTGGCAGGGTGCAGACCCCCACCCTTGCCATGATCGCAAAGCGCGAAGAAGAAATCCGCAAATTTGTGCCAAAAGAATATTATGGTATTTCTCTGGAGACCCAGGATGTGAAATGGACCTGGAGAGATGAGAAAACAAAGAGCTTCCGTACTTTTTCCAGGGAAAGGGCAGAGCAGATCAAAGGCAGGCTGGAGAACGCTGCTCTTGAAATAACCAGTGTAGAGAAAAAAGCAAAAAAGACTATGGCCCCGGGCCTGTACGACCTGACAACTTTGCAGAGGGAAGCCAACCTGAAATATGGTTTTTCTGCAAAAGAGACCCTGAATATTATGCAGCGCCTTTACGAAAACCACAAAGTACTCACATATCCAAGAACCGATTCCCGATACATTGGAAAGGACATTGTTCCTACTATTAAGGAAAGACTGAAGGCCTGCGGAATCGGTCCGTACAGAAAGCTTGCTGGCGCACTTATGAATAAGCCAGTGCAGGTGAATGGAAGCTTTGTGGATGATAAGAAGGTCAGTGACCACCACGCGATCATTCCGACAGAACAGTTTGTTCAGCTGGACCACATGACAAATGAAGAACGGAAGATTTATGATATGGTTGTCCGTCGTTTCCTTGCAGTTCTTTATCCTGCAAGCCAGTATGAGCAGGTGACCATGGAGGCGAAAGCGGCAGGAGAAACTTTTGCAGCCAGCGGCAAAGTGATAAAGAGCATGGGCTGGAAGGAAGTTTACGAAGGCGGAGCAGATGATGATTTGGAAGATGAGGCGGATGATGAGAAAAAACTGAAAGACCAGCGTCTTCCGGAGATGAAAACCGGAACCAGACTAAAGATTTTGAAAACTTCCTTAAATACAGGAAAAACAAAACCGCCAGCAAGATTCACAGAGGCAACTCTTCTTGCAGCTATGGAAAATCCGGTGAAATTTATGGAGACAAGAGATAAAGAAGCGGTGAAAACCCTGGGAGAGACTGGGGGGCTTGGAACCGTTGCCACAAGAGCAGACATTATTGAGAAACTTTTCCATTCCTTTATGATGGAGAAAAAAGGCAATGAGATCCATATTACCTCAAAGGCAAAACAGCTTCTGGAGCTGGTGCCGGAAGACTTGAAAAAGCCTGAGCTCACGGCTGACTGGGAGATGAAGCTTTCCCAGATTGCAAAAGGCAGGATACGTCAGGGGGATTTTCTTCACCAAATCCGTGACTATACCTGTGAAATTGTAGATGAGATCAAGACCGGGGAGGGCACGTTCCGCCACGACAATCTTACCAACAAAGTATGTCCGCAGTGCGGCAAAAAACTTCTGGCTGTCAATGGCAAAAACAGCAAAATGCTGGTATGCCAGGACCGTGAGTGCGGCTACCGTGAAACGATTTCCCGCACTACCAATGCCCGTTGTCCGAAATGCCATAAACGTATGGAAATGTATGTGAAAGGTAAGGAAGAGACGTTTGTCTGCCAGTGTGGTTATAAGGAGAAGCTTTCCGCGTTCCAGGCAAGACGCCAGAAAGAGGGCGCAGGAGTAGGCAAGCGTGATGTGCAGAACTATCTGCGCAGGCAGCAGAAGGAGGCAAATGAGCCGGTGAATAATGCTTTTGCACAGGCATTGTCTGGAATTAAGCTGTAAATACAGAGGATAGATAATACGGAGATGCTGTTGATGGCAGCATGTTATATTACTGTTCACTGGCAATGTTCCGCGAGACGTTTTTTGTGAATATCGTTTACAGAAAAAACGGGAATCTCAGCGGGAAATCATGGGAATGCATGATTTCTGTGCATCGCGAAGTGAACCGTAACCTTGTTTGTCCACAAAAAAATAAAAGAAAGAGGAATTTGCATATGCGCCGAGAAGTATCTTTGGAAGAGATTTCCGACGGAAGACTTTATGAATTAAACGATATGGTAAAGGCAGACTGCCAGGATTGTGCAGGATGTCATGACTGCTGTGAGGGAATGGGGGATTCAGTTGTGCTGGATCCCATGGATGTGTACCGCCTGTGTACGAATCTGGGAAAAACACCGCAGGAACTGGTAAGCGCAGGGCTGATCCAGTTTGATGCCATGGATGGGAACATTCTGCCTCATCTTTGCATGAGTAGAAAAAACCAATGTTGTGTTTTCCTGAATGAACAGGGACGGTGCAGCATCCATGACTTCCGTCCTGGTTTCTGCAGACTTTTCCCATTGGGACGTTTCTATGAAAATGGAGGATTTAAGTATTTTCTGCAGATCCATGAATGTAAGAAGACAAGCCGGAGCAAGATCAAGGTAAAGAAATGGATCGACACTCCGGATCTTCGCCAGTATGAAAAGTTTGTAGCTGACTGGCATTATTTTTTGCTGGATGTGCAGGAAGTTCTTTATAATGCCACAGATGCCCAGCTGATCAAAAATCTGAATTTATATGTGGTGAATCGTTTTTATATGAAAACATATGAAGTGGGCAGAGATTTCTATGAGCAGTTTGAAGAAAGACTGACAGAAGGAAAGCAGCTGTTAAGTCTGGCATAAATGAATTGAAAAACTCCCGGAACACTTGAGCCTGTTTGAAAAATCTTACAGAAAGCTTTTTCAGACACGCTCTAGAGCGCCCGGGAGTCTTTTATTTTTAGATTGCAGTATTCCATTAGAAGCTTTGGGAGGGACTATGGTGTCTGCGCACTAAAAATCAGAAATATATATCAAATGTTAAGTGAAAATCAAATTGTTGAAAAGTAGTCCGTATAATAGAATACACGAATTTCTCCATTTTGGCAAGAGATTTTTTGTAAAAAACTAAGAAATGCCAAGATATATAAAAAATAAGATAGTTACTGGTCACAAAGTGAACAATAATACAAGACAATGCTGAATTATGAAACAGGCCAACTCATTCTGGACATTAGAGAAAAATGTTGTTATAGTAGGTAAGAGAAATTAGAGAAATATATCCCTTTAAATACACAGGAAAGAGGAAAAAGCTATGCCAGTATTTGATTTCAGCGGTGCTTCTGCAAGCAAAGCGGAGGCAAAGTGTACTTACACAACATTTCACAGCAGCCATACGAAGCCTTCACCGGAGCAGCCGATCATGGTGCTTGACAATAAAGAGAGACAGTGGAAACATCATTCCTGCGGTGTGTTTACCAATCCGGTAAACCGTACTGCTTTTGATTTTAAGGAAGAAGACGGTAACCATACAGCAGATGTGGTGAAAATTGATTCCAGATTTACCAGTCTTTTGAAATGGCTGGGAGACAGCAGGATCAATGTACGTTTGTCTGGTACTAACAGGGAGGACGGATATGCGGTATACCGCATTCGCGAAACTGCTTTTGGCGGCGGCACAAAGCTTTCTGCAGAGGATGGCTTTCTGCAGTTTATGATTGAGAGACTTCTGGAGAGTAATGCACCTGCTGAGGCAGAAGAGGATGAGGAACAGGAGGAAAACGGTGATGAGATGAAGCTTACCAGCATTCAGAGTATTACCGATTTTATGACCTGCGCAGGCAAAACACTGCCGGATAATATCAGACTCTGGACCAGAAGAAATCTGGCAGTGGCAAGATCCAGTGAAGTTTCTCAGGAAGAGCGCCATCATGCACAGAGGGCTCTTTCTATTATGTTGAATATCCAGTGGAAGAACAATTATTTTGAAGCAATCGATCCTGTTGAGGCAAGGAGAATCCTGGATGAAGAGCTTTATGGAATGGAGCGTGTGAAACAACGTATTATCGAGACGATTATCCAGATCAACCGTACACATACCCTTCCGGCCTACGGACTTCTTCTGATCGGACCTGCCGGTACTGGCAAATCCCAGATAGCCTATGCAGTTGCAAGAATCCTGAAACTTCCGTGGACTACGCTGGACATGAGCTCAATTAACGACTCTAAGCAGCTTACCGGAAGCCCCCGTATTTACGCAAATGCAAAGCCCGGAATTATTATGGAGGCATTTTCCATGGCTGGTGCCTCTAATCTGGTATTTATTATTAACGAGCTTGATAAGGCAAATTCCGGCAAAGGAAATGGAAATCCGGCAGACGTACTTCTTACCCTTCTGGACAATCTTGGATTTACAGATAACTATATGGAGTGTATGATCCCAACTGGCGGTGTTTATCCAATTGCTACTGCAAATGACCGTGACCAGATCAGTGCACCGCTGATGTCCAGATTCGCAGTAATTGATATTCCGGATTATACAGCTGAGGAGAAGAAAGTAATCTTTTCCAGATTCTCTCTTCCGAAAGTTCTTAAGAGAATGCATATGGAAGAGAGTGAGTGCATTATCACAGAGGGGGCGCTGGAGGCAATCATCCAGCGTTATTCCAATACTTCAGGTATTCGTGATCTGGAGCAGGCAGCAGAGCACATTGCGGCAAATGCACTGTATCAGATCGAGGTCAACCATGTAGAGAAGGTAGAGTATACCAGAGAGATGGTGGAGGAACTGCTGAAATAGTAAAATATTGCATATGATAACAATATTTGCGAAATAAGAATGAAACAAGAATATACACGAGAAAAATATAACAGGAGTGATAAAATGGAATTCTGGGACATCTATGATATTAACAAGAGACCTACCGGCCGTACCATGAAACGAAACGACTGGTGTTTAAAGGACGGAGAATACCATCTCACCGTACTTGGAGTAGTGGCAAGACCAGATGGTACGTTTCTCATTACCAAACGTGTGCTGACAAAAGCCTGGGCACCAGGCTGGTGGGAAGTTTCCGGCGGTGCAGCACAGGCAGGGGAATCCTCTTATGACGCTGTACTCCGCGAAGTGAAAGAGGAGACAGGTCTTGACGTAAGCAGTGCGCAGGGCGGCTATCTTTTTACTTACAAAAGAGAGAATCCCGGGGAGGGAGATAACTATTTCGTAGATGTTTACCGCTTTGTGATGGATGTGAAAGAAGAAGATCTACACCTTCAGGAAGAAGAGACAGACGGCCACATGTTTGCCACCCTGAATCAGATCAAGGAATTTGCAGCCCAGGGAAAATTCCTGCACTATGACAGTATTCAGGCTGCCTTTGAGAATCTGTAGATTTATTATATATTCTGCAGGAAATAACTGTGATATGCAGGGGGATTTTTTTAACGAATTCTGATGAAATGGGAATATTAATTAGAGCGTGCTGGTCAGACTGCGAGCAGTACAATTCTGTTAAGGGTATGTAAAATATAATTGAGATAAAAATAGTTTCTTGTAATTTGAAGAAAGGTGTATTATAATAAGCAACGAAATCTGAATAAAGACCAGGGGAGTTTCAATTGAGAAGCTGAGAGTAAGGTAGTCCTTAGACCCTTTTAACCTGTTGGATCATGCCAGTGTAGGAAGTGTTTAACGATGTAATTAGGAGCATTTGTCTGGATGGCAGGTGCTCTTTTTTCATACTGACTGACAGAGCCTGTTCAGTTCCGTCACAGTTTCAAGAATGGTTCTTATTCGATTTTTAACGCAAAGTCCTGTTTATGGGACGGAAAATAGGAGGAAAAGAAAATGAACGCAAGTGTAGCAATTCAGGTACTGCCAAATGTACAGGATGAAGAGGAAGTTATCCGCATTGTAGACGAGGTGATCGCCTACATCAGATCCACTGGTCTGAACTATTATGTAGGACCATTTGAGACCACCATTGAAGGTGATTACGACCAGCTGATGGATATTGTAAAAGAGTGTCAGCATGTAGCTGAGCGCGCAGGCTGCAAGGCTATGAGCGTATATGTTAAAATTGCATATAAACCAGAAGGGGATGTACTTACCATTGAAAAGAAAGTTACCAAACATCACCAGTAAGATACCTCCAATTGCAGCCATGGCCGTGATTCTGCTTGGCTGGGAAGTGGTAAGCATTTCGGGAATTGTTCCCTCCTACATGCTTCCATCTCCGGTAGCAGTGCTGACAGCCCTGTTTGGCGATCTGCCAACCATACTTTTCCATGCGAAATTCACTTTGCTGGAATCCTTTTACGGACTTCTCATTGGAATCGCGCTGGCATTTGTGTTTGCAACTATGATGGATCGGTTCCGTGTAATGGATCAGGCATTTTATCCGATCATGATCATTACGCAGACCATACCGACCATTGCCATTGCGCCAATTCTGGTGCTTTGGATGGGATTTGGAATGGCACCTAAGATCACTCTGGTTGTGATCACCACTTTTTTCCCAATTACAATCGGACTGCTGGATGGATATAAAAGTGTGGATCCGGATGCCATTCGTCTGATGAAGGCCATGGGAGCCAGCCGGGCACAGATTTTCCGCCATGTGAAATTTCCAGGTGCTTTGCCCCAGTTTTTTTCCGGGCTGAAAATATCTGCTTCCTATGCAGTTGTAGGAGCCGTTGTTTCTGAGTGGCTGGGTGGATTTAACGGACTTGGTGTTTATATGACCCGTGTAAAAAAAGCATATTCTTTTGATAAAATGTTTGCAGTTATTATCTTCATTGTGATCATCAGCCTTTTACTTCTTCTGGCAGTAAATATTGTCAGCCGGATCACAATGCCATGGCTGCAGGTAGAAAAGGAGAAAAATCATGAATAAGAATCTGAAAAAAGTAATCGCACCAGTTGCAGCGGCAGCTATGGTGTTTGCAGTTCCTACAGGTGTATACGCAGAAGATGGTGCGCAGGAGAAAATCACATTCTGCCTGGACTGGACACCGAATACCAACCACACCGGACTTTATGTAGCACAGGCAAAAGGCTACTATGAAGAAGCTGGTCTTGATGTGGAGATCGTTCAGCCACCGGAAAATGGGGCAGCCCTTATGTGTGCAGCAGGTCAGGCTCAGTTTGCGATTGAGGCTCAGGATACCATGGCTGCTTCCCTTGCACTTGACGAGCCTCTTGGAATCACAGCGGTTGCAGGAATCATTCAGCACAACACCTCCGGAATCCTTTCCCGAAAAGGTGACGGAATTGACAAACCAGCCGGACTTACCGGAAAAACCTATTCCACATGGGATTCCCCAATCGAGCTTGCTATGCTGGAAAATGTTGTAAATGGTGACGGTGGAGATTTCAGCCAGGTTACCCTGATCCCTAATGATATTACAGATGAGCCAGCAGCACTTGCTGCCAATCAGACGGATGCCATCTGGGTATTCCAGGGCTGGGGCGGAATCAATGCTGACGTAGAAGGTGTAGACTGCGATTATTTTGCATTCTCTGATATCAACCCTGTATTTGACTACTACACACCGGTTATCATTGCAAATAACGACTATCTTGCTGAGAACCCGGATCAGGCGAAAGCATTTATGGAAGCAACTGCAAAGGGATATGAGTTTGCAGCAGAGAATCCGGATGAGGCAGCACAGATCCTCATTGACGGCGATAATACAGGTTCTCTGAAGGATGCTGAAGACCTTGTAAAGAAGAGCCAGGAATTCCTTTCCACAAAATACATTGACGACGCAGAAAGCTGGGGCGTAATTGACGCAGACAGATGGAATGCATTCTACAAATGGCTGTATGAGAACCAGCTTTGCGACAAGGATCTTACTGGAGTCGGCTTCTCTAATGATTATCTTCCCCAGTAAGGAATGAAAGAGAAAGAAATTAACACATAGAGCTATTCTGTCAGGAAAATTTACCCCGATTTTTGCGGAAAATGGAACTGGTTATAGAAGTAGCACTGTGTATAAGGAACGAATATGTCATCAGAACAAAATAAAGTGATTTTAAGAGCAGAACATATTTCAAAAACATACGGTGAAAAAAAGGTTTTGGAGGACATTTCCATTTATCTGGAGCAGGGGGAACTGGTTTCCCTTCTGGGAGTCAGCGGTTCCGGAAAGACCACATTGTTCAATGTGCTTTCCGGTATTATCCCACCTGATGAAGGAAAGGTCTATCTGAAAGATCAGGATGTGACTTCCACACCTGGAAGCATCAGCTACATGCTGCAGAAGGATCTTCTCCTTCCCCACAAGAAAGTGATCGACAATGTAGCACTTCCCCTTGTACTGAAAGGCGTGAAGAAAGCAGAAGCCAGGGAAAAGGCCAATCCGCTTTTTGCAGAATTTGGTCTGGAAGGCACCCAGTATCAGTATCCAAGCCAGCTGTCCGGTGGTATGCGTCAGCGTGCGGCTTTGCTTCGAACCTATTTAAGTTCCAGCGGAGTTGCCCTTCTGGATGAGCCTTTCAGTGCACTGGATACATTGACAAAGGCCAGCGTGCATAAATGGTATCTGGAAGTTATGCAGCATATTGATCTGTCTACCTTGTTTATCACCCATGATATTGATGAGGCCATTCTTTTGTCCGACCGGATTTACATTCTGAACGGAACTCCGGGAACCATCAAAGATGAGATCGTGATCCAGGAGAGAAAACCCAGGGCAGCGGATTTTGCATTGTCAGAAGAATTTTTGGAATATAAGAGACGGATTATCAGTAAGCTATAGTTTTTTTGGTTGATGAAAATAAAACTTCCCGGCAGGTTTCATACTTTTGAGTTTGAGCGCTCAGAAGCAGAAGCCTGCCGGGATCTTTTTATATAAAATATCTAGTTGACTTGCTATTGTGAAGCGGACACAAAAATGATACTATTAGTACTATAACTAAGAAGGAGAAAAGTGTAGGATGAGGAAAAATGAAAAAAGAAATGGAAAAGCACTGCTTCCTATAGTAGTGTTTGTTGTTTTGTATCTGGGGCTTGGCATATTATTTGAGTATGGCCTGGATATCGAGATGGGATTTTATAAAATCCCCGTTGTTGTAATATTTCTGGTTGCATTACTTGTTGCCTGTATACAGAACCGCGAGCTTAAATTGAATGATAAGCTGGAAGTTATGGGGATTGGAATCAGTGATCCTAACATTATTACAATGATCATAATTTTTATGCTGTCAGGTATTTTTGTAGGTATAGTCGGAAGAACATCCGCAAACAGTGTTGCATATTTTATTTTGTCACTGGTTCCGCCTCAGTTTGCAGTTGTTGTGCTTTTTGTGGTCAGCTGTTTTGTTTCTCTTGCAATGGGTACCTCTGTAGGAACAATTACACTGATCGTTCCAATTGGAGTTGCAGTAGCAAGGGTATCCGGATTTGCACTGCCGGTTTGTATTGGTTCTGTCATGAGCGGCGCCATGTTTGGAGATAATCTGTCATTTATATCAGACACAACCATTGCCGCATGTAATGGACAAGGCTGTGAAATGAAAGATAAATTTAAGGAAAATTTCTTTATTGCACTGCCGGCTGCCATTGCCAGCATTGTTATTCTGCTGGTTTTGTCTGTGAAAAATTATAATGGTGGATTTATCGAAGAAAAATACGATTTAATACAGACCGTTCCCTATATTCTGGTTCTTATAGGTGGTATCATCGGATTTAATGTATTTTTCGTACTGATTACAGGTATTCTAAGTGGCTCAGTTATTATGATTGCAACAGGAATGATAGCACCAACAGACCTGATCGGAAATATGGGAACTGGTGCTGCAGGGATGTTTGAAACCAGTATGGTTGCGATTCTGGTAGCTGCAATCTGTGCCCTGATCAAGGAGTACGGTGGATTTTCCGCTTTATTATACTGGATAAAGAAAGTGTTTAAAGGAAAAAAAGGCGGACTCTTGGGAATGGGATTGTTGGTTGGGTTAATGGATATTGCAACTGCCAATAATACAGTTGCGATCGTTATGGCGAACCCGATTGCAAAGGAAATGTCAAAGGATTACGGTATCAGCGCCAGAAAAGCGGCTTCTATTTTGGATACATTTTCCTGTATTTTTCAGGGGATTTTACCGTACGGAGCGCAAATGCTGGTTGCTGTTTCTGCTGCAGCCAGTTTAGGAGAAGTGGTCAGTGCATTTGATATACTTCCAATGCTGCTGTATCCTTATATGCTGCTGCTTAGTTCACTTGTTTTTATATCTACTATGAAAGTTACGGATGGCAGACAGTGAATGCTTAAAAATCTTTTTAGAAAGTGATGAGATAAAAATGCAGACATATACATATGTTTCAAAAGGAAAATTTGAATTAATGGAAAAGCCTAAGCCTGTGCTTATAGATGACAGGGATGCTATTGTAAAGGTAACTCTTGCCAGCATCTGTTCAAGTGACCTTCATATCAAACATGGAAGTGTTCCACGTGCGGTTCCGGGGATAACAGTTGGTCATGAGATGGTAGGAATTGTAGAAGAAGTTGGAAGTGGTGTAACAAATGTGAGACCGGGAGACAGAGTAACGGTAAACGTGGAAACTTTTTGTGGGGAATGCTTTTTCTGTAAAAAAGGCTATGTTAATAATTGCACGGATAAAAATGGGGGCTGGGCTCTTGGCTGCCGCATAGACGGAGGTCAGGCAGAGTACGTGCGGGTGCCTTTTGCAGATCAGGGGCTTAACAAAATTCCGGATGAGGTTACTGACAGGCAGGCTTTGCTGGTAGGAGATGTTCTGGCTACAGGCTATTGGGCGGCACATATTTCCCAGATTACAGAAGATGATACGGTGCTGATCATCGGAGCCGGTCCTACCGGAATCTGTACGCTGCTTTGTGTGATGCTGAAGAAACCGAAGCGGATCATTATGTGCGAAAAAGACGAAAAGCGTATTGGCTTTATTAAGGAACATTATCCGCAGGTTCTTACTGTATCACCAGAAGAATGCAAGAAGTTTACGTTGGCTAACAGTGAGCATGGAGGAGCAGATGTGGTTCTTGAGGTTGCAGGAGCGGAAGCTACATTTCGTCTGGCATGGGAATGCGCAAGACCAAATGCAATTGTGACTGTGGTAGCACTTTATGATAAAGCCCAGATACTGCCTCTTCCGGATATGTACGGCAAGAATCTTACATTTAAAACCGGCGGAGTGGATGGCTGTCACTGCGAGGAAACACTGAAGCTGATTGCAGAAGGCAGGCTTGATACAGAGCCTTTGCTCACACATACTTATCCGCTTTGCAGAATTGAGGAAGCGTATGAGCTCTTTGAAAATAAGAGAGATGGAGTGATCAAAGTAGCTGTGGAATGCTAAAATTGTGCAATAGTAATGATTCGTATATTGTGAAGCGGGCACAAAAATGATACTATCATTATATAAAGAAGCAGGAGGTAAGTACGTGATGAAGAAACTTACAACAGCAAAAATATGGCAGTTTGCAGCAGGTCAGTTTGGATGGGCAATGTTGTCCGGAATCATTTCAAACTGGCTTGTGTATTTTTATCAGCCAGATGAAACCGCCATCAGCCAGGGGCAGAACGTATTTATTCCACAGGGACTGGTGGTGCTTGGCATTTTCACTATTATCGGAGGAATCACAGCCTTCGGGAGAATTTTTGATGCTTTTACAGATCCTATGATCGCGTCCTGGTCGGACCGGTGTACAGCCAAAGATGGACGGCGAATTCCATTCCTGAAATGGGCGTCCTTGCCTCTGGCACTTTCCACAGTGCTGGTGTTCTGGTCCCCGATTAATGAGAAAAGCTGGCTCAATGCAGCGTTTTTGCTGGTGATGGTTCTGGCCTATTACCTTTCCATTACAGCTTATTGCACACCGTATAATGCCTTGATTCCGGAGCTGGGACATACTCAGCAGGAGCGGCTTAACATTTCTACGGTGATTTCCTTTACATTCATTGCAGGAACTGCAGTTGCATACCTGGCACCAACTATCTGGGGTGCATTTATCCCGGCATTTGGACGTGTTGGCGCCATCCGTGTCACCTTCACGCTGATGGCAGTGGTGGCATTTATCTGCATGCTGATACCGGTATTTTGCATTCGGGAAAAGGATTACGTGGACACAGTTCCAGCAAAAGAGTCTGCTTTTCGCTCCCTGACTGCTACGTTTAAGAATGGAGAATTTTGTAAATTTGTGGGCTCCGATATTTTTTACTGGATCGCCCTTACCATGTTTCAGACAGGTCTGCCTTTCTTTGTGACCAGCCTTCTGAAGCTGCCGGAGACGATGACAACCCTGTATTTTGTGGGGATGACAGCATTGTCTTTGGTATTTTACATTCCGGTAAATAAGCTTACCCCGAAACTGGGTAAGAAAAAGATGATTCTATTTGCATTTGCTGTATTCATTTTGGCTTATTTCTATACAGGATTTATGGGAAAAATGAGCTTTATTCCGGAAACCGTACAGGGATTGATCCTGACGGTGGTGGCAGCGCTGCCGATGGCGATTTTCGGAATTTTGCCCCAGGCGGTTGTGGCAGATATCGCCCAGAGTGATTCCATCACATCCGGAAGCAACAGGGAAGGAATGTTTTATGCGGCAAGAACCTTTGCATTCAAACTGGGCCAGAGTCTTTCCATGCTGATCTTTACTGCTGTTTCTACGATTGGAGCAGGAGAGGGAACTGGTTATAGAATCGCAGCCTTTGGCGCAGCGGTGTTTTGTATGGTGGGCGGAATTATTCTGGTGTTTTATAATGAGAAGAAGATTAATGGGATTATTGGGGGATAGTAGTAAAGTATTAAAACTCTCGTAAATTGTAACACATGTCGCAGTACACCTTTTTCAAAGATACTTTTGAATGAGTTGTGTTATCAGGAATGTGTGAATCGTGATGATTGTTTTTTATGATTTTATAAGCTGCTTGTAAGGGGAGTTTTGAAATGAAAATAATACAGGAAAACGAATATTTAGATGCTGTGAAAAATGAGGTGGAACCTTATTTAAAGGCTCATTGCCGGGATGGGTACATTCCGGGAGCAGAAGACATTTACCATGAGAAAAATGGAATTATAGGAAAAATCCATGTGAAACGTTATCTGGCAGATGATCCAAAAGGGGTGGTTGTAATCAGCCACGGCTTCACAGAAGGTGCGCCAAAATATGAGGAGATGATTTACTATTTTTTACAGGCTGGCTATCACGTATACATGCCAGAACATATGGGACACGGCCAAAGCTACCGCCTGACAGCAGATCCCTCATTGGTATATATTGATATCTGGAAGCGGTATGTAAGGGATTTTTTGAAAGTATGCCACGAAATTAAAAGGGTACATCCAGACCTGCCCCTGAACCTTTTTGCCCACTCCATGGGCGGTGCAATCAGCGCAATCGCCGCAGCCTGGGAACCCGCTCTTTTTCATAAAGTGATATTAAGCTCTCCTATGATCAAACCGCTCACTGGAGGCGTGCCATGGCCGTTGACCGTACTGATCGCCCATGCAGAATGCGTTTTGGGAAAGGAAGAGTCCTATGTCTTAGGACAGAAGCCATACGACGGAACCGACACCTTCCAAACCAGCGCTGGCACCTCTGAACCTAAATTTATAAGGTACAACAACCTGCGAAAAGAAAAACAATTTCTCCAGACCTGTGCACCATCCTATGGCTGGCTGAAGGCAGCCATAAAAATGAGCTGGTATTTGAGATACCATGGCTGGAAGAAACTCCAGTCCCCACTCCTTATTTTCCAGGCCGAAAAAGACGATTTCGTATCCGTCCGCGCACTTCAGAAATTTGCAGCAAAAGTCAAGAAGCGCGGTGTTGCCCCTTGCGAGTATGTTTACATGCCTGGGACGAAGCATGAGATATATTGTGGCGGGGATGGGACGATGGAAGTTTATTGGGATATAATAGAAAAGTTTTTAATACAATAAGTTTGGTGTTGCCTATAAACGAAGATTATTAGTGTAGGAAACTCTGCTTTGCTGGAGCCCATTGCAGATGCGTTTTCCATATCTGTTACTGAACTGATTTCCGGTAATACCGTGAACAACGCTAACGTGTCCGCAAACATAAAAAAAGAAACGAGCATATTTTGGAATTAAAATAAAATTAATTTTAGAACAAAAAAATTGATATACGCCCAAGTAACTGAATGAAATAATATACAATCTCTTTTTTTGGTATGGTACTATAATGAAAACAGTCTGACATTGGTTCAATATAATATCATGAGATCGGAGAATGATAAATGAACTATAAAAATGTAAAAATAGATAAAACAGCAAAAATTGCGAAGCAGTCCGTAATCATCGGTGATGTAACAATTGGCTGTGACAGCTGTGTGCTATACTACAGTGTAATCCGCGGAGATGACGCGCCAATCGTAATCGGTGAGGAAACCAACATCCAGGAAAACTGCACAATCCATGTTAGCCGCGACCTGCCAGTGCACATTGGAAATAATGTCACAATAGGCCACAATGCCGTAATCCACAGCTGCACAATCGGCGATCGTACTTTAATCGGAATGGGCGCCATAATTCTTGACGGAGCTAAAATCGGCAGCGACTGCATCATCGGCGCCGGAAGCCTTGTCACCAAAAACACTATCATCCCAGACGGCTCCCTGGTAATGGGAAGTCCCGCGAAGATTAAAAGAAACCTTACATGGGAAGAGAAGATTGGGATTGTGGAGAATAGTAAGGAATATGTGATTGTGTCAGAAGAAATGTGGAAGCAGGGAGTGTTATAAACAAATGAGCAAAATTGATGAAATGCGATCCGGTTTTGAAACTGCATATATAGACGGGGCTGTTGCATCTGGTAGTACATATCGTCCTAGATTTGTATCAAACAATTACAAAAAAGGGAAAAAGGTTCTTTCATCCATAGAAGATGAGCTTTTGACATGCGACCGTTTTCAGATTAGTGTAGCTTTTATTACTATGAGCGGTATCACTCCATTGCTTCAGACACTAAAAGAACTTGAAAAAAGAAATATTCCAGGTGAAATTCTGACTACTAATTATCTGAATTTCAGCGAACCAAGAGCTTTGGAGAAACTTAATTCATTATCTAACATTACTTTGAAAATGTTCGATGTAGAAAGAGCAGCCGAAGGCTTCCATACAAAGGGATATATTTTTAAAAAAGACGAAATATATCGCATTATAATTGGAAGCTCCAATATCACCAGCGCCGCACTTACCAGCAATCGTGAATGGAATACCAAGCTGCTTTCAACAGAACAAGGCGAAATGGCGAAAGAAATTGTTGCTGAGTTCAGAGAATTATGGAACTCATCCTATGCCCTATTTTACGATGAATTTTATGAAAATTACAAAGAACGTTATAAGATAATAAAGCATCAAAGAGAAATTGCCAAAGAACAAGAAATTACTTCAATTGAAAGCTATAAATTGAAACCCAATAGTATGCAGGTGAAGTTCATTACAAACCTTCGGAAAATAGTGGAATCAGGAGAGCAAAGAGCACTCTTGATTTCTGCAACAGGAACGGGAAAAACTTTTGCCTCGGCCTTTGCGATGCGGGAATTAGGTTACAAACGAGTACTGTTCCTGGTACATAGAGGTCAATTAGCAAGACAGACGAAAAAATCTTACGAAAAGGTCTTTGGAAAGTCTGTTTCTATGGGGCTGGTAGGTGCTGGGTATCATGAGTATGATGCGGATTACATTTTTGCTACAGTTCAAACGTTGAATCGTAATGAGCATTTATTCCAATATGAAAAGGATGCATTTGACTGTATTATTCTGGATGAGGCTCATCATATTCCAGCCAATACTTATCAGAAAGTAATGAAACATTTTACTCCGAAGCTTTGGCTTGGTATGACAGCAACTCCGGATAAAAGAGATGATAATATGGAAGGCAGAAATGTCTATGAGCTTTTCAATTATCAGATCGCATACGAGATTCGGCTTCAACAGGCAATGGAAGAAAATCTGCTTTGTCCGTTCCATTATTTTGGAATAACAGATTTATCAATTATTGGTGATGCTGAAAATGCCAGTAGAGATTTTTCTATGCTGACAAGTGATGAGAGAGTAAAACATATTATCAGCCAAGCTGATTACTATGGTTACAGTGGAGAAAAAGTCAAAGGACTAATCTTTTGTAGCAGTATAAAAGAAACAGAGGAACTGTCTGAGAAATTTAATCAAATAATGAATCCTTCTACTGGACGTAAGTTTAGAACAATAGCGCTTAATGGGAATGCTTCTGAATCGGAAAGACAAGCTGCTTTTGAAAGATTGGCAATGAACGAGGATGAAGCAACAGATGACAACCAGCCATTAGACTATATTTTTTCTGTTGAAATATTAAATGAAGGTGTGGATATTGTTGAAGTTAATCAAGTTATTATGCTTAGACCAACGCAGTCCCCAATTGTTTTTATTCAACAACTTGGACGAGGTTTGCGAAAAGCCAAGGGAAAGGAATATGTAGTTATTCTGGATTTTATTGGAAATTATAATAACAATTTTATGATTCCAATTGCGCTATCAGGGGATAGAACTTACAATAAAGACAATATTCGTAGATACATTATGGAAGGCGGAAGGATAATTCCAGGAGCTTCTACCGTACATTTTGATGAGATTAGCCGGAAAAGAATTTTTGCATCTGTAGATAATGCAAACTTCAGTGATATTAAGCTTATCAAAGAAAATTACACGAATCTGAAGAATAAGCTTGGAAGGATTCCAAACCTTCGTGATTTTGATGATTACGGAGAGATGGATGTTATTCGGATTTTTGACAATAACAGTCTTGGTTCCTATTACAAATTCCTGGTGAAATATGAAAAAGAATATAAAGTTCGGTTGTCCTTGGATGAGGAAAAGGTAATTGAATTTGTATCTAAGAAATTAGCAAATGGAAAACGTATACAGGAACTTCAACTGTTAAAACGGATGCTCACGTATTCTCATGGGTTTCCTAAATTAGGCCTCTTTGCAGAGCTTTCCAAAGATATGAAATCATATGGAAAAGAACTTAGCCAGGATCAAAAAGAAAATATTGTAAATGTGATGACAAATGAATTTCCTGCTGGAACAGGTAAGAAGACCTATTCTCAGTGTGTGTTTATTGAAGAAGCTGGAAATGACTATAAACCAACGAAATCGTTTGTGGAAATGTTATCAAATGATGATTTTTATAATATCCTTAAAGAATTGGTTGATTTTGGAATAAACCGCTACGAAAGAGATTACAGGAATAGTTATGCTAAGACTGATTTGGTTTTATATCAAAAATATACTTATGAAGATGTTTGCCGCTTGCTGAATTGGGCACAAAATGAAGTGCCTTTAAATATTGGTGGTTACAAGTTTGACAAAAAGACAAAAACATTTCCTGTATTTATCAATTACGATAAAGAAGAAAATATTAGCGATACAACCAAATATGAGGATCATTTTATTCCTGGTTTTCGAGATCACTTAATCGCAATTTCAAAGTCTGGAAGAAATTTGCAATCAGAGGACGTGCAGAATTTCTTAAAAGCGAAAGAGAGGGGAATCCAAGTGGAACTTTTTGTACGAAAAAACAAAGATGACAAAATTTCTAAAGAATTCTATTATCTTGGCCCTATGACTGCAAGTGGAAAAACGAAAGAATTTAAAATGGCAAATACAGAAAAAACAGCAGTGGAGATAGAGTGGATTCTTGATGTACCTGTAAGAGAAGATATTTATGAGTATATTGTGAATTCATGATGAGGAGAAGATTATGAAAACAGTTAGAGTAGTTGCAGCCGTAATAAAAGCTGTTAATGAAAAAAGCGAACCCATTATTTTTGCAACCCAACGTGGCTACGGTCCCTTAAAAGGCGGCTGGGAATTTCCCGGTGGAAAAATAGAACCTGGCGAGACACCGCAGGAAGCGTTAAAACGTGAAATTATGGAGGAACTTGATACAGAAATTGCAGTGGGAGAGTTAATTGATACCATCGAGTATGACTATCCAGATTTTCACCTTTCCATGGACTGCTTTTGGTGCGAGATTGTGAAAGGGGATCTTGTGTTAAAAGAACACGAAGCCGCAAAATGGCTGACGAAGGAAAAAATGGGAGATGTAGAATGGCTGCCAGCGGATGTGACGGTGATTAAGGCGATTAGCGTAAGAATGTAAGAACAAGGTGGAATATGTGGAATGATATAGCAAATATATCGGCTATTGCTACTTTGCTTTTATTTGTATTTTATTTTCTTGGACGATTGTGACGCACATCTTGCAGAAAGCCTTTTTAAACATGCTCTAGGAATTTTGCACCTTATATTGGATTTACAGAAGCAGAGGTAAAGACGCTTACCGAGAAATATAACCAGGATTATGAGAAGAAAATAACGGGAGGAACCCACCATGGGACATTTCTATTTCATCCGACACGGGCAGACCGTGTGGAATGTTGAGAACAAAATTTGCGGGGTTACAGACAGTCCGCTTACAGAATATGGACGCGAGCAGGCAAAGGAGACGGGACAGAAGATTCTTACAGAGGGGGTTAAGGCAGATGAAATCCTCTGCTCTCCGCTTAGCAGGGCAGCGGATACTGCCAGGTTGATTTCGGAAATGACAGGAATTCCATACAGGGTGGAACCAAGGCTGATTGAGCAGAATTTTGGAAAATGGGAGTCCACTCCCCGGGATGGGAAGGATTTCAAGAAAGCAAAGGAGTTTTTTGCATGTAGTCATGAAGGAGGAGAATCAACACTTCGGCTGGCACAGAGGATTTATAATCTTCTTGATGAAATAAAAGCAGAGTCCGATAAGAAGACTTATATCCTGGTTGCCCACAATGGAATCGCCAGAGTGGTACAGTCCTATTTTACGGATATGACAAATGAGGAATATGCTGCATTTGGAGTAAAAAACTGTGCTGTGGTTCGATATGATTTTAAATGACAAAAGAATATTCGGAATATGAATGATTATTTTGAAACGGTAAGTAATCTTGAGGTAATTAAGCCGGAAAAGAAACGAATAACTCTGCGCCATTATCCTGATTAAAGTGGCAAACGAAGGAGAACAGGGAAAAGAGACTGGAGAAAAACTAAATGATAGTTAATAAGTGTTCGGAAATTTTATTAGCAAAATCAAAAAAACTATATGGGAACTACAGGGATAACTGTACAGTTGTCCAGAGAATGCTGGAAAAATATAAAAAGTTATATCCTAATATTTCTGATTATTCTATAATGCATTTTATCGATATTGCAGAATTTTGTGATATGATAATGGATAAGCAGAAACTGAAAAATCTGAATGAAGATGAGTGCTACTGTCTTTTGTCCGCAGCGCTATTTGCACATATTGGATTTGGCTTAAATCAGGAAATTATGAATAGATATGTGGACAAGCTTGGAATTCAGAAGCAGACAGAAGAGCTTACGTTCTTTCAGGTTATGAGTAAATATCATGTTTTGTTCAGTGCATGTCTGCTGGAAGAATACGGCGATATATTTGAATTTCCATCAGATCTGCATAAATATGCCATAATCCGTATGCTTCACTTTATCGGTGAAAATGGTACAGCACCTGTTCAGTTAGAAGAAGCTTTGGTGTTGAACAATCAAAATGTTATCAGGTTGAAGGAACTGGCAGCTGTGTTAGTTGTTGGAAACCAGCTGGCAGAACTAAAAAATGCAAATATTGATTTGAGCTATGACAAGTTCGACAAATATAATTCCGAAGAAATCGTTGGATTTGTTGAAAGAAACGTGGTAAGAAGTATTAAGGTAAAAGATGGCAAGCTGGTGATAGAAGCAGGCGGTTCGGATTCGGCTTATACACTGATTGAGCGGAAGGTAAATTTAATTATTGATAATTTCGGGAAAATTGTCAGTAGTCTGTCTGACCGGTCAGACTACAGTTTGAATCTTTTTTCCATTGTTTCCATAGAGCTTCACCGCCTTCCGTCTGCGGAAACAGCTGAAAAAATCTATCTGAACAAAGAAATCGAAGAATCATGGACAGATAAGGACAGGGAACTGTTTCAGAAGCTTTCTCCTGAGGAAAGAGTGTTTTATGCCGATTATTTATCCACAGAATTCGAGACAACCAAATTCCTTATAGAGTTCGCGAAAACCAACAAAGCCGTACTGGAAGGATTAGAGTACAGAGTGAAATCACCGAAATCCTTGTACAATAAGCTTTATCAGAGAGTAGAGAAATCCTTCTTTGATTCGCTGGCGGATGTAGTCCGTTATACGATCATACTGGATCCGGAAGATTATGTAGAACAGATCCGTTCTGTTATAACGGCTTTGTCTGAGAAAAACTGGAAAATTTATGCATTAAAAAATTATTGGACTAATGACGGTTTTCCATACAATGGCGTGAATACCAAATTTAAAAATCCGCGCAACTACCGAATTGAAATCCAGTTTCATACAAAGGAAAGCTTTGATGTGAAAATGAGCAAGGAAGACCACGACTTGTATGAGCAGAGAAGAGTCCTTGAGCCTGGATGTGATGAGTATAACAGGATATTGCAGCTGCAGCTGAACTTATATTCTAATATGGAGTATCCAAAAAACATTGCACTTTTAGATAATATTTGAACAAATTAAGGAAAAGGGGAAGAAATATGTTTTCTTTAAAAGAAAAAGAAGTAAATACTGGACGCCAGAGAGAGCTTGACCTGGTAAAAGGCTTTCTGATGATCATGATTGTATTTATACATTCCTTTCAGACAATTGCAGGTGCAGCAGCGGCAGAGTCAAGTGTACATAAAATTATGTTTACTCTGTTTATGCCTACCGGAGCCTGCTTATATCTGTTTACCATGGGTTTTGGAAGTGTTTTTACACGTCATTCCCAGCCAAAGGACATGGTCAGAAACGGTATAAAACTGTTGATTTACCAAGGCATAAGCAATTTATGCTATGCGGCAGTTATGACGGTCAGCTACGCCATTAGAAATTTTATTACAGGAGAAGTAGCAGGCAGCAGGGAAGTATTTGAAGCAAGTCGGTATTCCATGCTTACATTTGTGAATATCTTTTTCATATCCGGTATGTGCTACCTTGTACTTGCTTTATACAGGAAATTAAATGTAAAACTTGGCGGTTACATAATAAGTGCATTGATAGTGGGAATCGTGACACCTTTTACCAAACTGCTGGTTTCTGATAATCAGGCACTTAACTGGCTTCTGGATATGACCTTTGGGGGAAAAGGTGAGACAAGCTTCTGCTTTTTTCCATATCTGAGTTATGTATTTTTAGGATATGTTTTTGCAAAAGTAATCAGAAAAGTACCAGAGGATGAAAAAGGAGCTTTTTACAAAAAGAGCGGTCTGGTATGCGGAATCGTAGCGGCAGCCTGGTTTGTAATCTGCATCGTAATGCATCCGGGTGTTGACGGATTCTTTAATTATATGATCGAACAGTATCGAACTCCCGGACTTGTGAAAGTAGTGGGAACCTTCTGCAGCATTATCCTTGTATTTGCAGTGGCATTTTTTCTCATGCCGATTATAGAAAAATGGAAATTTGTTTACAATAAGCTGTGCTATTATTCCAGGCAGATATCCAAAATGTATGCAGTGCATATTGGAGTATATTGGACGATTGCTGGTTTTGCAGCTTTTTACGAATTTAGTGTAAGAGATTGTCTGATTTTGTCAGTCGTTGTGCTGATCGTAACAGATCTACTTGTGCAGGGATATCTGAAACTGACAGATAAGCTAAAAGGATAAAAATGGAACAATACTATTATAATCATATGAACAAACCCCAGCAGGCTACTTATCACAGCATTTTTGTCGGGGTGAAAAATCTATCGGATGAAATTCAGGTTCCGGCACTTTCCGGAGAGGAGCTTTACAATATTTTTTTCCAGATGAGGCTGGACCATCCGGAAATATTCTGGGTAACTAATTTTAAATATCGTTACTACAAAGATTCGTCGAACCTGATTTTCATACCGGAATATCTTTTTGAGAAAAACAAGATCCGGGAGCATCAGAAGGCTCTGACAGCCAGGGTAGAGAAGCTTGTCCGCCCGGCACAGAAGATGTCTGAGTGGGAAAAAGAGAAATATGTGCACGATTTTATCTGCGAAAATGTCCGTTATGACAAACTGAAAAAAGCATATTCCCATGAGATCATAGGTCCTCTTGGACAGAGCGTCGGGGTATGCGATGGTATAGCATACAAACAGATAAAAGAAATAGCGTAGATGTGGGGATTAAAATAGCCGCATAAAACAATTTATACAGGTTTTGTCTAAAATCTCAATGCCTCTTTGGTTATTACTAAATATTCAAAGTAATAGCTAAGGAGGTTTTTTTTTATGATTAAACTTGAAAAACTGGAAAAAGGTGAATTTTTTGAGGATGCTTTTCTTGTATCCTACAGGTACAACAAAGATTATTTAAACAAGATGAGATCACTCAAATACAAAAGGTATGTGCCGGATAAAAAGGCGTGGGAGATTCCCTCAAGTGAGCTTAAGCACTTAGTAGATCTCTTTGGAGTTGATGATATCAATGTAAATGCTAAATATCTGGAGGGCTTAGTTGAGAAAGAAGAGAGTAAGGCTGATGAGGTTCCTGAGGATATCAAGGAACGCTTAAAAGATATTAAGCCTATTGTTGACTATCCATTTAAAACAAAACCTTTCCCTCATCAGATAGAGGCTTTTAATAAGGGCTATGAGTGTAAGAATCTTTTACTTGCAGACGATCAAGGACTTGGAAAGACAAAAGAGAGTATTGATATTGCAGTAGCCCGGAAAGGTGAGATAGGTAAATGTCTGATAGTCTGTGGAGTAAACTCAGTAAAATATAACTGGAAAAAAGAGGTATCAGTACACTCAAATGAGAGCTGTGTTGTAATTGATGGAAAGACAGTAGATAAAAGGATCCAACAGATAGATCAGTGGCTCTATGGTAGTCCTTACTTTGGAATTATAAATATAGAGAGCCTGAGAAATGAGAAGATCATGGACAGAATCTATATGGATTGTAAAGATGATATTATAGGGGCTGTAATCGTGGATGAGATTCATAAAGCTAAAAATGGTATGTGCTCTCAGGGTAGATCTGTGAGACAGCTCAACAGTAAGATCAGAATAGGGCTTTCCGGTACTCCAATGAATAAAGCTGAGGATCTTTGGAATATCCTCACATGGCTTAGAGTGGAAAAAAGAAATTACTACCAGTTTAAAAATAGATACTGTATCATGGGAGGCTTTAATGGCTATAAAGTAGTTGCTCACAGAAATCTGGATGAGCTAAATAAAGAACTTAACACTGTTATGCTGAGGAGAAAGAAAGAGGAAGTGTTAGACCTCCCTCCGAAAATTTACACTACTGAGTACATTGAGCTTACCAGAAAACAGAGGATCCTCTATAAAGAGATCCGTCAAGGTATCGTGGATAATCTGGAAAACATCCTTGAGATCCCTAACCCTCTTAGCTGTACAGTAAGACTCAGACAGCTTACCGGGGGAGTCTTTGGAGATGATAACCCTAAGTTAGAGAGAGTAAAGGATATGCTGGAGGAAATCACAGAAAGCGGTCATAAGGCTTTAATCTTCTCTCAGTGGGAGCAAGTTACCTCTGTGTATAAAGAAGCCCTGAAAGGCTATAATCCGGCTTATATAGTGGGGGCTGTAGATCCTGAGGACAGACAGAAAGAGGTTGAAAGATTCCAGAATGATCCTACTTGTAAAGTAGCTATAGGAACTATAGGAGCTATGGGAACAGGTCTTACAATGACAGCGGCAAGCTATGTTTTCTTTGTGGATAAACGCTACTGGGATGCTGAAAATAAACAGGCTGAGGACAGAGCTCACAGAATCGGAACTAAAAATACTGTAAACGTGGTGTCTCTGGTAGCTACAAATACAGTAGATGAGGGCATTGAGGAGATGTTGAGGGATAACAAGGCTCTCTTTGACAGAGTAGTTGAGGGTAAAGGATCCCGTGTAGATATGGGAGAAATTCTCAGAAAGATATTGCAGTATTAAGGCTTTAATGATAAGATGTTATATAGGTTTATGCTAATGAGGGATAAAAATAGATCATTGAGGAGGACTGAGGAATGAAAGTTATCAATGGAATAATTCACTATACAGCTACAGAAGTATCTCAGCTCTGTGGAGTATCTACTCAGACTATAAAGCTCTGGAATAAAGCAAGTGAGCAAAGGGAAGAAGCCGGGGAGGGTAGACTGATCCCGGCTCCTCACACTGAGCCAAACGGCTATAAATACTGGAGTGCTGAGGATACTCAGAAGATTATAGAGTATGCTGGACAATCCCACAAAGAGAGGTATGGTAACATGAAGAAAGAGGGCAAATGAGCCCTCTTTTTTTTTCTTGTAGGGTAGGACAAAAATGGGATACCCTAAGACAATTTTGTCCTACCCCTATCCCATTTTTGTCCTACCAAAGATTAATCCATTAAAATATAAAAATAAATCAAAGATTTATTTTAGAGAGGAGTTCAAAAACTTTTCTTTTTTTTTTGTCTAAAAATCTTATCAGCTTTCAGTTATTACTCAGTGCAAGGCAAATAAAAGAAAGGAGCTAAGAGCTATATGATTCAATTAAATTTTTTAAATGCTGTAGTAGAGGATAACGGTAACGGGCTTAGAGTAAATGGTAAAGACCTCAACAGTATTATCTCAGCGGCTTTAGGAACTATCAAAAAAATCCCCGGTAGATATGAGTATTTGGGGGAGGAGAATAAGGGTAAACCTTTTGAGTCTCAGTTATGTAATGTCTCAGTGACTATTGATGATATATCAACAGAGATCACAGAAACTATTACTTTTTCTGAGAACGGAAATGTACAGGAGGTTACTCTGGCAGAGTTTGAGAAAGGGTTAGAGGATGAGCACTCTCAGGAAGTTAAACAGGCAGATCCAGAAGAATAAAAAGGAGTTGCCAATGAAAAAGGTTGTTGCCCGGAAAATGGGGTTGACTACAAAAGAGTTAAATAAAAAGTATTTCAAAAAGAATAAGGAGGAAAAGTAATATGTTTAGTGGTATGGGAATGTTTGGAGCTTTTGGTTTTGATCCAGAGGAAGAGACAAAAAAAAAATGAGGAGATGAAACGTGAGGCAGAGCTCAGAAAGAAGTATGAGGAGAATCTGGATAAGCCTATCACAATCACTCAGCGTCAGTTTATGGAGATCTCAGCTCAGGTAATAACTAATGGTAAATTTATGAGCATTGCTAAGGAGCGTGATCCTCAGATGAGAGCTATGCTGGTGTTAGCAGTTACCCCTATCATG
This sequence comes from Ruminococcus sp. 1001713B170207_170306_F1, assembly GCF_015668065.1. Taxonomy (NCBI): domain Bacteria; kingdom Bacillati; phylum Bacillota; class Clostridia; order Eubacteriales; family Oscillospiraceae; genus Ruminococcus; species Ruminococcus sp. 1001713B170207_170306_F1. The sequence goes on along the minus strand of NZ_JADPEX010000006.1, from coordinate 32,527 downwards.
GCTGATCTCACGAAAGAATTATTTGCAAAAGATTTTGAAGAGGAGGAAAAATAATCATGGCAGAGAATAATAACAATAAACCACAGGTAAGAGTAGCCTCTATTGAGGTGGAGTTAGGAATGAGTGTACAGAATAAGGCTGGGATCTGGTGTAAGCCTACAGCAAGAATGGTACTTACAGTAGATGGAGGAACATCTCCGGCTCAGAGAGCGGCTATCATCAAACAGGGATTTGATGAGGTATGTGAGAATATTGAGAAGCTGTTAGAGGAGATGTAGGATGAAAGAGGTAAATTGTACAGCACTTTCCTCAGAGGTAGTAGAAGCCATTTATAATAAATCTGATTTATCTCTTGCGGCTAAGGGACTGTTTATTTTGTTATCTTGTGGATTTGAGGATATTGATTTTTCGGATCCTGAATATGTGACAGCTTTTAAGGAGTTACATGATAAGCGTTATCTGAATTTCTCTTTAGGTTGTTAATTAGTTTCTGGGAGGGGTAGCACCCTCCCATTATTTACCGGAGGTGGGGTAGATGAAAATTTCAATAGAGGGGTTCGATCAATCAAGAGCTGTAGAGTTGGGGCTATGCGTGGCTGATATGGTTTTACTCAGATGGTTTGTGGATTTCTCTAATACTGGAGCAATGGAGAAACGAATAATAGACGGAAAGGAGTATTTCTGGATTAGTTACGAATATGTTTTACAGGAGTTGCCTATCTTAAAAATCAGTAAGAAAACTTTATACAGATGCTTTAAGGATCTGGTAGATAAGGGGATCTTAACTCATGCTTTTGTTAAGGATGGGGGGAGCTATTCTTTTTACGGGTTTGGAAAAGGATTCTTTTCCCTTGTCAGTAGCAGTAGTTTTTCTGGGACTGTGTTACATACATCTCAAAAGCCTCCAGCAGAAAAGAAACCTGTAAAAAATTCTCTTACCAAAAAAGAGGTTGAAAGTAGAATAGCAGAGAGTTTTACTGATGAGTCTCTGAGATCTTCTTTTAATGATTTTTTGGCAATGAGGGTAAACATTAAAAAGCCTATATCAACCTCAGGAGCTCTTACCAGAATGATTAACCGGGTGAAAAAGCTCTCTGATGGGGATGAGTCTTTAGCTGATAAGATATTAGATCAAAGTATAAGGAATAACTGGCAAGACATTTATCCTCTGAAAGAGGGGTATGTAGGTACAAGTAAGGACTCAAAGATCACAAGTAAACAGTATGATCCGGCTGAGCTTGCAAGAGATGAGAGTGGAAACTTGAAAGTGTTTTAAGTTTGAGGAGAGTATAAAAGCTCTCCTCATTTTTTTTGTCTAAAAATCGGAGATTAGCTGGTTATTACTCAGAAAGAAAGGAGTTGTAAATCTATGAAATGTTATGCAGAAACATATTGCAAGAAAAGAAAAAATGAGTGCAATGAGTTTTGTGACGGGTACAGACTCTTGAGAGCTTTATATAAAATGAGCCGGATCCCGGAGCGGTACTGTTATAATATCCCACTTGTACCAGAGGGGAAAGATCTGGGAGCTTTTGAGGCTCTCAATGATTTTATGAAAAGTGTTGAGGAGAGAGTTGAGAAAGGTGAGGGGCTGTATATCTGGAGTGAGTCCACTGGTAACGGTAAGACCTCATGGGCTTGTAAGATCCTGAGCTACTATTTTCGGAAAGTGGCATTTAAGAGCGGCTTAGAAAATGAGGGGCTGTATATCTATCTCCCTACTTTTCTGGATGATCTTAGACAGAGCTATGATGATCCTGATACAGATTTCTCAGAGCTGTTAGCAATGCTCAAAAACTGTAAGCTCCTGATTATTGATGATATAGGAGCTGAGAAGTCTACAGAGTGGGTAAATGAAAGATTGCTCAGTATCATCAATACCCGGATGATGAAAGGACTCAGTACCATTTATACCTCTAATTGTTCTCTGGATGATATAGGGAAAAGAATGGGAGAGCGGATCAGGAGCCGGATAAGAGGATCCGTTACAGAGATACATTTAACCGGACAGGATAAGAGGGGAGGGGTTAAGTAATGGCTGGTAATGGATTAGTAGAAGAGAGTTATATCTGTAAACTCTTAGAGGGGGGATCTCTTGATACCCTGAAAGAGTCCGGGCTCCGGGATGAGATGTTTTTAACTTGTAAGGATCAGATCCAGTTTATCCAGAAGCATGAGGCAGAGTATAAACAGCTCCCGGATAAAATGATTTTTTTACAGAAATTCAAAGATTTTCAAATGCTGGAAGTAACAGAGAGCATGGACTATTTAGCTGACAGGATAAAGGAGCAATTCCTTTACACTAAGTTAGTCCCTATAGTTCAGGAGGGAGGAAACCTGTTAAGAGAGGACTCCCTGAAAGCCTATGATTATCTGAGAGCGGCACTGGAGACTTTACAGAAAGATAACCCGGTAAGTAAAAACAGAGAGGGTGTAGATATCATCTCCTCAGCGAAAGACAGACTAAGCTCTTACCTGAAAAGGTGTGATATGAAAGGGTTAATGGGTATCCCTACGGGACTCACTCAGTTAGATGATATTACAAATGGATGGTTGTTTGGTGAGGAGCTTGTAATCATCACAGGTAGAACTAATGTGGGTAAATCATGGATAGCTGAGTTTTTCGGTACAGTGGCGTGGGAGGCTGGTTATAAGATCCTCCAGTATTCAGGAGAAATGAGTGTGGAGATGGTAGGGTTTAGATTTGATACACTCCATAAACATTTTTCTAACATGGGACTCCTTAACGGATCCGGGATACTGGGAAAGAAAGAGGGATCAGATGGAGCTAAGCTCTTACAGGATGATTATAAAAATTATATCTCTCAGCTCTCTACAAAGTCTGGCTATGTAATTGTTACTCCTGATGATTTTGGAGGAAGAAAGCCAACAGTAGGAGAACTGGAGACTCTGGCTAAAAAGCTGGGCTCAGATATGATAATCATAGATCAGCTTTCCCTTATGGCAGATCAGAGGAGAGCGGATACTCCCCGTATTGCTTATAACAATATCTCTGAGGATGCTTTTATGATGAGTAAGAAACTGGGTAAGCCTGTAATCATGCTGGCTCAGGCAAACAGAGAGGCGGTCAAGAATAAAAAGAAAGGTCAGTCTCCAGAGTTACATGATCTGGCTGAGTCTGATGGAGTAGCTCAGAACGCTACCAGAGTAATCTCACTCTCAGTAATTGATGGGATCTTAAAGCTCTCCACGAAGAAAAACAGATATGGTATCAATAACAAGGATGTAATGGTGATGTGGGAAATTAACGCCGGATACATTAAGCCATTACTGGAGAACAAAGAGGGAGAGAAAGGAGAGGCTGAGGATTATGGATTCTGAGAAAAGAGAAAATATAAAATGGAGCCTGTTTTTACTTGGTCTGGTAGCGGCTGTATTTTTTAGTATTATCTTGATGTGTATAGGCTTTTATCATGTGTTCTTTGAAGAATCTCAGGAGCCACAGAGCCTCCCTTATGAGGTGATTGTATATGATCGGAGTAACAAGGCTATTATTGATTATGGGGCAGTATGTGAGGTAAAAGATGGGGTATTATATCTCTATGACGCTACGGAGCTGGGGAGGAAAGATGTGAGCCACTTAGTAGAGTAAAATTAAACTTTTGAAGAATTTTAAAATTCTTTGTCTAAATATTCACCTCTTTTAGGTTATCACTCTATGAGAAGCCTAAGGGAGGTGATTTTAGTTGAGTGATAGATTATGTAGTAAAGATGTAGCTGATCTCATGGAGAAAAGACATGATAGGAAATATGTACAAACCATATAAAATCCCTTGCGGTACAGCAATAGCTCACGCTTGCTCACAGATCTTATGGTTTACAAAGGGATCCTTACTTGATGAGAAAGGTGATGAGAAAAGTAGTACATATTCGGATCCGGTAGGAAATGTGGTAAATGTCCGGGTGGAAAAGAATAAGGTTACAAAGAATGACAGGAGACTGGACAGCTATACTCTCAACTATTTCCGTGGGGTAGATGATGGTACAGATACTATTGATCTGGGAATAAAGCTGGGAGTTATTGAACAGTCTAACTCATGGTTTAAGGTTCCTGTTAGTGATGGATCAGAGAAGAAGCTACAGGGCAGAGCTGGAGTAATCAATTACTTTTACAATGATCTGGATGAGTTTGAGTGGTTAAAGGGTAAAGTAAATGAGGTGGCTATGCAGTGAAAGTAAAAGAGTTTATAGAAAAGTTGTCTGATTATGCAGACTTTGATCTTGAGTTTTGCTTTGTAGATGCTACACAGGAACGTTATACTTTGAGATCTCTTGAAGTTACTGAGGTAGCAGATATAGGACATTCTGATAAGGTAATACTTTTATCAGGAAAGGAGAGGAGCTGAGAGGCTCCTCTTTTGTTTTGAGTAAAAAGAAAGTTTCAAAAACCTATATAATATCTATTGACATATTAACTAAAAGGTGTATAATATCTATTGTAAGGAGCAATATATAAAAAAAAATCGGAGGTAAGAGATATGAAATATAAAAATGGTGATGATAACAGATACAGAGTACAGTTTATGGTAGCAACAGAGAAACTTATGGATCAGCTTACAGTTAAAGAGTTTATCTCTTATCTGGAAGAAAATGCAGAGTTTGAAGATTATACAGTAGAGTACATTGACGGAAAATGTGTTAATTGTAGAGCTTATGATCTTAAAGAAGCTGACAGCAATTTACACAAAGAGTTCTTAGTAACAGAGGACGGTAGAGTATTTTACTGGAGATCATTAAATTGTAAGGTTGAGTTAGTAGATCGGGAGGAAAAGATGGAAATTAAAAGATTAAAAAATGCTAAGTTTGGTACAAAGGAGCTCCATGTAGTTGTTACAGGTTGGGCTTTCTATGTAAAAGGTAAGGGCTATATAGCTTATAGCTCAAATAGAGATAAATATGGTATCTTAGCCCCTTATATTCCTTGCGGAGGGAAAAGAGCTTTACAGGCTATCTTAAATGCCGGAGGGTTTACCAGTTTTGAGGGTATGGAATATGTAAAGGAGTTGGGAGCCTGAGGGCTCCCGGAAAGGTGGAAGTTATGATGAGTGTAGATTTAGCTCAGTTATATAAAGCAAATGATAAGAAAAGGGTGTATATCAGAACAGACAAAAATGGTACTAAGTATTTTGCAGATTACACTTGTAAAAGATGCGGCGGTCAGGGAGGATTACCTCAGTGGACTTATACAGGTTATACCTGTTATGAGTGTGGAGGTACAGGAGTAGCCGCTAAGCCTGATATCTATAAAGAGTATACTCCAGAGTATGCGGCTAAGCTGGAGGAGAGAAGAGCAAAGGCAAGAGAGAAGAAACGCCTTGAGCGTATTGAACAGATCAAGAACAAGTTACCAGAGATCTATCAGGATCATGGTTTTAGCTCAGATGGAAAGATCTTTGTAGTGACAGGTAACACTTATGAGATCAGAGAAGAGTTAAAAGCCGCTGGAGCTAAGTGGTTCAGTGCTTTAAGATCTTGGGGATTTACAGAGGATACAGATAAATACCCTACAGTACAGATATCCTTTGATGAGTGTTATACAGTAGATATGGAGACAGGTTGTGTAAATTGGAATTATGAGACAGGTAATGAGGATCTCATAAAGTCTAAGATGCCTAAGGAAGAGGGTAAGCCGGAAAGTGAGTTTATTGGAGCTGTAGGAGATAAGCTCAGTCAGGTAGTAACTTTTGTAAGATATTTTGAGTATGAGAGAAACAGTTATTCAGGATGGGGAAAGGAGCTTGCAAGGATTTATAAGTTTGTAGATGATTCTGGTAATGTCCTGATATGGAATACAAGTAGCTGGAAGAATTTACAGGAGGGTACAAAGTATACTATTAAGGCTAAAGTAAAAGAGCATAATACTTATCAGGGTGAGAAACAGACGATATTAACAAGATGTAATATAGTGGAGGCGGCGTAAGCCCCTCCCGGAAAGGTGGAAGTTATGGCAGTAATGAGTATGAGATGTGTGTTAGGTGCAGTAAATGACAAAACACAGGTAAAAATTTACAGAGGGAGATCTCTTGTTACTAAGGGTAGTTGGTATCAGGATAATATCTTAGAGTATTTAGAGGAGCTGGAAGTAGAGGCAGATCTTGACGCTGTAAATAATGTGTGTAAGGTGAGACTGATAGGGAGGTAAATGTAGTGAGAATCAATGAAAGAGTAGAACTGTATAAGAAAATTTATAAGCAGAGTAAGGCTATTGATCCGGTAGTAAATCTGATGAATAAAATAGATTGGGTTACAGGAGATCCTTTTGAGAAACTGGAGGCACTGAGAGAGCTCAATACAGAGCTCTCAGACCTCTATCAAGTATCTATCCCTGTAATAACAGTTTGGGTAAGAGATGATAACTATGTACAGGCTACAGGGGAGATCTATCTTACTGAGCCTGATCTTGAGAGTTTTTTACATCAATTCAGACATCATTTACAGAATATAGAGCGGCGGTATGAGCGGCGTGGATTGACCTCAGAGGGAGCCGGGAGAGAATACTGGAGAGTTCCATACAAAGATTGTATATACAGAATGTATGGAGAGGATGATGCTATAGCGTGGAGTAAATTTGTGATTGAGGTAGCAGTAAATAAGTAGTATAATGAGGAATATATTGATGGATATACAGGAGGTATAATCTATGAGTAAGAAAATTTTAGCTGTAATGTTATCAGTAGCGTTAAGTGTGCCTTTTGGTACTACGGTAATGGCTCAGGAAGATAACTCAAAAAGAATTGCAGAGATTGAGGCTCAGATTGCAGAATTACAGGCAGAGCTAAAGGAACTGAAAGGGGAAAATGCTGAGAGTGAGGTATTATATCAGGATGATCTCTTAACTATTACCTATGATGGAATGAAAGAGAGCAGTCTGGGATACAAGGTTAATTTTGTAATAGAAAATACCTCAGATCAGAAACTCACGGTACAGGTTAGAGATACATCCATTAACGGGATTATGATAGATCCTATGTGTTCTATAGAGGTTGCTCCGGGAAAGAAAGCTAAGGACGGATTTACAGTCTTTGGGGAAGATGCTGAGGAAAATCCTATGGATGATGTAGAAAATATAGAGACAAAATTCCATATAATCAAGGGTGATGGTTTTTCAGATTACATAGATACAGACAATATTGTGATTAAATAATAGTGAGAAATTTAGGAAGATCTTTAGAGATCTTCCTTTTTTTTTTTTTTTTTTTTGTCTAAAAGTTGAGGGTAATCTGGTTACTACTCTATGAGAAAGGAGTTGAGACAGTAAATGAGAGCTCATTGGAGTGATGGACATTTATACTCAGGAGACAGAGTAAGAAAGCTACAGGTTAAACACTATTTCCTGATAGATACAGGAGCCGGAGAAAAGGTTTTTCTAAACTTATATGATGCCGAGTGTTATTGTATGGATCACAAGCTAAATCCTGATGAGGTTGTTAAGTCAGGAGATCCTGAGACATGGCTCAGAGCGGTAAAGCTGGCACAAGTAAAAGCTATAACATTAAAAGAACAGGGTGAGAGACTGAAAAGGCTCATGGATGAGGCAGACCGGGAGATTGATAGATTGGTAATTATCAGAGATAAACATGAGGAGACTCAGCTAAGAAACTTTGATAGAGAGTTTGATATTGAGCAAGTAAGAAATGCAGTAGCTAAGAGATCCGGGCTGTATGAGGCTTATAAGGATACAATGGACAGACATTTTTACTTTAATCAGATTGTACTCTTAGCAAGAAAGCCCTGAGGAGGTGATAGATATGAGCGTGAATGGTAGATTTAATAACACTGACTGTTTACCAGTGACCGGGAAAGATGGGAAAACTCAGTGGATCTTTAAGTTGGAAGATCTTAAGGAGGTAGTCCCTGAGGATGTATGGGAGGCTATAGAGGGATTTACTGAGGCGGCAAAGGATGAGGCTGTAGATGAGTTTCTGGAGAACTGGGAGAAAGAGGCAGAGGTAGCCGCTGATGGGTATTTATCACTCCTTAGAACTATCAGAGAGGATCTGGAGGATGTTATCAGTAAAGGAGAGTCTGGACTGGGTAAAAAGGAGATCCTGATTAAGTTAAAGCGGATCCGTCAAAATATAAATAATAACTTGTAGGAGGTACAAGATGAGAGACTGTAGTGAATGCTGTAGTGATAAAACAAATTGCGATAGATGTAGAGATAATCCTAAGTATTCAGATTATCCTACAAGTTCTTATTTTTCTAAATATAAACCAGTATGTCCACAGGGGTATACTGATTGTGTATGTGATCCGGCTTATCTTAAGTGTTATCATTCACTGTATTATAAAAATACTTATGGAGATTTAACGCCTGAGGAAGTAGCTAAAAAGAATTGTTCTATAGATGATGATTAAAGAGAGGTATCTGAGATGTATCATATAGATCATGATTGGATCAGTAAGAGAGTAAACGGTCAGGGAGCTTGTTATAGTTATAATTCTTCTAATGGTTTAGCTTTTATCTCATCATAAGCAAAGAGGATTACTCAAAGAGATATAAAGAGCTGGAGAAAACTCTTGAGGATCTGAAAGATAAACTCCTCACACTGGAAGTAAATGAGGATTTACAAAGTATTGAGGAAGTGATACAAAATATAGATAAGGAGATGGAGGAATATCTACAGACTCAATCTTTCAATGAGAGCCGGGTGGAGTTCCTTAACCAGCACCTTACAAAAGTCACAGTAAATAAAGATTCTTTTCTATTAGAGTTTGATCTGATAGGAGGGGCTATACTCACAGGAAAAGACTTTTATCTGTTTGTTGACAATCCGAGAGGGCATTGCGAAAGCGGTGAAGGTTCTTCTGGATGCGCTGGGAGTATGGTGTGTGATCGCAATTTGCGGTAACAATCCAGAAAAAGGAATCAAATACCGGCACACCTGGAATATTGTAAAGATAAATGGCATATATTATCATTTAGATGCCACTTTTGATAACAGTCTGGGAAAAGATCACGAAAACAAGGAAATCCGCTATGACTATTTCAACCTGGATGATCAGCAGATCTTTCGCGATCATGAGCCCTTGATCGCGCCTGCGCCTCATTGCAATGATCATGATCATTTTTACTACAAAGAGAAGAAATTATCATTTACCAAACAGGAGGATGTATACAAGCGGTCTTTGCAGGCTGCTAAGAAAGGAAAGGTGCTTGTTTTTCACTGGCGGGGTGGATACCTGACAAAAGAAGTATTAAATGAGCTTCTTGACCTAATCCGCAAAGCAGGCATGGAAAAAGAGAAAAACGCAATGGTCAGCATAAACTGGCCTCAGGCAGTTCTTCGCGTCCAGTATGCTGACATACAGGTACAGGAGAGTGTTATGCTGGAGGAAGCGAATGAAGGGGAGAAGGAGTGATGAAATGACCCAAGGAATTTTGTGCTGAAACTGTCCAGGTTACTGTTCAGAAAAAATTAAAACATTGTTGAAAGAATTCTATTGTTATATGATTTCGTAAGTGATATACTTAAACACAAGAAGAACCGTGTAAAATTATAGTTTACTTTTTGCGCGGTTTCTTATATATGTGATGGTTAGTTCTAACTAACACTAAGGCGGTTTGAAAGATTATAGCGAAAATATAATCAACAAGCTATAGAACTGTTACTATACCGCTGAAGAAAATTATTTTTGCTATATATATGAAAAATTTTTCGATTATACAAGGAAGGAAAATGTAATGTTAATGAATATTTTTGAAGGTATACTGATTCCATTTGTTGGAACAACACTAGGTGCAGCATGTGTGTTTTTTATGAGAAAAACACTTAGCAAGTCAGTGCAACGTGCACTTGCAGGGTTTGCAGCAGGCATAATGGTTGCTGCTTCAATCTGGAGTCTTCTGATTCCGGCTATTAAACAATCTGAGAGTATGGGAAGATTATCATTTGTTCCGGCAGTTGTTGGGTTCTGGATTGGTATTTTGTTTTTACTAGCGCTCGATCATTTGATTCCACATCTTCATGTTGGAAGTGATCAGGCAGAGGGACCGAAAAGCAAGCTTGGCCGTACAACAATGATGGTGTTGGCTGTTACACTACACAACATCCCTGAAGGTATGGCAGTCGGTGTAATGTATGCAGGATTTCTTGCTGAAAATGCACAGATTACAGCAACAAGTGCACTCGTTTTATCACTTGGAATTGCCATTCAGAATTTTCCGGAAGGAGCGATTATATCCATGCCGCTTAGGGCAGAGGGCGAAAGCAAGGGAAAGGCATTTCTCGGAGGTGTACTTTCAGGAGTGGTTGAACCGATTGGAGCAGTACTGACGATTCTTGCTGCACAGCTGATAATCCCGGCATTACCATATTTACTGAGCTTTGCAGCAGGAGCCATGTTATATGTTGTGGTTGAAGAACTAATTCCGGAAATGTCGCAGGGACAGCACTCGAATATTGGTACGCTTTTCTTTGCACTTGGATTTAGTTTGATGATGATCCTAGATGTGGCATTAGGGTAAGAGGCGAGAAATGATTCTTAGCGATTATGCTGGCAGTTACATTTGAAAGCAGTTTTGGAGATAAATTTATGTATCAACATGCTATGAAGGCACCAGATGAAATGAGGGAATTGCATAAGCAGTTTTATGCTTATATGAAAAGAATGAAGAAATGCGGATGCAAGGCGAAAAGGTACAGTGATTGGAGAAAAAAGCATGAAAAATGAAGAATATAAAAAATGTCAATTAAAGAATTTACAAAAGCAGCAGGAAGATATGAAAGTAGCCATGCTGGTATTTACGAAATGTGCAAGAAAGATTATCCGGATCCACAGGCATTTTTTGACAGTGTGAAGAGATGTCTTCGCCCAAATGGAAGGTTGGTTCTTAGAGATGTGACCAGTGACAACAAAGTATTGGTATGGCTAATGAATACATTGGAAATGCCGTTGGCAAATATATGCGGACATGGAGATGTCCAGGTGCCAACAAGAGATGTGGTCATAAAATGTTGCAAAAAAGCAGGATTAAAAGTAGAAAAATTTGAAATTCGTAAAGGTATGCGAATGCATTGTGTTGTGAGAAAACCTATGGGAAAGGCGATAGGAAATGAAAGATAAGTATCTTAGGGAAACACGAATGGTTGATTTTTCTAATCCGGCAATTCAAAATCTTATTCAAAATATGAAATGGAAGGAAATGGGTGAATTTGAAAGGATTAAGGCAATCTACAACTATGTAAGAGATGATGTTTTATTTGGATATAATATTGATGACGGAATTTCAGCTTCAAAAGTACTTGCAGATGGTTATGGACAATGTAATACAAAAGGAACTTTATTTATGGCACTTTTACGTGCCTGCAATATTCCATGCAGAGTACATGGTTTTACGATTGATAAAAGATTGCAGAAAGGGGCTATGACAGGGTTTGTTTACCGTAATGCTCCAAAAAGTATTTTCCATAGCTGGGTAGAAATTAATTTCGAAAATCAGTGGTACGAACTGGAAGCTTTCATTTTGGATAAAACCTACATAAAGAAGTTACAGGAACAAAATTCGGAATGTACAGGTGCATTTTGCGGTTATGGAGTAGCAGTCAAGGATTTCAGAAATCTCATTATTGAGTTTGATAGGAACAATACTTATATTCAGAGCGAGGGAATCAATCAGGATTTTGGTGTTTATGATTGTCCAGATGAACTGTTGAAGGAACATCATCAAGAAATTTCAGCCTTTAAAGCATTTGCTTATAGACATATTGGAAGACACCTCATGAATCGTAATGTCAGGAAGATTAGAGAACGATAGTTTTAAGCTTTTAGAATTAAAATTAAATTTGGAGGGTAATATGGCAGACAAAATACAAAATGCTTATGAAACATCAAAAAATATATATGACGATGTTCTTACGCAAAGAAATATTTTCAGCAAACTGTATATTAAGTTATTTTGGAGTGGCACTGATGATAATGATATAGCACGAAAAGTTTTAGCATATGTTCCTGATGACTTTTCAGGAAATCTTCTTGATGTTCCGGTTGGAACTGCTGTATTTACGGAAAACAAATGGAGTTCCTTGAAAAATGCACATATTACTTGCCTTGATTACAGCATAGATATGCTTGACCAAGCCAGAAAAAGACTTGGTAGTCATGCACATATCAAATGTATTCAGCGGAAAAGATACTGGCAGCGCCTCCCGTAATCATCAGGGGTAACTTTCATCTTCTCACCCCCTTTCCGTGGGGAGTGAGCAGGATGATCCTGTCCGTTGTCAGGGGCCTATGCTGGCCCTGGTCTGCTGACCGCCTCCTTTTCCATCTGATTTTTTGCCGGAAATGACAATCCGCGAAAATCGACAAAAATCGCCCGGCAGGTCGTAAACCTACTGGGCGACGATTTGAAGCGTTTTGTTGTTTTGAAGATTCCATAAAGATTTGAAAAATGGACGGACATAAAAGACGTCCATTACACTATCGGAAAATCAGCAAGGAAGTTTCATAGTAACCTTTGCGCCGCCGGTTTCTTTTGAATTTTCTAAAATAAGCTGACCATTATGTTGTTCCATAATCGAATTTGTAATATATAGACCCATACCAAAGTGTAACTTTGAATTGCGGCTTTGATCGCCCATATAGAACCGTTCCTGTGCGTGGCATAATGCCTCTTTAGAAAACCCCGTTCCCTCGTCTGTGACTGAAATTTCCACGAAACCGTTGTTACTCTGAACATCCACATAAAGCGTTCCGCCTTGCGGGGAGTAGTCCAGCCCATTACTGATAACATTCATAATAGCATGTTCTATCAGCACCTTATCAAATTTCAGCATTTGAGGGAGTGAAACAGTATTCATTTGCAGCCGGATTTCTTTTGTCTGGCATAGTGATTCCATATAACCGAACAAGTGCTGCATGAACGCTGGCAAGTCTATACTTTCAATATGGAGCTGATAACCAACCGCCGCCCGTGATATATCAATCAAGGTTTGAATATATGACTGCATCTGGCCGGAGCTTTCCACGACGTAACCAGCGTATAATCGTTGCTCATCATCAAGATTTGTTTCTGTGAGTAAATCAGCATTTCCTTGAATAACCGTCAGAGGCGTTTTCAAATCATGGGCAAGCGCGGCGATTTGCTCTTTCTGTGTCTGTTCGGTTTTCCATTGCCGTTCTAACGAAATTTTCAGATTATCTTTCATATCTGAAAAAGATGCAAGGACATCTTCAAACTCTTTGATTTTGGCGTGTCCTACTTCAAAATCAAGGTTTTGCTTTGAAACCTCCGCAGTTGCTTCAAAAAGCGGGGTCAGTTGTGTACGCAGGTTCTTAGCAAATCTGGCGGTCAGTATGATAATGACCAGCAGCGAATTTACAGCCATCAGGATAAGCGCAAGCGTGTCAGGAGATGGAAAATATTCCGGTAGCCATGACACTGTAAATTGAGAACTAATATAATACCTTAAAACGCAAAATTCGTTTTCCCGGACAACAAGTGCAAACTCCCTCCCCGTAGCATATTCAATATATTCTCCCTTTGCATACAGCAGGGCAATTTCTTTTTCATCATCGTCCATATTGCTGTAAAGCTCATTAAAGTTCTTGTCCAGAATTAAGTAGCCGCATCCCTGTGGAATCACAACCTTTGTAATATCCGGGGCAATCGTCAGCGTTGGAATGATCTCTTTTACCTGCAATTCACTTAGATTTGCTCTTGTAGCTAATCCAGCATTTACAGCAAGTCCCTCCAAACCAGAAGGGACAATAATTGCCGCTACCAGCATGACAATGAGGGAGATAGCAAACTGGCGAAACAATATTTTCAATGTAGGTTTCTTTTTCACTCCCATTTATATCCTATCCCCCATACGGTGCTGATCGGACTTATTTTGAAATGCTCCAATTTCGCACGAATATTTTTTATATGCGTTGAGATCGTAGAGTTATCGCCTATTCCATCAAACCCGAAAACGGCTTCATAGATTTGTTCTTTTGTAAAAACCTGTCCCCGGTTTTTCGCAAGGTATTCACAGATTGAATACTCGCTTTTGGTAAGGGGAACCGGCTGTTCTGAAACATACAGTACCTTTGCGGAAAGGTCAAATCTTATATCAGGCTCAAATGAAAGTGTGCTGTGATGCTCCCTTTTTTCTCTGCGTAAATGTGCCGCGACACGGGCGCGAAGCTCCTGAATACGAAAAGGTTTCGTAATATAATCATCCGCACCGATGCCTAATCCAAACAATATATCTTCCTCTAATGTCTTTGCGGTCAGAAAGAGAATCGGGCAGTCTACCATATTCCTGATCTGTTTGCAAAACTCAAACCCGTCTGTGCCAGGCATCATCACATCCAAAAGAATGAGGTCATAGAAATGCAGCTTTTTGATGTCTACATCATCCGCATTTTGACAGACTGTTATCAAATATCCATCTTTCCCCAAACTGTTCTTAATCAATTCCAAGATAGAAACTTCATCGTCAACTACAAGTAAGTGGGTCAAAAAATCACCTCCCGCCCCATTATACCACATTGTCGAGGTTACTCATCATTATTTTTAATGTCAGCTTTCCGATATTCATTGTTGATATTTACAGCTACGGCATTGCTTATATCCACATCCACAATACTGTAAACGTAGCCGAAACTGAAATCTTCCCCCGCCACATTTTTGAAGCGTTTCGATACCTGCCCGATTTCTTCTTGCAGTTCTGACATTTCAAGACATTCATCCGTTATGGTATATGTCAGGCCGTTATATGAAATTTCATCATAGTTTGCGGCGTTCAGCTCATAATACGGCAGAGATTCATTTAACGCCTTATTTTTATCGGCGGTATCGCGGAGCGCACCGCAGGCCGATAAGCATATAAGACTTACAAGCACAATTACCACGGCAAACAGGCACTTTTTATTCACTGTTTTTACCTCCCTCCCAACCATGAAACCAAACCAAACTGGCAATCAGCAGACAAACAGTGCAGCATACAGAAATAATCATACCGCTGAAAAAATCGGTTTTTACCTGTGCATACAGTTGGGGGCTATCCCATGCAAGCACAGTGTAATCCATAGCACGAACGCCCCAGGCCCAGGGAATATATTTCCATGTAGCGTCACCAAGCCCTGTTATCATAAGGGCAGCTATTAAACTCCCTGCAATTCCCAATCCCATAGATGCACCTTTTCCGAAGCTCATTCCCACAAACAAATGAATCAGGTAAATGGGAAGCATGGTAATCAACAATAGAATCCCTGCTTTCAGGTAAAGGCTTGCCGGAGCATCCCTATATAGTGCAGCGAATGTTCCTAACGCTAAAAATGTTGCGCCAAAAGCACAGATCATCAGAAAACCAAGTTTACCAATATACGTTGCCATGCGAGATGGGATTGTTCCCAACAAAAGCTGATAATGCCCGGCCTGATTTTCGATCTGAACAACCAGGCCCACAATAATGCCGATCAGAAACGGGAACGCAACGGCCAGCACTTCCAGATAGGCACTGATTTTGGTTGCCAGTTCCCATCTGGATATATGATAGTAACCCGCAAAAATCGCCGCACATATAATCGGAATCATGCTGTGCATATAGAGCAAAATGCTATGTTTACACTTCTGATATTCTGCTTTCCAGCAGCGAACCACAGATACCATAGTTACCCCACCTCCTTTTTCTCAAACCATCTTGCAGTTAAAAATGACAGCGCCGCAAACCAGGCCAGCGAAATGACCAATACAAGTATAATCATCCAAAATGCCATTGCCGTACTCTGATCTGCAACCGGCTCACCATTAGGCAAAATACCTAACACGGAAATCATAAGATGCGGCACCCAGCTATACGGGCAGATCATCCACAAAGAGGTTGTAGCCGTGAAAATCCCTAAAACGCTTCCAAGTCCGGCATTAAGAATAACCGTGACAAAGATACCAACTTTTTTTGATAACCATAAGCACAGCGGAACTTCCCATAGGCTTGCAATGACAATACAAGCTGTTCCGGCCGCAGCCTGCCAAATTCCGATTGTCAGGGGAATTTCGTTGATAACTAATATTGCAAAACCGCCCAACAGATTTAGCGCCAGGAAAATGAAATTCCCCACACAGGAGTAAATACCGGCCACTCCAATTTTTGCTTTCCAGACTTTGTTCTGCGAAACAGGCAATGAAGCAACGGCACGATATTTTAGTTTGCCATTATCCCGCTGTTCAATCAAGGCACAGGTGAGCGTAAGGAATCCAGGATAAAGCAGGATATACCACCAATTATAAGAATTGAGCTGGAACCAAAGAGGGGCAAAAAAGTTCATAAGCGCAGTTACAAACGGGGCCAGAACGATCAGCGTTTTTGTGAAAGTTCTCTTATGCTTTAGGTTCTCTGCCTGAATATATGCCATCTCCATTTAATATCCCTCCTTACCATTTCTGCGAATAACATCCATAAAGAGTTGTTCCAAATCTTCACCGGCGCGAAGCTCTCCCTCATATCCAAGGACGCCGCCAGCAATGATACCCACATGATCTGCAATCTGCTGGACTTCTGACAGAATATGGCTGGACAAAATAACTGTAATCCCTTTGCAGGGAAAAGAGCGAATTAACTCTCGAAGTTCCTCAATCCCTAAAGGGTCAAGGCCGTTAGTCGGTTCATCCAGAATCAAAAGCTGGGGACTGTTCAGCAATGCAATAGCAATACCAAGCCGCTGCTTCATACCAAGAGAAAACTGCCCGGCCCGTTTCTTGCCGGTATTCGTGAGCTGGACAATTTGCAATACCTCGTTAATTCGTGCATCGTCCAGGCCGAGCAATGTAGTTCTGACTTTGAGATTTTCGTATGCAGTCAGATTTTCGTAAAGCGGGGGCATCTCAATCAAAGCACCGATATGCTCCAGATCATTCCGCTTCCACGGGTGGCCGTCAAACTCGATGCTTCCCGATGTGGGGCGCAAAATGCCGGTGAGCATTTTTAAGATCGTGGATTTGCCAGCCCCATTCGGCCCCAGCAGACCATAAACCGAGTTGCGCCGGATGTTCAGTGACACATTGTTTACCGCCATTTGCCCCTTGAAATTTTTGCAGAGGTCAGTCGTTTTCAAAATCATATCCATATAATCAAGTCCTTTCTTTGATTTTACGGATAGCATACCGGGCAATTTTGAAGATTTCATAAAGATTCCCGAAAACAGAATATGAACAATACACCGTAACCGTGGAGCATATCGCAACAAAGCACCAACCTACGCATTTAGGGCCTTAAAAAGCCCTATATTTCAAGGTTTTTCCCGCATAGTCGGCGGGGTATGTGAGTATTTTATCCTATCCCCGCCATAGTGCCGCTCTAAATGCGTAGAATTTACCAGCAGAAAATCGCCGGTTTCTCTGGCTCCATACTCCCAGATATGGTATCATGGAAAAAATCAATCTGACGGGGGTATCAGGATGGACGGACAAGAAAAGCTGCTGGACTATGAAACAATCAAAGCCGCCGTTGCCGGTGAGAAGTGGGCCACAGAAAAGGTGCTGGCCCACTATGCGGACTACATCGACGAGCTTTCCACGGTGGAGATCAGGCAGCCGGGCGGCAAAGTGAAAAAAGTCATTGACGAGGATATGCGGCAGCACATTTCCTTAAAGCTGCTGGAAGCGTTGCCGAGCTTCCCGCTGGAACAAGAATAACGATCAAGAGGGCTGCACCCTCTTACGCCGCTTTGCGGCTATCACCTGCACACCCCCGAAACAGATACACCCGCTGCGCGTCTGTACCTGTTTCGGGGGCTAATAATGACTGTAACCTACGCCTTTCGGGGCTGATAACCGCCAGTTTCAAGGCTTCTCCCGCACGTTTGCAGAGGTGGGCGAATACTTTATCCTATCCCAGTCAATACTGGGTTCTAAATGCGTAGGAACAGGCAAAAAGAAAAGACGCCGGACGCAAGCGGCCACATATCCCCGTCCATACCCGGCATGGCTGCGGTGATCTTGCCTATCGTCCTGCGTCGGTCTGCGTTGTGGTACATACAGATCAAATTTTCTTCTTCCACGGTAAAGTGCATCATTCCTCATACCTCCAATTCATTTTTCTTGGTTCTGGCCGCCGCCTTTTTCGGGCTGGTGGCCTGTTTGCTGTCGGCAAGCTGCTTGCGGATAGATGGCCGGGGCTTGCGAATACTCACATCACGGCGATTATCTTTGTTAATCATGGCATATACCCCGTAGCGGACATATGAAAACAATGTTGAATCGAATGGTTTCTAAATTCCAAACTTGCAGGAACCGTATTTTGCGGAGGTGCAGATGCTGTTGGCGCAATACAGGGCAATCCGGCATTAAAAGAGGCTTATGGGATGGGAAAAAAGTTTAAGGGGATGTATATGCAGAAGTGCGGCTTGAGGGACGGATCACTGGTCCCGGTAACTGCATTGCTTGCGCAGGGATTAACGGATTCTTCTTTAAAATATCATCTTCAAAATGCAAAAAATCATGGTGTGACACAAAAAGAGATTGCGGCAGTGATCACACATGCCGCATTCTATGCAGGTTGGCCAAAAGCATGGGCTGTTTTCAATCTTGCAAAGGAAGTGTGGGAAACAGGCGAAGGAGATTTGCCATACGAAGAGGAAGGGATGCGTGCGCATGCAAAAGAGATGGTATTTCCAATCGGTGTATCAAATGATGGCTTTGCACAGTATTTTTCCGGCAGAAGTTTTCTTGCACCGATTTCTACTTCTCAGGTTGGAATTTTCAATGTGACATTCGAACCTGGATGCAGAAATAACTGGCATATCCATCATGCAAAAAGTGGAGGTGGACAGATTCTGGTATGCGTTGCCGGAAGAGGATATTATCAAGAAGAAGGCAAAGAAGCTGTAGAAATGAAGCCAGGCGACTGCATCAATATTCCGGCAGAAGTAAAACACTGGCATGGCGCCGCACCAGATGAATGGTTTAGCCATCTTGCAATAGAGGTTCCGGGCGAAAATGGTTTTAATGAATGGCTTGAACCAGTAAGTGATGAAGAATATGGGAAATTATAATAGGAAGGTGAATGAAATGTTTGATAGAAATATTGTATTGAATAATGGAGTAAAAATTCCACAGCTTGGTCTTGGAACCTGGTTTATTGATGATGATAAGGTTGCTGACGCTGTAAAAGCAGCGGTAGAGATTGGATATAGACATATTGATATTGCACAGGCATATGGTAATGAGCGTGGCGTGGGCAAAGGTTAATCAGTGCGAAGACAGATATGTAGAGGGAAATCGAGCATCATGGAAAGCTCTTGAGGATGTAACGGACAAATTGAAAGAATAGAATCAGATGGCGTGGATACAAGCTATGAACAACATTTACAATCGGGCGGAAGAGATTGTGATTCATTAGTTGGTTCTGTAATAAAAAGTAAAATAAGCAAGACTGGATGTTATTTATACATTATGTGAATTGGAACCAGCTCGGAAACGGGCTGGTTTCTTTATCGGCAAAATTGCCGCTAAAACTTATAACAAGGTTTTGCTTAAAAATGAGCAAAAAAGGAAAAGTATGCCTTGTAAAACAGATTTTTGATTTACAAGGATAGTTTGGTATTTAATTAAAGATAAATGATGCCGAAAACGGCAAAAACATAAGGCGTAAGCAAAGATGAATGTTTGATAATTTGCCGATAATGTGATATACTATATAAAAGTGTAAATTTTGATTTGAATTATAACGGAGGAGAACAGATGCGATACCTTTCAGTTACTGAAATAGCAAAAAAGTGGAATGTTTCAGAGCGCAGCGTCAGAAATTATTGTGCACAGGGACGTGTACCAGGTGCATTTCTTACCGGTAAGACTTGGAATATTCCTGAAAATGCAGAAAAACCGGAGCGCTCAAACAAAAAGAAAGAGCAGCCAGTTACTTTGCTGGATATTCTGCAGGAGCAGAAAGCAAGTAAGTATTCTGGCGGGATTTACCATAAGACACAGATTGATTTAACATACAACTCCAATCATATTGAGGGCAGCCGTCTGACCTATGATCAGACCAGATACATCTTTGAAACCAACACCATAGGCGTAGAAAACGAAGTGCTGAATGTGGATGATGTGATTGAAACAGCAAATCACTTCCGTTGCATTGATATGATTATTGATAATGCAAAAGCGGCTTTAACAGAAAAGTTTATTAAAGAACTACATTTGATTCTGAAAAATGGAACCAGTGATTCCAGAAAAGATTGGTTTGTTGTTGGTGATTACAAGAAATTGCCGAACGAAGTTGGCGGAATGGAAACAGCACTTCCAGAAGAAGTTGCCGATAAAATGAAAGCTCTGTTGACTGAGTACAACGGAAAAGAAGAAAAGACTTTTGAGGATATTTTGGATTTTCATGTGAAGTTTGAACAGATCCATCCATTCCAGGACGGCAACGGTCGTGTAGGACGTCTGATTATGTTTAAAGAATGTTTGAAATACAATATTGTGCCGTTTATTATCGAAGATAATCTGAAAATGTTCTATTATCGTGGACTGAAAGAATGGAACAATGAAAAAGGTTATCTGACAGATACCTGTCTGACCGCACAGGATAAATATAAAACATATTTGGATTATTTTAGAATTGTTTATTAAAAGCGATTTCTATAAGTCCTTTTCAAAGTGTCATCTCACACTTTGGTTTGAGGAAAATCATTAGATGAGAGGTACAGCAATGACTGGTGAAAAATTTACATTAATGCAGTATTCGGTTCACGCAATTCTTGGACTGATTGATGCAGAAGATTTTGTTATTCCTGAAATTCAGCGTCCATTTGTATGGAAGCGCAGTCAGGTTAGAGATTTAATAGATTCTTTATATAATGGCTATCCTACTGGCTACATTATTACTTGGAAGAATCCAGATGTAAAAACTAAAGCTAGGTGTCATGACACTGGCAGTGTTTGCTTCTTTTGGGGTGTAGCCTGCAAAGCAGGCTATGCAAAAGCTATAAAACATAAATGGAACTGTGAGAAGTGGTTGAGAATATAATCCTGATAGCGTATAATCAGAGCAAGAAATCGTAAATTTGTTCTTTCAGATCAGATTGAAAACGGTCAGCATGTTGCTGGCCGTTTTCTTCTTCGATATAATCTGCAATGTCTGTGACATCGTAAATTGCTTCCCAGGTTAAAATAATTTTATATTCTTGCATTTCTTCGTGCATCCCTTAATTCTGTGATTTTGCGAAAAGCATCTTCCAGTGGCAATTCACGACCAGCTTCCATATCATCAATTCCGCGGTCTAACATGCGGAGAAGATGATTGTTTTCCTGGTTTTTATCGGTTGTAGGGACTTTTTTTGTTAATTCCATGAAATCACTCCAATCATACGGTTTATAAATAGTGTATGTTGTTCAGAAGTATCTATCCATAGTTTAGCATAGAATGGGCAGCAATACAATTGAATTATTTTGCAGGAGCGTCCGTCAGACCAAGAAAATTTTCGCAGGAAACATTAAATACTTCGGCCAGTGCGACAACTTCGTAGTCGGGAACGAAACGGTTCAGGAGGAACATTTAAAGCGCGTACCAGTTTTCTGATTTTATGAAAACTGGGAACTCGGCCCCCATTTTCAATTTCCTTTAAATATCGGCTGGACATTTCTGCTTTTTCAGCTAATTCTTCATAAGTCAATTTTTGCTCGTGTCGGGCGTTCTTAAAAAACAATTCCAGTTCTTTATCTGTTTGTTTTGGCATATGATACACCTCCATGTTTAGTGTATAGTTCCCTTTCTTGAAAGAAAATGAACTAATATTTCACTAAAAAAGAGGGTGATATTTCACTTTTTAAAAGACATATAAAATTCTGAATTTCCGTAAAACAGATCCGGAGGTATAGGAAAGATTAAGAATTTTATTGTCTGGTATCATATCCGTCATTACGTGACGGATGAAATAGATAAATAGTTCAAAAAAGCAAATAAATTTCTTTACCTCAAAAAGTGAATTATATGCCACAAAAAATGATGGCAAAATATTATCTTTTGATATAAATAGCGTCCGATGGGCTAAAAACTACCCATTTCATTAGACCATCCGTTTTTATTTGAAAATAGATTTAGGACAGGATTTACTAATCTTTCGCAACATTTATGTCCCCGGGCAGGCATGATAAAATAGAGGTAGAAAGGATAGATAAAGGAGGTTTTGAAGATGAAGATACTGCTGAAAATATTGGTCGCTCCCTTTGCTTTAGCGTTGTCCCTTCTGGCGGCTCTGCTGGTGTTCCTGTTTGATATTTGTGCCGTCCTGCTGACGATTGCCTCTGTGATTCTGGTGGTGCTGGGTGTCGTTCTCTTTTTCACGCCGACGCCCATAGGCGGGATTGTATTTCTGTTTCTTGCCTTCCTTCTTTCGCCGTATGGACTGCAAGCGGCGGCGGGCTCCCTTCTTTGGGCGCTGGATGGAGGCAAATTCGCTCTGTACCGGTTTCTGGCAAGTTAAGCAGCCTCGGGCCATACTGGCCCGAAGTTGGGGCGGTCTGGATGGGCCGCCCCTTTCTCATGGAAAGGAGGGATGATTTTTGGCTACCACAACTTTGTTACAGCGCCATGCGGGCGAAGGCGAAACGATTGCTGAGGCAATCCGGGATTGTCTGGACTATGGCAAGGACCCGGAGAAAACAGAAAGCGGAAAGTATATCTCCGCTTATGAATGTGATCCGGCCACCGTGGCGGACGAGTTCCTTTTGGCAAAGGCCAGCTATGCCGCTATGACGGGCCGGGAACAGAAAAAAGAAAATGATGTACTGTGCTATCAGATACGACAATCCTTCTATCCGGGCGAGATCACCCCGAAGGAGGCGAACCGTATCGGCTATGAGTTGGCTATGCGCTGGACGAAGGGGCGGCACGCTTTTATCGTTACCACGCATACCGACAAGCAGCACATCCATTGTCACATTTATTACAACTCCACCACCCTTGACTGCACCCGGAAATTCCGAAACTTTTGGGGCTCCAGCTTCGCCCTCCGTCGGCTCTCTGACAGGCTGTGCCTTGAAAACGGGCTATCCATCGTGGAGAACCCGAAGCCCCGGAGCAAGGGTAAGTATCGGAATTATGGAGAATGGCAGAAAGAACGAAAAGGACCGCTTTCCTATCAGGACAGGCTGCGCCTCGCCATTGATACTGCTCTGGCGGAGTACCCCGCTGATCTGGACGAATTTCTCAATTTGATGAAGCGGGCCGGGTATGAGGTCAAGAAGGTTCGGGGCGGCGGTATCAGTTTCCGGCTGACCGGGCAAGGGCAGGAACGCTTCACCCGTCTGCGTGCCTCCACGCTGGGGGACGGCTACGACTTGCAAGATGTTCTGTCCGCCATTGAGGGCAAAGAAAAACGCCCCGGACATTCGGAGCGGAAAATCAGTCTGGCGGTGGATATTCAAGCAAAACTGGCTGCCGGTAAGGAACCGGGATATGAACACTGGGCGAAGGTATTTAACATTAAGCAGATGGCCGCTGCCATTGCCTATATACAGGACAATGGACTGACCGATTATGAGCAGTTGGCACAGAAAGCCACCGAGGAGGCAGAACGTTTCCATGCCATTTCCGAGCAGATCAAGCAGACGGAACAGGCCATGAAAACCAATGCCGGGCTAAAGGCCGCAACGGTTCAGTATGCCAAAACCCGTCCGGTCTTTGAGCAGTATAAGGCGACGAAGTACAGCCGGAAATTCCTTGCGGAGCATGAGGCCGACCTTGAACTGTACCGGGCTGCACAAGCGGAAATGCGCTCTCTGCTGGGCGGGGCGAAGCTCCCTAAAATGGATGTGCTGAAGGAGGAAGGCCGCAAGCTCACAGCAAAGAAAAAACAGCTCTATGGAGAATACCAGAAGGCACGACGGGATATGCAGGAGATCGTCACGATCAAGGCGAACATTGACACTTTGATGGGCTACACCGAGCCGGGCAGAAAGCATGAAAAGGAGCGTTGAGATTATGAAAACAAGGAGCAAAGCGACGCTGACACTTCGGGCCATGTTGGCCCGAAGATACGGGTTTGGGGCGAGCCCCAACAAGCCGCCTTTGTGCCACTTGTGGTCACAGAGGCATTGCTTGCCATTTAGCGACACCCCCAAAATAGCACAAAAAAACAGAGGCTCTTATTTCTGAACCTCCGTTTCTCTGGCTTTCTTGAGCCCTTCGGCTGTGGCCTCCATGACAACTAGCTCCTTTTCATTCATGGAGTTGAGAAGTACATCAATGTGCTTTCTGCAACTGTGCTCGTCCCGCTGTTCTTCCCGGTAGAAAAACTGGTCTACGGAAATATCGAACATGGTAACGAGTTTGAAAAATAAATTGAAGCTGGGATGTTGTCCCTTATTTTCAATATTCATAATCGTGCGGTCTGTCTTGCCGACCAGCTCCGCCACATAGGCCTGTGTCCAGCCTCTTTCTTCTCTAGCTTGTTTGATTGCCAGCCCGAGCCCATGAAAGTCAAACCTGATTTCATCTTGGTTCATTCTCATATCACCCTATATCATTGTACATTTCGGGTTGAATTATGAGAATGTAATGAAATTTGATGTTAAGTAGTATTTTATTTCGCTGTCAGATAGCCACATGATTGAATATAGCAAACGATTGTGATAAAGTTGATACGAATATGCCATAAAATTATATTCTGCAAATTGATCAATGTTAAAGAGAGGTATTTTATATGAATTACACAATTCTAATAGTTGATGACGATATGGCTATCAATGATATGCTTGTTAAATATCTTCGGAAAAATGGTTATATAACATATTCTGCTTATTCAGGAACAGAAGCCCTTCTTTTTCTTGAAAAGCAAAAAGTTAATCTGATTATTTTGGATTTAATGCTTCCCGGTCTTTCTGGCGAACAAGTTTTAGCAGAAATAAAGAAAACAAAAAATGTACCTGTAATCGGTCTATCTGCAAAAGAAGATTCTAAAAGTAAAATTTTCTTATTGAAAAACGGTGCTGATGATTATGTAACGAAACCCTTCGATATAGAAGAACTACTTGCAAGGATTGAAACGATTTTGCGACGGATTTATGAAAATCAATATACATCAAATTCCTTGTTATGTTGTGGCGATTTAAATTTAGATACAATAGGAATGGAGGCCACTCTAAAAAATCAAAAATTGCCCCTTACAAAAAATGAGTTTGCTATATTGAAAATGCTTATGGAACATCCGCAACAAGTATTTACGAAAGATATGATTTATGAGCAATTATGGAATGAAACTTTAGAGGGAACTGAAAATGCTATCAATGTTCATATCAGCAACTTACGCAAAAAAATTGCTGCAATAGATAATAGTAAATCATATATTAAAACGGTTTGGGGAATTGGGTTTAAGATGGACATATAATCTTTATGAAATCCTTAGATTTAGAAAATAATTTACTTAAACTTATCCCTTACACTAAAACCACAAGGAGGGATATATCATGGAATATATATTAAGAACGAACACAGTATCTAAAAAATACACAAATTATTATGCTGTTGATAAAGTATCCATTTCTATTAAAAAAGGCGAAATATATGGCTTGATTGGAGAAAATGGTGCTGGTAAGTCTACTTTAATGAAAATGATTGCAGGTTTGGTTGAACCATCAGAAGGCTCTATTGAACTATTTGGAAATTTTGTTCCCCAGACCGAGCGTTATCGTATTGGTTGTGTAATTGAATCTCCGGCACTTTATGCAGAATTAACCGCAAAACAAAATTTGGAAGTATTTAGAAAAGCATATGGACTGTCAAGCAAAGAATCTGTACAGCAAATTTTAAAGCAGGTGGGTCTGTCACAATATGAAAATAAAATTGTCAAAAAATTTTCATTAGGTATGAAACAGCGTTTAGCCATTGGCATTGCCTTGTTGGGAAATCCTGATTTTCTGATTCTTGATGAACCTATTAATGGCTTAGATCCGACT
Source organism: Ruminococcus sp. 1001713B170207_170306_F1 (assembly GCF_015668065.1). NCBI lineage: Bacteria > Bacillati > Bacillota > Clostridia > Eubacteriales > Oscillospiraceae > Ruminococcus > Ruminococcus sp. 1001713B170207_170306_F1. The sequence goes on along the minus strand of NZ_JADPEX010000006.1, from coordinate 6,618 downwards.
GGAATACAAGATATGAGGAATTTCTTATTAAAACTAAATAGGGAAGAACATATTACTATTATGATTTCCAGTCATATCTTGGGGGAATTGTCAAAAATTGCAACGAAATACGGCATTATTAAAAATGGCAAGCTGATTGAAGAAATCACTGCAAAAGAATTAAATGAAAAATGTCAATGTTGTTTAAAAATTAAGGCATCAGATACTGCACAGGCCGCTATTTTAATAGAGAAAAATCTCCATACTAAAAACTACGAAATTCTTTCCGATAATAATATTCGGATTTTTGAATATGTAGACAATCCCGGAATTGTAAACTCCTTACTGGTTAATCATGGAATTTCTGTTGATGAATGTACTGTAACAAAGGAGTCACTGGAAGATTACTTTAATGAAAAAATGAGAGGAGGCATAGTCAATGCTTAATTTAATTAGAGCTGATTTTTATAAAGCAATACATGGAAAAGTCTTGAAAGTATGTTTTCTTATGATGACAGGATGGATATTCTTATGTGCTTATGCACAAAAAGCAACGATTGGCATGAGGGAATATTTGGTAGGTACAGAAGTTTCTGCAAATTACTGGGATTCTTTTTTTAATTATTACCCGGTTGTATTCCCTTTGATTATTTTTTGCAGCTACTATTTCTCAAATGATTTTCGTCAAGGGACTGTAAAACATTATATAGAAAAAGGTCTGTCACGATGGAGTTACTTCTTATCAAAATTGGTAATTGGCTGGAGTGTATCATTCTTTTTTTTGGTGTCTGCCTTTTTAATTGGTTTGTTATGTAATAAAATTTTTTTTGGAATAAGCGGTCTTACTTTTACAAGCATTAGCAATATAGTGTCCTACATATTCTGTGAGGCATTATATCATATGGCTGTATCAACGCTCGCAATTTCACTTGTTTTTCTCATAAGAAACAGTTCAGTTAGCATGGCAGTTAATGCTTTGCTTATATTTTTTGGTTATCTGGTTCTTCATGGATTGGAAAGTATTTTGGGCTTAGGATATAACATCACAATTTTTTGGGCAATTAGTAATATCAATAAAACAAGAATAGATATGGCAGTTCAATGGCTTCCAACCGCAATTATCATTTTCTTCGCCTATATGATTATATTTGGTGGAGTTATAGGAACAATTTTCAAGAAAAGAGATATTACATAATGCAGGGAGGGATAATGTTATGAGTGTGGTACTTCAAATATATGCTATCATTGTGACACTATCTCTTATTATTGTTTTATCATTTTACTTGTTTCATCGTAGGGAGGTAACCCGGTTAAGCCAGAAATTGCAAGCACTTTTACATTCATTTACCCATGCGGAATTGACATTAGATTTTCCTTCTTCCGATATAACCGATCTTGTAAATGCTTTAAATGAATTGCTTCGAGTTTACCACAAACAAGTATATTCATTACAAAAAAAGGATGAGGCAATCAAAGAAACAATTACAAATTTAGCTCATGATCTTAGAACACCTGTGACTGCTATTCAAGGATATACCCAAATGCTTCTACAATCGCCGGAGTTGTCCGAGGAAGATTTAGATGCAGCAGCTGTTATAAACGAAAGATTGAATGTTTTAAATCAGTTACTAAATCAGTTGTTTGAATTTGCACGAATAGAAGCTGATGAAATGGAATTTTCTTATACTACATTTGATTTAAATGCTGTTTTACGCTCTGTTGCAGTTTCCTTTTTTAAATCTTTTGAGGAACGCAAAATAATTCCAGCATTAAGTATTGCAGAGATTTCTTTTCCATTTTATGGAGATGAAAAAGCAGTAACCAGAATTTTTGAAAATATCATTTCTAATGCCTTGTCACATGGGAAAAGTGATTATCATTTTTCATCTTATGATGATAATGAAAATTACCATTTTTCTTTTCAGAATTTTACAGACAGCATAAATGAATCTGATATAGACAAAATATTTAATCGTTTTTATACAACAGATTTATCCCGTTCCCGCAAAACAACCGGTTTGGGTCTCACAATAGCAAAGAATTTAACAGTAAAAATGGGCGGTTCTATCAGTGCTTCTCTAAATAATAATGTTTTTGAAATTGTAGTGTGCTTTCCTAAGCAAAAAGGATAAAAAACTGATGAGCCTGCTTTGGTGGTTAAAAAAAACCGCTTATAAAGTAGGTGTATTGACTATCTTTTTGTACAATTTATTCGTTATATATAATAGAAAGTGCTTTCAGTAGAAAAAGGAGGAAAGAAGTGGATGCAGATTTTCTTTTGATTCACAAAATGAAAAACGGTGATGAAGAAGCTATAGAGGTATTCGTAAAAAAATACTATTCAACTATACGGAATTATTGTCGATTACATACATACACAGACTGTGATGCAGAAGATATTACTCAAGCAACATTTGAACACTTTTTTCGATCATTTAGATCGTATCATCATTTGGGAAAGACTGCTAATTATTTGTATGTGATTGCTCGAAATTTATGTCGGGATAGTTATAAGAAAAAAAGAGATATTGTGATGGAAGCGTTACCAGATAAGGGGGAAAATCCAATTGCTGTAATTGAGAATAAAATAGATATAGAAGAATCAATAAAAAAACTTCCAGAAGATTTGCAGGAAGTAGTTATTCTACATTATTTTCAGGATTTGAAATTAAAAGAAGTAGCAGATATTATTGGCATAGGACTTCCTCTTGTAAAATATAGGATAGGAAAAGCAAAAGAATTGTTGAGTGTTTATCTGGGGGATAAGAAATGATGATGACAGTTGATGAAAAATTGCATGCGTATGCAAAAAATCAGAAGGATAGAAATATAGATGAGAAAAAATTACAACAGACCATTATAAAATCGAAAGAAGCATATTGGGATGGAGAAATCGAAAGAAATATGTCATGGTTAGAATTTTTATATCAGCAAGCTTCGTATATACAGAAGCACTGGTGGTTTGCTCAAGGGGCAGTATTACTAATCCTTTGGATGACAATGTTCTTATCAGACAGTAGTATTTATACAAGGCGCTGCATGGGGATTTTGGCACCGAGTTTTGTAATATTGATACTTCCGGAACTCTGGAAAAATAGAAGCAATGGGGCTATGGAAGTAGAAGGTGCAACATTTTTTTCCATAAAGAATATATATGCCGCACGAATGCTACTCTTCGGCATGGTAGATGTTTGCCTATTGAGTGTGTTTTTGATAACCAGCACTTTTGTGTTACAGATTGCATTTATGGATATCTTAATACAATTTATTTTGCCAATGAATGTGACATGCTGCATATGTTTTCGATTACTTTGCAGTAAAGGAGATGATTATGTATCTTCCACATTATTTTCCTGTCTGATTTGGATCGCTGTTTGGACGCTTGTAGTTCTCAAAGATAGTATTTATGAGCATATATCTACATCAATATGGTGTGGAATGATGATATTATCTGTTTTATATTTGTGTTACAGTATTTGGCGAGTATGGAAATGCAGTGAAAGATATTACGAGAGTAATGGGGCAAGTGTATAAGACTATTATGGTGTCAATTACGAGAAATCACACAACGGTCGTAATCAGAGAAATGTGAGGAATTTGATTATGGAATTAGAATTGAAAAAATTAACAAAAGAATTTCAGGGATTTAAAGCAGTTGATGATATCACGCTGACGATGAGTAATGGAGTTTATGGGCTTCTTGGTGTCAACGGTGCTGGAAAAACAACGCTGATGAGAATGCTCTGCACACTTATTAAACCTACTTCGGGAAGCATATTATGTGATGGAAAAGATATTTTTGCATTGGATGGCGAATATAGGAGAATTCTTGGTTATTTACCTCAAGAATTTGGATTTTATCCGGAGTTTTCGGTTCATGATTATTTAATGTATATTGCGTCAATTAAAGGAATGCGAATAAGTATTGCACGAAAGCGTGTAACAGAACTTCTGCGGCAGGTTGGGTTGGCTAAAATGCAGAATAGAAAAATGAAAAAATTGTCTGGAGGAATGAAACGCCGTGCAGGGATTGCCCAAGCTATGCTAAATAACCCAAAGATTTTGATCCTCGATGAGCCTACTGCAGGTCTGGATCCGAATGAAAGGATACGTTTTCGAAATCTGATCAGTGAATTGTCACAGGATCGTCTCGTGCTATTATCAACACATATTGTGTCGGATATTGAATACATTGCCAACCAGGTGTTATTGATGAAAGATGGAAAGATTAGCCATTCAGGAACACAAGAAGAGATTATTCAGTCAGTACCAGTAAAAGTATGGAGTTGTGTAGTTGCAAATAATGAAGTTGAAATGTGGCAAAAACAGTTTAAAGTCTCAAATATGAAAACACTTTCGGATGGAATAGAATTACGCATTTTGTCTGAAAAATCTCCACACTATAATGCGAAAGAGGAAACGATGGCTTTGGAGGACATATTCTTATATTATTTCGGAGAGAAAACAGGTGATGATTATGACGTATTATGAAATAAAAAAAGTTTTTTCAAAAAAAGGAAGTAAGGTTGCGCTGATATTTATTTTTATTGTAATTTCAGTAGTCTTGTCTTTTATCATCGGGGATAATAAATATGTGAATCGTAATGGTGATGCGGAAAGTGGAATATCGGCTATGTTAAAGGTTCGTGAGTTGAAAAAAGAATGGTCAGGAGAACTGACAGAGGATGTGCTTAGAAAAATTATTGAAGAAAATGTCAGGATTTCACAGACACCGGAAGCTAAGTCGAATGATTTTAGACAGAATGATATAGCATATAGTCAAAGACAGGGTTTCATGGATATAAGGGATTTACTAAATTGTGATTATGGAGAGTTTAACGATTATAATTATTATCTGGCAGATTCTCTTTCTCCTGATGAAGCAGTAGATTTTTATTCTAATCGTATCAAAAATTTGAAAAATTGGTTAGAAACTGATGGAAAGGATCAGTTTTCTGAAAAGGAAAAAAGTTATTTAATAAGAGCGTATGAAAAAATGAAAACCCCTTTATATTATGATTATCAAGCGGGATGGAAAAACTTATTTCAATATTCACCCTCAATAATTATGATTTTGACATTGGTCTTAGGTTTCCTTTGTGCAGGTATTTTTTCAGGTGAATTTCAGCTGAAAGCGAATGCAGTTTTTTATTCTTCTTATTATGGCAGAAATAAGGCTGTATGGGCAAAAGTGAAAGCAGGAGCAATCATAATAACGGCTATTTACTGGGCGGTTATGTTGTTATACACTATGCTTGTTTTGGGAATTCTTGGTGTAGACGGAGCAAATTGTCCCATACAGTCTAGTATGAGTGGGTGGAAGAGTATTTATAATATCACGAATGCTCAGGAATATATTTTGATAGTTCTTGGTGGATATCTGGGATGTTTATTTATGCAATCTCTAACTATGTTGGTTTCTGCGAAGACAAACTCATCAGTAATAGCGGTAATCGTGCCTTTTATTTTTATTTTTCTTCCATCATTTTTATCAGGAACAAGTCTACCATTATTAAATAAAATTTTGGGACTTCTTCCAGATCAAATGCTTCAAATGAATCAGGTAGTTAAATTTTTTAACTTGTATGAAATCGGAGGAAAAGTGTTTTGCGCAGTTCCTATTTTAATAATATCGTACTCCATTCTGCTATTATTGATTGTTCCAGTTATTTATTTTATATATCGCAGAAAAGAAGTTTATAATTAGATGAAGAAACATCTGTTAGAGGGAGTGAAAACATAGGAAAAATATTATTATTATCGTTTAAAGATAGTGAAGAAGAAATGATAGAGTCTGTTCTTGCTGCTTTGAAAACCGGACGAAATATATATTGTGATGAAAAAAATATAAATCCATTGAAAATACATTATGGAGATATTGTTATTTTATTAGCCACAAGAGAATTATTCCGAAAGCAGAAAAAAATAGATTTGTCTTTTACAGAGTTTGAAATTTTGCATTTATTAATGCGAAGTCCTGGAAGAGTGTTTAGTAAAGAACAAATATATGATATAATCTGGAATGAACCCTATTCGGGTGATTACAATGTTGTTATGCGACATATCTGCAACATTAGAGAAAAGATAGAAGATGATCCTGGACATCCGGTATATATACAAACGGTGCGCGGTGTAGGATATCGGTTTAACGGAAATTTAGGCAGCGAGTGAAATCGCTGCCTATTATTATGGTTTTACAAAGAAGGAAGTTTGTTATGAGAAGATCTTTGTATTTTAGGAGCATCCTGTTTGAGATATTTGGACAGGTTTTGATGTATCAATTCCAACTCTTTTATTTCTTGCTTAAAAGAAACGTATTGAGTATTTAGTGATTCCTTTCTGGAAATAAGATCTGCAATTTGCTCTTGTAACTTATTGGAATTAAGATGTTTCAGGTCTATACCATTTTCCTGTAAAATATGTTCAGCACCAGCGAAAAGAATAATTTGAGATTCATATTTACGGAAATAACGATCCGGATCTTTGGAACTTTTATAATGGTCATCGTAAATTTTATTTTTCTGATATTGTTTGGCATATTTTAGCATTTCTCGAAGATGACGTATCTGAGACTCGAGAGAAACAACAGAGGTATTTACCTCTTTTTGCTGCATATGTAACAAGGCTATGCGGTCTTCA
>NZ_JADPEX010000069.1:0-1336 GCF_015668065.1 Ruminococcus sp. 1001713B170207_170306_F1 | reverse complement strand
TTCTCTAACAAGCTGAAATGCTCCCAATCGGTACGCATGAGCTGTTTCGTATTCAGTAGCAAAAGAACCGCTACGAATACAAACAGAAGCGTCCCTATGGAAAAGTGATAGACAAGTTGCTTGTCGCTGGCTCTGATACGGTGTCCTTTGTTACAAATCTTACGCATAAATCAATCACTCCTTTCTGGATATGAAAAAAGCAGTCAATCCTAAGACTAACTGCTTTAAACTGTCTTTATTCAAAAATAAATATATCTTCTATCGGAGCTTTTACAGCTCTTGAAATATCTATTGCCAATTTAAGTGACGGATTATATTGTGCTTTTTCTAATCTCATAATAGTTTCACGACGAACACCTACAATGTCAGCGAGTTGTTCTTGTGTTAATTCTTGTGCTACACGATATTTTTTTAAATTACATACAAACTTTGCTTCCATAATTTATTCCCTTTTTTCATAACGATATAATAAATAGTTGCTAAGAAAAAGAACAAGAGCATAGATAAGTGAAACAGAAATCAGCATAAATATTGCACACCACTCAACATTACGGGAAAACATACCTATTGCCATAAGCCAGATAACTACAAATAATAGTTTAAAACCTATCTTGTAGGCTTCTAATTGTGCCTTACGTTTATTTTCTTGAAAAAGCTCATCTTCTAAGATATGAGAAAGTTTACCTTCAAAGAAAAAACTGAAAAAACCAAAAAATATGAAAAAAGCAAAAGGAAATATTTCTCCAAATTTATAGTATGTCCAAAATCCGCCAAACCCCAGAAAACCAAACATTCCACAAAATCCCCAGTAAGGAGAAATTGTTCTTGAATATCGTTTTTCCCTGCTGTTTTTTGAAAAGACATTTTTAAAGCAGATAATTACTATATAGATAGCATATAGTGCTATTAAAGCTCCAATTACTAACATAGGAATATCCTTGTAAGAAAATACATATTCCGACATATCCATATTTTTGACCCAGCGTCCATCATTGTATAATAGGGAGTAGATTGTACCAACAATAAGCAATAAAGCACACCCTACCCCCATAAAAATAATTTTTTTAATTTGTTTCTTTGACATATTTATCTCTCCTTTCAAATGAGATGTTTTTGTATCTTTATGAGATAAATATATCACTCCGCATTGTTCGTGTCAATCAAAATTAAGACAAATACATCACTTTTATTTCTTCGGCTGTCCCTGCGGTGTAGGGTTCTGTGGGCTACCTGCGTTCTGGTTGCCTTTATTCTTCAACACAATATCCTCTGCCTTTACATACCAGTCCACATCTGCACCCGTATAGGTTTTTCTTGATACCGTATCGGCTACTGG
>NZ_JADPEX010000068.1:0-1341 GCF_015668065.1 Ruminococcus sp. 1001713B170207_170306_F1 | reverse complement strand
TGGTACTATGTCAAGATTTAGTACAAGTTAAAATGAGGTTTTCCCCATCTTAACTTGCCATTGGCTCTTCGTTCTGTTGCAATCTACGGTATAGTTCTTCGTAGTCATTTGGTGACATGTAATCGCAATGACTATGGATTCGCTTGGTGTTATAGAATGCCTCCAGATATTCGAATACCAAGCGATATGCATGATTATAGTCGCGGATTTTGAAGCGATTCAGCCATTCGCGCTTGATCAGTGAATGAAATGATTCAATGCAGGCATTATCCCATGGATAAGCCTTTTTAGAATAACTGCACTGCATGTTTGCAGTGACACGTTTGTATTCCTTTGAAACATACTGTACGCCGCGATCGGAATGCATAATCAATGGTTCTTCAATTTTTCGTTTTGCCTTGGCTTTGTTTATTGTTTCAATCACGCAGGACACTTCCAATGTATTTGACAATGTCCAGGCAATGATTTTTCTGGAATATAAATCCATAATACTGGTCAAATAGACGAAGCCATCTATCGTCCAGATATAGGTAATGTCAGAACACCAAACTGCATTTGGCCGTTCTGGATTAAATTGTTCATCAAGGATGTTTTGAAGTTTGCTACTGAAATCGGAGTCTCTTGTGGTGATTGTCCACGGCTTTACCCACTGAGCCTTAATGCCCATTTGTTTCATGTACTGCCCAACAGTACGCTCAGAAATAGTTTCTCCTGTTTTGCGTAACACTTGTGTGATTTTGGGAGCACCGTAATTCTGTTTAGATTTATCGTAAATATCCTTGATTTTGGCTTTTACTGATTCCCGACGCTTTTCAGCATTGGAAGGAACATGTTTCAACCATGCGCGATAGCCAGAACGTGAAACGCCAAGTATTTTCAACATTCCGGAGACAGAAACACGGCGTTTAGCCTTGTGGGCTGCTTCTGCCCTCTCAGTAACTTCGAGGTAAATGGCTTCCGTCATTTTCCCAGAATGTTGATGGCTTTTTTTAATACATCAAGTGCATCCTGCGCATCACGTAGTTCACGCTTTAAACGTGCAATTTCCTTTGCTTCATCAGAAGCATAGTTGCCAGAACCACGGCTCTCAATGTCTCCGGTATCACGCAGTTCTTTCTGCCAGCGAGACAGTGTCTGATGACTGATTCCTAAGTTTGAAGCGCAACCCTGCAATCCTAATTCTCTGTGATCATGATAATACCGGATTGCATCCAATTTAAATTGTTTGTCATAGTGCTTTGCCATAATGAGATCCTCCTTCAGTGCGGTAACTACATAGTACCATAAAATTTGTAATTAGGGATTCTCATTTTGACTTGTACTATTTATATTCTAGCACCA
>NZ_JADPEX010000067.1:0-1420 GCF_015668065.1 Ruminococcus sp. 1001713B170207_170306_F1 | reverse complement strand
GTTGAGGTATTAAGAAAACAGCTTTTAAATGCTTTGCATTTACAGGAACAGCAAATATTTTTTAAAAAGAAAGCCATAGATAATAAGGATCGCTTATTTGTGGAGGCATTTGAAAATTCAAGTGGAAAACAACTGTGCGGTATTGACGTGAAAGATTTATATGAGCGTTGTATGGAAGGGAGTTCGATGGAGTCAATTTCATATTCTGTACAAGATGAAATCGAGAAACTGAAAACGGTTGGCATGTTAGAGGGCGAGATGACTCCAGACAGTTACCAAAAAATCAGAAAATACCTTTTTGTAAAACCGCTAAACAAGAAAGCGCATTCGCTTGAGTTGGAAGATGCAGTGCATAAGGATGTTGGAGATATCGCTTGTGTCGTGTATATGATGCTTAGTAATACGAACGAGTATTTTTGTGTGAAGATAAAAAATCAGCATTTGAAGCAATGGAAAATGACAAAAGAGGCTGTTATGGAAGAGGCGTTAAAAAATACCTGCCAGATGACACCCCCTTTCATTTATACAAATGGTAAGAACAAGTCGGGAGGATCCTTTATGGACAATGGAGCATTTTGCTTATCGAAAAGTGATAAAGTTATGGGGGTTCAGCTCTGCACCAATGCAAAAGAAAATGGAGCGGTTTCCGTATTTTTCCCTGGTGTCCTTCAAAGACTGGCACAGCTTATGGAAAGTGATTTGTACATTTTATTTACAAGCAGAAACGAAAGTTCAATTTACAGTGTAAATGAGAGTAATTTAGAAGATATTAAGGATGAACTCCATATAATGGAAACCGACTATGATAATGGTATTTGGTATGAAGATTCATTGTCAGAAGAACTCTACTACTATAGCAGAATCGAAGATAAGCTTTCTGTATATATGGAAAAAGTAAAGGTTAACTTTACTACGGTTAATTTAAAGGAAGCGCACTGATTATTAGAAAGGTAGATAAGGCTGTGTAATAGTTAAGTGGTAAGCAGTATCTGTATAATCCTAACGAAAGGAAATGAAAATACTATGAGTGAAATTTTAAGTTATGAGAAGTTTGTCGAAAACTTAAGAGCGTATCTGTTAGATGCTTTAAATCTGCAAGAAGAGCGAATTTATTTTGAAGCAAAAGATGAAGAGGGAATGGCTCAGAATGGAGACCGTTTATTTGTGGAATGTCGTGTAAGTTCAGAAGGGAAAGAAGTATGTGGAATCCATACGGAAGAGTTATATGAGGATTACCTGGATGGTGTTTCTGTAGATAAAATCGGAGATACTGTTACAGAAGAAATTAAAAAAATAAGTAAGGCTGGATTCTTCGAAAAAACAAAGAATGTAAATAATTACTCCATAGGTAATTGCGAAACAAGTTCGCAATCCTGACTAAAAAGCGGTAAGAATCCTGCAACGCAGGATTCTTAAGATG
>NZ_JADPEX010000066.1:0-1426 GCF_015668065.1 Ruminococcus sp. 1001713B170207_170306_F1 | reverse complement strand
CGGTTATTTGTAGTCTGCGCTGAAACGGATTCCGGAAAAGACATCTGCGGGATTTTTGTGGAAGAACTTTACCAGGATTATGTAGAAGGAACTTCTATGAAAAACATAGAAGCAAGGGTGAAGTGTGACCTGGATAGAGTGGGAAATATGGAAAATACCAGATATCTGAATGACTATGAAAAAGTCAGGGAACATCTCTTTCTGGGGCTTTTGAACCTGGAAAAACACAGGCATGAACTGAAAAATGCCGTATATAAAACAATGGGGGACATTGCAATCACGTTATATGTGCATGCAGGAACCTTGAAGAATGGGATTACATATTTGAAAGTCAGATCGGAATATTTGGAAACATGGGGCTTGGAAAAAGACGATGTTTTACACGATGCTCTTTTAAACAGTTATCGTATATTGTCTCCAAGAATCTATGATTTCAAAAAAATGATGTACACTCCGGGGTATGCTGGTGATGACTTCATGAATGTGGATCCCTATTTTATTTCGGATAAAAAAAAGAAGGAGGGAATCTGTCTTAGCGTAAAAGGACTCACAAATGGAGCTGTGGCAGTCCTGTATCCAGAAGTGATAAAAAAACTGGTGGAATTAATGGATGGGGATTTTTATGTGGTATTTAGCAGTGTGCATGAAGCCCTGATACACAGCTCAAAACTTTGCAGCTTAGAAGAACTTGAGAATTTATTAAGAACTTCCAATTCGAGAATGACATTCCAAAAGGAGTTTTTAACGGATAAGGTCTATTATTACTGCAGGGAAGAGGATAAATTTATTATGCTTCAAGGCAGTCTGAAAATGTTAGTTACAACAATCCGTATGGATGAGGAAAATTAAATGATAAGGAACGAGATGCGGCGGGAATTTCCTGCCGTATCTTTTGTTAAGAGGAGAAGAAAATGTCCGAGGGATACGAATACAATTTGTTGACACAGGAGCTGCTTCTTCAAGGATATACGGCGGAACACTATCCGGACTATGTTCGAATCGGAAACGGAAGGCTGGGAAAGTCACCACTTGAAAATTCATGCGGCGGTTTTATATATACCAAAGATTATCTGGAAAAGAAAGCATTTATGTCTGGCTGTGGTCTATACGTGAGTTGGGAAAAATGTATTAACGATATAGATTACCTGGAGGAAACATTCTGCTTTGAAAATGATAATGTCGTTTTTCGGTGTCCATGGCATAAGAAAAATTGTGAACAGAATCATCCTTTATTAAGGGAAGATAACTTCGGCTTCTGTGCCTGCCATATAGTATCAGATTACCAGTATGAAAAAAGTGCAGAATATTTGGAAGACCAGGTAAATCAGAAAAAGGAAGAATTGTTTCAGAAATTTAAGGAACAGCATAAAAACTGTATTTGTAAGATGCATATGTCTTATAACTACGAGAAGCAGGAATGGAGCCT
>NZ_JADPEX010000065.1:0-1476 GCF_015668065.1 Ruminococcus sp. 1001713B170207_170306_F1 | reverse complement strand
TGTCAAGCGTTTTTGAAAATGTCCTAAAATAATTGAAGTATTAGCCCCGGCTTTTTGCTGGGGCTTGTTATATTGATGTGCTTCATTCCTCAGGCAATTTTTGTATCTTGATCATTCTGGTGGTGTTCTTGCTGTTTGACAAATTTTCCAAACTGTTGACGACGCCAGGGGTGGTTCATTGGTGGAATGCGGGGCTTCTTTGGTTTTGGCGGAGTATAGTCTATATCTAAGTCTTTTGATTTTGTTTCGTGCTCGGGTATTTCTTCCAGTGCATAGATGTCTTTGTCATTTACACAGCAGTATTGACTGCCATCAAAAGCCTGAATAAACATTACCTTTGTTCCTTTTCGGTAGTGGACCTGATTGCCTCTGCTGTCAATCATACGGTAGTATTTATTGGAATGCCTTAAACAGTGTCCGGTATCTACCGTTCTTTCGCATAAAACTGCAAGAATCAGGTTGATTTTTTCAATTTTGGGTTGCACTTCGAACACAGACTTGATACCATGAAGGGGAAGGGCAAACTTCTCATTGAATTCCTTTATGTAGGAGTTTAGGAATTCATTGGCAGCGTCTATGGTCGTTATGCCTGCAAGTCTCAACTCGACTGGCAGGCGCGACTGTAGCGTCTGGTTCAGGCGTTCTACACGTCCTTTTGCCTGAGGCACACTGCTTGATCCCAGTTCAACCCCAAGCTGTTTACAGGCATAGGCAAACTGTGTATAGGTATCCTCATCGATAGATGGGGAGTTTTTCTTTTTATAGGTGAAAACAGTACGGCGGTCTGTAAAGAACTTGTAGGGGATACCGTAAGTTGTGAGAATCTGATGGAAAACGTGGTAATAGCCATTCAGAGTTTCCTGGGTATCAAACCAACCGCCGGTAATCCTTCCTGTAGCATCATCTATAGCCAGATGCAGATGCCATATCTGAGCGGGGATCCATTCGTAGGGAGTTGCGTCCATTTGCTGCAGTTCACCGAAATAAGCGGCTCTGGGACGGCGGGAATGGGCGTCCTCAAGAGCAACAAGATTAATCTGTATCTGATCCGCTTCTTTCTGAGATTTCGCCGCTTTTTTATCGGCTTTTAATTGTTCTTTGATTCTCTTTTTCTTAGCTTTTGTAGCCTTGGGAGAGAGAATGTATTCAGCTTCGAGAATAGACATAACCGCTGAAGGGGAGATGTAGATATCTTCATGTTTTCCTAATAACTCAGTGAAATGTTCAAAATTGGCATCATAGTATTTGTTGCGGTATAAATCGACAACAAGATTACGAGTTTCATTGGGGATGGTATTGGCTGGTTTACGTCCTCTGTTGCCATGGATAAAATAGGCTTTGCCATGTTCTTTGTAGCCTTTAAGCATACGGTTAATGTGACGTACAGTACAACCGAGAGTAAGGGCAGCTCTCTGCTTGTTAGGGGCTGGATGATCTGCCAATGATTTGATCACCTCATATTTCTTTTGTTCATCC
>NZ_JADPEX010000064.1:0-1539 GCF_015668065.1 Ruminococcus sp. 1001713B170207_170306_F1 | reverse complement strand
GCTTCCAGGATGGAAATGCGATATTTCGGGCTGCCGGACCTATGAAGAGCTTCCGGAGAATGCAAAAGCTTACATTCGTATCCTGGAGCAGCTTCTGAACCATGAAATCCAGTTTATTTCCGTCGGAGCCAGACGGGATCAGTTTTTAACAAAAGGAGCCTGGTTATGAGACATTTGATCGATCCACTTGATTTTACCCTTGAAGAAACTACAAAAGTTCTGGATCTGGCTGACCGCATTGCAGAAAGTCCAGAAGTGTACAGCCATGTGGCAGATGGGAAAAAGATTGCCACTCTTTTTTACGAACCAAGTACCAGAACCCGTCTTTCCTTTGAATCTGCCATGTTAAGCCTTGGCGGAAAATCCCTTGGCTTTGCAGGTGCTGAACAGTCCAGTGCCACAAAAGGAGAAACGGTAGCCGATACTGCCCGGGTGGTAAGCTGCTATGCAGATATCATTGCAATGCGGCATCCCAAGGAAGGCGCTCCCCTTCGCGCTTCCATGTATGCCACAGTGCCGGTAATCAATGCCGGGGATGGCGGACATAATCATCCTACCCAGACATTGATCGACCTTATGACCATCCGCCAGAGAAAAGGTCATCTGGATCACCTGACAGTTGGTTTTTGCGGTGACTTGAAATTTGGAAGAACCGTACACTCCCTTGTAAACAGTCTGGTACGTCATCCAGAAAATGAGTTTTACTTCATCTCCCCGGAAGAGCTTAAAATCCCGGATTACGTAATTGAAGAGACCTTAAAGCCTAACCATTCTTTTTACAAAGAGGTTACCAGCCTGGAGGAAACACTTCCCAAACTGGACATACTCTATATGACAAGGGTTCAGAAAGAGCGTTTCTTTAACGAAGAAGATTATGTCCGGTTAAAGGATACCTATATTTTAAACCGCGAGAAGCTGAGTCTGGCACAGCCGGATATGCCGGTTCTTCATCCTCTTCCAAGGGTGGATGAGATTGCCTCAGATGTGGATCAAGATCCAAGAGCCGCTTATTTTGACCAGGTACAAAACGGAAAATATATCCGTATGGCACTTATTATGGCGCTGCTTGAAATCCCGGATCCGCTGACAGGAAGGACGGTGCTGTAATGTTAAAGATTGAATCTATCCAAAATGGAATTGTGATCGACCATATCCCGGCTGGAAAAGGAATGGATATTTACAAGCTATTGGAACTGGACTCCCAGAAGCAGTCCATTGCCCTACTGCAGTCCGTAAGAAGTGAAAAATACGGCTGTAAAGATCTGATTAAAATAGAGGGGCTTACAGAGCCTGAGCGTCTTGAAGTCCTTGGTTATTTGAACGATGGAGTCACTTTGATCGTAATTCGTGATGGAAAGGTGGTAAAAAAATATCATCCTGTTCCGCCAAGAACTTTAAAAAATGTAATCAAATGCAAAAATCCCCGCTGCATTACCAGTACGGAAGCAAACTGCGAGCACATCTTCAAATTGTCCTCCAGTGGAAAATATAGATGTATTTACTGCAACCAGGAAGCTTCCCTCTTAAGATAGAAACTAC
>NZ_JADPEX010000063.1:0-1604 GCF_015668065.1 Ruminococcus sp. 1001713B170207_170306_F1 | reverse complement strand
CAGACTGTCTAACAATTAAGAAAAATGCTATAATAAAACTACCAAATACAGTATCGTAGGGGGATTCGTTATGGCATATATTGTTGGCACAGATAGATATCAGACAAGAATGATAACCACTTCATTAGACGACTTAATAAGTAAGGATAATTCTGTCCGAGTAATAGATTCTTATGTAGAATCCTTAGATTTAGAAAATCTGGGTTTTATAGAGTATAGCGGTAGGAATCGAGGACAATCACCTTATCGCCGATCTGATTTATTAAAACTTCATATCTATGGTTATTTAAATAAGATTCGTTCTAGCCGCGCATTGGAAACAGAAACAAAACGCAACCTTGAATTAATGTGGCTGGTAAACTGCATAACACCTGATCATGGTACTATTGCAGGGTTTGTTCAGAAGAACAATGCTGCGTTTCATAATACATTACGAAATCTTACCCTTATTCTCAAAGGTTGGGGACTCATTGATGGCGAACTGATTGTTATTGATGGAACAAAGATCCATGCTCAAAACAGCAAGCATAATTGTATTACGCAAAGCGGTTTAGATAAAAAAATCGAATATGCAGAAGCTCAGATAAATGCATATCTTATGGCAATCGCTAAAGATGAGGTGCCGGCAGATGACCTTACAGATAAACTAAAAACCTATCAAGAGTTAAAAGAACAGTATCTTACACAAAAACAGGAATTAAAAGATGAAGGACTGGAACAAAAGAGTTTGACAGATCCTGATTCAAGAAGGATGAAAAATAACGGTTCATTGGATATCTGCTACAATGTACAGTCTGTTGTAGATGCAAAGAATCATTTCGTTGTAGATATTTCGACGACTAATGATATAAATGATCAAAACCAGCTTTATACTATGGCACAAAAAGCATCCGAACTTTTAGAAAAAGAGTCTTCTACAGTTCTTGCAGATACAGGTTATTATAACGGAACGGAGATAAAAAAATGCGTTGATGCTGGAATGAATGTCTTTATAAAAAAAGCTAAAGCGAATAATGCTACAAAAGATAATGAATTTCGCAAAGAAAAGTTTATCTATAATGGTGAGACTGATGAATACACATGCCCAGCAGGAAATAGATTACGATTCTTTGAAAACACTTCGAAGAATGGTATGAAGTATCGCAAATATAAGTGTACAGACTGCAATTCATGCAAATATAAAAAAGACTGCACTACTTCTTCATCTGGAAGAACGATACAGCGTTGGGTACATGAAGATGTTCTTGAAACTGTGTATAATGAAACACTAAATAATAACGAGGTTTATAAACAGAGAAGATGTATCGTGGAGCATCCATTTGGGACTATAAAAAGGAGCCTCGGATATAATTTCTTTCTTCGACGCAGACAAGAGAATGTTGACGCAGAAGCTGCATCTATGTTTATCGCTTATAACTTTAAGCGATTATTAAGCATGTTTTCAACAGAAGAATTAGTAATGAGGTTTGAATAATGTATGATGTAACAGAGGGGAACACATGTAATTCATGTGAAAAACAAAGATAAAAATGGTATTAAAAAAATCGAAGATAAAAATACCGTCTACATCAGACTGAATTTTTGAATTGTTAGACAGTCTGACG
>NZ_JADPEX010000062.1:0-1641 GCF_015668065.1 Ruminococcus sp. 1001713B170207_170306_F1 | reverse complement strand
AAAGGAGGAAAATGGGAAACTTCTTCTTTCAGTAAAAGAAACCTGTGAATTAACTGGGTTATCTGAAAAAACAGTTCGTACTATAATGGCTGAAAATGATTTCTGCGTCCGAATTGGGCGCAGAACACTTGTACACAGAAAAAAATTCGAACACTGGTTGGAGGAACAGGACACTTGAATATTTTTTAAGAACGTGTTAATATTCTGATGTACTTGAAATCTGGCCTGGAAAGGATGAACACAGTATGGGAAAATCTTTGAAAGGCAAAGAATTAGGAAGTGGACTTTCGCAAAGGAAGGACGGACGTTATCAAGCCAAATATTATATACCAGGTTCCCCGAAACCCAAATATTTATATGATAGAAATTTGGCAAAACTAAAGAAAAAACGTGATTTGGAAAAAGCAAAATATATTCTGGGTTATAATGATAAAGCGAAAAAATATAAAGTTTCTGAATGGTTTGATGAATGGATGAAACTTTACAAAATTGGGCGAATTAAAGCTAATACGGTTCGTGGATATGTAGATGGATTTGAGCGGGGTGCAGATTTTATTGGCTCTGTGAGGCTTGATTGCCTCACACCCTCTCATATCTACAATATGGTTGAAGGAATGCAAAGCGATGGCTATGCGGAATCATCAGTTGTCCATACTTTATCAATTGTAAAGCAATTACTTCAAAGTGCGGTAGATAATCAAATGATTCCAATGAATCCCTGTAAAGGGATTGCAATAGAAAAATCCGAAAAAGTAACAGTTGATCCAATATTGGAGGATGAAAGCAAAATACTTCAACCAGAGGAAATTAAAACATTTCTTGATGCAGCAAAAAACACGAGATATTATGAACTATTTTATATTATTTTGAATACTGGAATGCGTATTGGCGAAATTACAGCACTTTGCTGGTCTGATATTGATTTTGAATGTCATCGAATTCGTGTATATAAAACACTGAATAGAACGACGATTTATTTTGATGAAGGAAAAAATCGATTAGAAAAACCAGAGTCAGTTAAACAGATAACGACGCCTAAGAAAAAGGCAAGTTATCGTTGGATTCCTATGACAGAGGGTGTTGAATTGGCATTTCACTCTTGGGAGAAAAAGCAGATTGCGGATAAAGAAAAAAGCGGATCATCATGGGGAAAGGAAAATCCTTTCCTCAAAGATTTTCCGGATCTGGTATTCACAACACAACCAGGAGGGGTTTTTCTTCCTCAATATGCAAACGCGGAATGTTCACGTATTATAAGCATAATTGAAAAAAAAGAGATCGAATTAGCTGAAAAAGAAAATAGGGAACCTCGTCTTTATGAGGTATATCCCCATAAATTTCGGCATACGTTCGTCACCAAACTGAATGAGTCTAATATGTCTCCATTTACGGTGAGTAAGATTGTGGGACATACAAGCGTAAATATGACGAACTATTATACACATCTGGAACAGGATTATGTGGCAGATGAATTTAGAAAATTTGCTGCAAAATACGATGAGGGAAAAGTTCCGGCGGTGCCAGAAAAAGAATAAAGGAAAATTATGAAGAATACTACTGATAACATACAAAATACTAACCGGGGGTCAAATGGGGGTCAAACTACTATTTCAGGTGCTTCAAACCCGCATAAATTAAGGG
>NZ_JADPEX010000061.1:0-1757 GCF_015668065.1 Ruminococcus sp. 1001713B170207_170306_F1 | reverse complement strand
TAGGCGTTTGCGAAACGCCAAAAGCCGCATAAATACGGCATTTTTTTGTTGTTAAAATAAAATATCTCCTCAAGGTTTATGGTAAAATAGAATTGCCTAGAAACTAATTAACCAATCCACCTAAAGGAGATATACCTACATGATAACATATAAACAGCTCACTTTGGCAGAAATTTTTGAAGATTGTCAAAATAAATTCGACAACGACAAATATCAGTTCCTTTCGCTTCTTGATGAAGCCATTAACCTTGATGAAATTGTTCCTGTTTCTTTTATTTCTCATTTTTACGCCAGTACCGGAAGACCTCGCAAACATCAGCTTTATCCAATGCTTAAGTCACTTCTTATCCAACGTATTTTCTCAATCCCGACGGACACACTCCTGATTGTATTTCTGAAATTTTCCCAGGAACTGCGTGATTTCTGCGGTTTTGATGTTGTTCCGGATGGTTCCAAATTTACACGTTTCAAACAGGATTTTTTATCGGACTTACAATCTATGTTCGATCATCTTGTTGATCTGACCGAACCGATTTGCCAAAGGCTTGATCCTACCCTTGCTTCCATGACAATCTTTGATACCTCTGGCATTGAAGCATGGGTGACAGAAAATAACCCCAAATATGCCAACCGTATTATCAAGCAGCTAAAGGCTTTCAAAAAGTCCCATAACCTTGATGATTCCTATGATCCTTATAAAGCTGCTTATGGCTCTATGCCAACTCATGCGGCTTCCAATCAGGCAATCCAGCAGATGTACATCAATGGACATTTCTGTTACGCCTATAAATTTGGCATTATTACGAACGGGCTTGGTATTGTTCGTGACATCACTTTCTACAACAAGGACTTTCTAAAAAAACATCCTGATATCGTTGTAGGGAAGAAATCAGATTCACCGGATGAGGATAAATCCCTTGCCGATTCGAAAGCACTTCTTCCAGTTTTAATTGACTTTTTCCAGAAACATCCTTTAATAAATTCAAAGACGTTTCTTGGAGATGCTGCGTTTGATGCCATTAACATTTACAAATCCCTCTTTGAAGAAATTGGCTTTCAAAAAGCATTTATCCCTTTAAAAACAAAGCTTTCTGTGGAAGGAATCGACTATACTGTCAATGAAAACGGTATTCCCTGCTGTCCTCACGATCCATCACTTCCGATGCGGCGTGAAGGAAGCAGATCCCATTTGCGGAGCAAACTTCCTACCATGAAGTTTGTATGTCCAAAAATGAAATGGGAATACAATCCTGCCGACAAGTCAAAACGTCGCGTATGCCATTGTGACAATCCATGTACATCTTCTTCCTGCGGACGAATGATCTACATTTATCCTGAAAAGAACCTTCGTGCCTATCCTGGTGTAGAACGCGGCTCACAGGAATGGGAGGATACTTATAAGATCCGTGTAAATGTTGAAAAGTCAATCAACTATTTCAAAGATAGTTTCTGCATTGCAGATCGTAAAACACAGAATGAGAAAACACTTCATGCTGATTTACTGCTTGCAGGAATTACCCAGCTTGTTACTGTACTTGTCGCTGATAAGATTCATCAATACCAATACATCCGGAGTTTGAAGCCTTTGATTGCCTGATTATTAATATGCATACAATCTTTTCTTCGCAGTTTATCTGGGAAGTCTTTTAGTCATGTTTAAATTTAGAAGTACCTATTTTTCATCTTAAGAATCCTGCGTTGCAGGATTCTTACCGCTTTTTAGTCAGGATTGCGAACTTGTTTCGCAATTACCTATG